>CAYNHL010000342.1:0-1500 GCA_964397015.1 uncultured Desulfobacterales bacterium | reverse complement strand
TACGAGTATGAAATTATCACGGGAACCGGCGGATTTGACAAGGCCCAGAAGTTTGAACTCACGCCTGAAACAAACCGGGTGGTGGAGGTGGTGTCCGGCTGGCCGAACGGTTCTTCTCAAAGATCATTGCTGGAAATTGTGGATGAGATCATGTATCACACCATGCTCCCCCGACTGGCCATCATGAAAATCATCCGGGGCCTTGAAAAACCGAAAATGCTCCAGAAACAGGAAATTCTGGAGCTGGTGACACAGAAAATATCCAGGCTGCTCAAAGATCAGAAAGCCCTGAACATCAAAGCATATGAAGTCATCAATGGATACTGCTTGGATAGTACCCGGATTTTTGAAGCGGATATCGTAGATGAAAATCTGCTGCAACAATCTAAAAAATACTACAAAACCCGGGGGGAAAAGCGCAAAGCCCTTCATCAATATTACCGAATGGACAGCGATGGGGAATATGATTTTGCCCGGCAGCTGGAGGAAAATGACAATGTATTCCTGTTCACCAAGCTGAAAAAAGGCGGATTTATCATCGATACGCCCTATGGCCATTATTCACCTGACTGGGCCATTGTATACCGCCATCCGGAAAACACCATGAAACTGTATTTTATTGTGGAAACCAAAGCCGGTAAGGATCAAAGCAATTTAACCGGGGTTGAAACCGCAAAAGTCAACTGTGGAAAGCTCCATTTTAAAGCGGTTTCAGACGACATTCAGTTTGACTGGGTCAACAGCTACAGCGATCTCAAGAGTAAATTCGGGGTGATGGATGGTTTTTGATAGAGACGAATTAGAACGAAGTCGTTGCTTGGTTGGGCTCCGGTGACATCCTGTGACAGGACCGTTGGAAAAAAAAGGGGATCGGCACAGGATGTCACCGGAGCCCGACCGCCGCATTGATTTTTATATGCGATAAACCTTTTGGATCTTCCTTTACAAAGGAATTACTCATAGATCTAACCTGAGTGGGATTATATAACTGGAAAAATCACTCCTCTTCATCAGGAGGGTCCTGAAAATGCTCCTGTTTTTTGAGTTCGATATACCAGTCGTCGTTGCCGTAGATTTCATCCATGCACCCGGGGCACAGGCTGTGGCTGAACAGGGCCGTGGAATGCTTTTCAAAATAGGCCTCGAGTTGGTTCCAGTACCCCTTGTCATCCCTTATTTTCTTGCAGGATGAACAGATGGGAATCAAGCCGCCCAGTGTCTTTACATCCTTTAAGGCCTTGTTGAGTTTCAAGATCAGCTCTTCTCTTTCAAATTCGACCATTTTCCTGTCAGTGATATCCTTGTGGGTGCCGATGCGCCGGATGGGTCTGCCTTCCTCGTCCCAGGCAAACACCCTGCCCCTTCCCAGGATCCACCGGTACTGACCATCCTTTCCCCTGAGCCTGAACTCGAGATACCAGCTATTTTCCTTCCTGATTTTTTCATCCACAAAGGCGACCACCTCATCCCGGTCGTCCGGGTGCAGCAGGTTTTTCCATG
>CAYNHL010000341.1:407-1514 GCA_964397015.1 uncultured Desulfobacterales bacterium | reverse complement strand
AAATGCGGCAGAAAGACCCTGAAAAAGCCATCCCGTTTTTCAAAAAAGCAGTTGACCTGGATCCGCCCGACATGGCAAAGGCCCTGGTCAATCTTTCTACGGCCTACCGGGATATCGAGGAGTTTGACCTGGCCATGGAATACGCTCAAAAAGCCGCAGATCTAGGCTATTCTCCTGCAAATACCCTGATCAAAACAATCGAACGGGACAAAAACAAGGCAAAGGAAAAAACATGATGTCAGAAAAAACAAACAAGTTTTTCAGGCAGCCCCTGGTGCTTTTTGTTACTGGGCTTTTTATGTCGCTTATACTGGTATCCTGTGCCGGCAAGCAGCTGCCGGGGACTGACACAGACAGCTCATCTGTCGAGGATCTCGAGCAGCGCGTCACCATGCTGTGGTCAGGGCGCATCGATCAGGACTGGGAACGTGTTTACAGCCTGATGGACACGGCATACCGCAAAGATCATTCAAAGGCCGCCTTTGTCGAATCCGGAGAACTCAAAATTGTTCATGAATTTAAAATCATAGACATGCAGCCTGTATCTGAAAACCGCTATGAAGTCACAATAAAATTCAAAATTGAAAAAATGGGAACAGTATTCGGACCAAAGATAAAAGAAAAGTGGGTCTTTGAACCAGGAGAGGGATGGATGCTGGACAAAAGCGGCATGACAGGAAAAAATCCTTTTTAATAGTCGATTTCCCCGGATTGCATTTTTTTGATAAACTCCTGCGGGGACAGCTGCAGAATTTTTTTCCGTTCTTCTTCCAGTTTTTCCATGCGTTCAACCTGACGGTCCGACATCCGGCTGCGGTGCTCCGCTTTTTTAAATGCCATCATACGGGACGACAGATAAGGGTCTTCGCCAGCCGTTTCCTCGGTTATTACAATATTTTCCAGTTCATGACCGATGATCCGATTGGAGTCATCTATCTGCAGAGACAACACAGACAGTTGCTCCCCGCCCAGGCTGTTCTGCACAACCAGTGTCTGTTCCACCAATATGGGTGGATCGGTCAGGTAGCGGTCATGCCCTGCAACGGCAACATCCACTGACACCAGGTTGTTGTACCTTAGTAAATTTTTGGTACCCTCAAACCCGAA
>CAYNHL010000341.1:0-397 GCA_964397015.1 uncultured Desulfobacterales bacterium | reverse complement strand
AAGGATGATTACATCCACTTTTTTTTCCAGCTCTGCAAGTGTATTCTTAAGTGTTTTTACAGGACTTTCTCCGGGATTACGAGCCGTATGCCCGTAAAGTTCCTTGTCAAAAAAAACTTCAGGCGTTATGCCTGTTATACCCACAGTGACACTGTCAAAGGTTTTAATTACGTAAGGCTTGATAACCTCGCTTTGTTCCGGAAAGTGCAGGTTGGCAGATACCAGGGGAAGTGAAAACCGGTCGAACTGCTCTGAAATAAAGTCGATCCCGAATTCAAGTTCCTTTTCCGCCATGTTCACTGCATCATACCCCATGGCAGAAGCAGCTTCGAACATAAGATTTGCCCTTTCTTCGGCAAGGGTCTTTTTAATGTCCACCATGTCCCCGCAATCCACG
>CAYNHL010000340.1:0-1521 GCA_964397015.1 uncultured Desulfobacterales bacterium | reverse complement strand
GCATCCGAATGAGTATAGATCTTATTATAATATTTTTGGATTTCATTCCAGAATAGATATACTATTTTTGGATTTATTGTAAGTGTTTCGGGGTCAGGCTGGGGGGCAGGCCTGCCTTATTGGCATTATTGTCAATTTTTCTTCCAGGGCTTTTTTAGCTTCGGGCTCTCCGTGGACCAGGCGGATTTCGCCGGGGGGATCGGGCATGGAAGCCACCCAGGCGGCAAGGGTATCCTGGTCGGCATGGGCCGAGTATCCGGACAGGCGGTGGATGGCGGCTTTTGTCCGGGTACGATCTTCCAGGATGTCCCGGCCCGGGGTGCCTTTGGCCTGGTAGCCGACAAAAAAGATATCGTTTTTCGGATCATCCATGCCGTGTTTGAGGTGGTTTACGATTCGGCCGCCGGTGCACATGCCGGAACCGGCAATAATGATGGCCGGTCCCTTGATCTCCAGTAATTGCTGGTGGTCCCTGAATTTTTCCACGGCATACAGGTGCCTGAATGTGATGGGGTCATCCCCTTTGGCTTTCAGGGTTTTGGCCTCCTTGTCCCAGAAGTCGTCCATGTCCTGGTACAGCCGGGTGATGCCGATGCCCAGGGGTGAGTCGATGAAGACCGGTACACGGGTCTTGAGGCGGTCCAGCTCATAGATCAGTTCCTGGGTGCGGCCCAGGTCGCCGGAAAAGGTCACACAAAAATCCGGGGCTTTCTGGCCGGGAAAGGTGAATTCGATAAAGCAGGAGCCCAGGATATGGCCGGCGTTTTTCAGTGTAAAGGTGATACCCTGTTTCAGGGAAAAGGGCTCATACAGTTCAAAGCCCCAGGACAGGTCGTCGATAATGGTTTCCATGGCCCGGATCTTTTGGCCGGACCTGTCGGAAAAAGACATCGCATCCCGGAGCATGGGGATGAGCAGGGCTTTGGTGGCATGGGTGCAGATGATTTCCCCCCGGAATCCGGCATCAGAGTTCTTTTAACCAACGTTCCAATGTTCTCTGGGGCAAATTCAGGTACAGGTGATCCTGCACCTGCCATCGATTGCATCACCCGTTTAATGCCGGAACCGTACTTTTCAATGATTCCAGCCTGACCCTGATTACCCTGATTACAACCGGAGAGCAAAATCGATTACTTTTTTACTCAGGTAAATACCATTGGATTGCATTCTATTTATTACCTCGCGCATCGAAATATCAAGCCCTTTGCGTTTTGCACGGAGCAGCACCCCTATCGATCCCGTTAAACAAAGGCCACTCAGACGCGCTATCCGTCTGCCAACAGCCTCATCGATACAAACCGTGCGAATATTCTCATTTAACGCCAGTTGAATTACCGAGGCTTCTCCCAAATCAAGTGAATTTTACCTCAAACGGGACCAGAACACGTTTATACATTTTTCCCAGCAAGGACAAATCGCCATATCCTGCTATCAAAGCAAGTAAAGGTCCTGTATTGATGACAATAGATTCTGTTTCAGGCATTTTGCATATCCGACAACAGTTCTTCTTCTTCAAGGTCT
>CAYNHL010000339.1:0-1528 GCA_964397015.1 uncultured Desulfobacterales bacterium | reverse complement strand
TGAAAGTAACCGTTACAGATCAGTGTATGGGCGACAGAAACTGCAACGACCTTTGTCCTGAAGTATTCAAGTATGATGAAGACCAGCTGGTATCCACCATCCAGGTTGACCCTATTCCCGAACATCTGAAGGACAAGGTGCGCCAGGCGGCGGCCGAGTGTGGTGCCGAAGCCATCATCATCGAAGAATAAAAAAGGAGCTCCATGGGCAAATTCAGGGAGAGCAAAACAGCTGTCAACCTGCATACTTCCTTTGCAGCCGAGGCCCAGGCCAGGACGCGGTATAATTTTTTTGCCAATAAGGCCAGGGACGAGGGATACATTCAGATCGGCAAATTGTTTGATGAAACCGCTGACCAGGAATATGAACATGCGCTGCGTTTTTTCAAATTTTTCAACGGTGGGGAACTGACCATAAACTGGCCGTTTCCCACGGGAGTTATTGAAGACACCCACGCCAACCTGCTGTCTTCTGCCGATCTTGAAGCCTATGTGGGCAATGACATGTATCTAGGATTTGCTAAAACAGCCCGGCAGGAAGGTTTTATCCGGGCTGCCGACACCTTTGATGCAATCATTGTGGCGGAAAACCACCATGAAAAGCTATTTAGACATCTGGCTGAAAACATCGCTTCCAAAAAAGTTTTACAAGACGACATGCCGATCCGGTGGCGCTGCCTGGGTTGCGGATATATCCATGAAGGAAAAACAGTCCCTGACAAGTGCCCGGCCTGTGTCCGGCCTGCAGGCTGGTTTGAACGGCTTTGTGAAAATTATTGATTCAACTTTCGGGCTTGAACGATGATAAACGGGATGTCCATGCCGGCCCGATTGAAACAGAAACTGGAACTGGTGTACGAGATCTATAACCGCAGATCGCTTGTTGATCCGGATCCACTGCTGTTCCTCTATGATTACGAAGATACCAGGGACCGGGAGATAGCGGGTCTTGTAGCTGCCTGCCTGGCTTACGGCCGGGTGGAACTGATCATGCAGGCAGTTGAAAAGGTGCTTGAATTTCTTGGGCCATCCCCTTTTGAAAGTGTGATGAACATTGAAACCGGGAAAATCAAGCAGGGGATGGCAGGGTTCACCTACCGTTTTACGTCCGAGAACCATATCACTGCCCTGCTTTTGGGCATAAAGCGGGTAATCAGAGAATACGGCTCACTGGAAGCCTGTTTTATGGCAGGTTCTGACAAAAAGGATTCCACTGTTCTGCCGGGATTGCTGTTTCTTGTACAAAGCCTGAACCCCTATGGGGCATGCGGCCACCTGCTGGCTGATCCAGGCAAGTCAAGCGCCTGCAAGCGCAGCCATCTTTTTCTGCGCTGGATGGTAAGAAAGGACCGGGTGGATCCGGGTGGATGGAATGAAATCCGTCCGGACCAGCTGCTTATCCCACTTGACCGTCATATGCACACAGCAGGAAAAATCCTGGGGTTTACGCGGCGAAAAAATCCTGACCGCTCCGCCTGCCTGGAAATTACTCAAGGTTTTCGAAAAATTGTGCCCCATGATCCGGTAAA
>CAYNHL010000338.1:0-1534 GCA_964397015.1 uncultured Desulfobacterales bacterium | reverse complement strand
CATCCAGGGTGATGGTTAAACGGCTCATACAGTCCTCCTTGTGTCAGGTGTTTAACGATCATATTAACACCAAAACACCACATTGTCAACCCAAAGGTGGGGTCAGGATGTTTTCAGTATATTGACCCTCTGCATGACGTTTCAGGCCCAGCAGATATTGTGTGATGATGTTCGCAACCGTTGTACCTTACATACATATACTTTTATATACTACATAAGCCAAGCCTGACCCCATGTATGAATCAAAGAATCCCGTCGATATGCCGCCAGGTTAAAACATTGGCTGATGTTCGTTTATAGTCTTTTAAACCACCGTAAATGAGATAAAGATTTTCCGGCGGCAGGCCGCTCAGCTTTTCAAAAAAGGATAATCCCTTGAAGAAATCGGAAGTGACGGTTTGTCCTGATTTGATCTCTACTGCTTTCAAACTGTCTGCTTCTTCGATCAACAGATCGATTTCATGCCCCGTATTATCCCGCCAGAAAAAGGCATTTGGCCGCAGGCCCTTATGATACCGCATTTTGATATACTCGCTCACAATGAACGACTCAAATATGCTGCCCCGCAGGTAGTGGGTACGAAGCTGGGACGGGGTCTGGATGTCCAAAAGTGAGCACAGCAGGCCTGTATCGTAAAAATAGAGCTTGTTCTGTTTGACCAGTCGCTTGTTGAAATTTTGATAATGCGGAAGCAGGCGAAAGATAATGAAACTGGCTTCAAGAATGGATATCCAGGAAGCAACTGTTTTGTAATTTACCCCCAGATCATTCCCCAGGCTTGAATAATTGATCAGCTGCCCGGTTCTGCCGGCGCATAATTTAATAAATTTCTGAAATGTACTCAGGCTTCCGACATTTTTTATACTTCGGACATCCCTTTCAACATAGGTCTGAATATAGGATGGATAGTAATCCTCCGGTTCGAGCTGCCGATCATAAAGCACGGGGTAACATCCGGTAAAAAGTGCATGATCCAGATTATCCACAGCATATCCAGCCTGGGTCAACTCATTGATTCCAAATGGCATCAGGTGGCATATTGCCGCCCTTCCCGCAAGGGACTGGGTAATTTTTTCCAGCAACAAGAAATTCTGTGACCCGGTCAAAACAAACTTTCCCACCTGGCCGGATTCATCCACTACACCCTGGAGGTATGAAAAAAGCTCCGGAAATTTCTGGGCCTCATCAATAACAACACCGGATGTTGAGAAAGTGTTTAAAAAACTCAAGGGATCTTCCCGGACAAATTGAAGATCATTGAGATTTTCCAGGTTGATATATTCATACTCTGGAAACAGCCATCGGGCCAGAGTTGTTTTTCCTGACTGTCTGGGTCCGGTCAGCGTAATGATTGGGAAACCCCTGGCCAACGATAATATTTTTTCACCTAACATTCGTTTAATCATTGTAAAATCCATAATATTCTTACAATATAGGAATGTCAATACTAAATTGTAAACAATGTAATGGCCGCTTCCAGAATAATCATATGGTTTACCTTGGCATAGATCTTAAAGGGCTGGGGTCAGGCTTG
>CAYNHL010000337.1:0-1538 GCA_964397015.1 uncultured Desulfobacterales bacterium | reverse complement strand
AGCAAGGGTACCAATGATGCTGAATTGTCCCGTTTGCTGGTCCAGGAATCCGCTAAAGCCTTTCGGATGCTTCAGAGCATGGGTGTAACGTTTTTAAAACAGGGAGATGCCTTACTGCGGGTATCGCCCTGTTTCTGTTCTTATCCCCTGGCTGCTATTATCGATAATACCGGGCAGTTTGCCGGAGCAATCAGGCGGCATATTGATTTTAGCAAGGTTACCGTGCTTCATGGAACAGAGGCTGTTGAACTGAGACTGGCCGGAAATCGAATCACCGGGGTATTGGCCCGCCGGCAAGGAAAAGAAATTATGATTCATGCACAGGCGGTCATCCTTGCCACCGGTGGGGCCGGCGGAATGCATCGACACAGTATTACCGATCCCTGCCTTACGGGGGATGGCCATGGATTGCTTAAGCGGGCAGGATTGCGCCTGCACAATATGCAGTTTGAGCAGCATGTCTGGGAGGATATCTCTCCGGATGCCACCCGTTTCAGCTTCTCGGCATTTTTTGATGACCGGTATTTATTTTGTGATGCAGATGGAATTCCCCTGCCGTTCCCTCCAGATGATTCGAAATTACTGGCAGACCGCCGCAATCACGTTCCGATCAGTAACCTTCAAGCAGATCGCCGGATGGATCAAATTTTACTGGACCACCTGACGTCTGAATCTGATTCGGCTATTCGTGTTTATGACCGGCGCAGCGGGAAGTTGATCAATCGGATCTATCCTCATTTCCAGGCCAACAACGGGGGAATTAAGATCGGGAGGGATGGTGAAACTGGTATTGATGGGCTCTTTGCCGCCGGTGAGATTACTACCGGCATGCATGGGGGGGACCGGATCGGCGGTATGATGATGACGTCCTGTTTTGTGTTCGGTCGCCGTGCCGGTCTGGCCGCCAGTAAATATCTTGAGCAGTAAAAAAATTTTGTAAAATACTATTCCAGTTGTTTGAGCTTTTCCCTGGCCGGTTTGTTTGAAGGATCTTTTTGAAGAACCATATGATATGCCTTTTTTGCCAGCTCAAAATCACCTATCTTGTAATAACAATCCCCGTATTTTATCAGCACATCAATTTCATCCGGAAGGGCAGTAAAACACTTTTCATAGGCAGCGGCGGCGCTTGCAAAGTCTCTGAGTGAAAAAAAGGTGTCGCCAAGTTCTTCCCAAAGGACGGCCTGGGAGGGGTCTTGTTTGACGGCTTTTTCAAGAAGTGCAACACCATCATCAAAGCGATCGGTCTCCATCATCAATCGTGCACAGAATGCCATCCATTCAGCCTTATGTGGCGCTTTTGACAGGGCGGTTTGTGCCATGGAAAGCGCTTTTGGGATGTCATCTTTTTTGTAAAGCACTTTGGCCATGAGATAATACCATTGCGGGGTTGATTCTTTGATTGGTTCCCACAAAGACAGCAATGATTCCGCAGATACAATGTCGTTTGTCGTATCAATATATTTTTGAATAAGCCCCGCAGATTTTTTCCATCCTGTCTCTTTCATTTCCTGAACAAATTCATTATCATTACATAT
>CAYNHL010000336.1:0-1542 GCA_964397015.1 uncultured Desulfobacterales bacterium | reverse complement strand
CGCAGCCTTCACAATGCAAAACCCCCCTTTTTTTCAAAAGGTTCTGTCACAGGACGCCACCGAAACACGGCCTCCCCAAGTTTTCCATCACGCTGCTATTAAACCGCCACAGAAACCCTGGCCCTGTGGGCCAGGGCATAGTATAAAGGCTTTGCCATTTGAACGATTCATTGTTGCTCAATGATCAAGTTGTCCCCGTAACAAATGATCAAAAAAAAGATAGCGGACGAAGTTGCTTTAGGGTTCCGGTGATATCCTGTGACAGGACCGTTGGAAAAAAAGGGGAATTGTTGCGTTATCCGGCCGGCACCGGCTCGGAACCGCAACCTGTTTGAGCGCCAGCGAGTTTTTGCGGTTCAGGGGCCGGCCGGATAACGCTCCCTTTTTTTTCCTGGGATCGGCACAGGGTGTCACCGGAACCCGACAGCCGCATTGATTTTTTATCTTTTTGCCCTGGTGATGTTATTGTGGTAATAGAATGAAAATATGAAACAGCTCACCTGTTGGGATGCATTATAAGTTGGAAAGAACAGGAAGCAAAGGACAAATTTTGGGCAAAAAAGAATCTTTGACGTTTTTCCCCAGGCCGGCAGGTTCCCAGCTTGTTGTCAGCCTGATTGTGGCCCTCCTGGTCACAGTTCTGGTGGCTGCCGTGTTTCACTGGAAGCTGCTTCAGCCCGTGGACAACCTGCTTTACGATGCGCATTTCAGGCTTCGTGGTCCTATACCTGTGTCCGGCAATATTCTTTTGGTGTTGATGGATGATCACAGCGCTATCGAACTTGAGAAAAAAAAGGGCGACTGGTCAAGGAAAGATACCGCCCGCGCGCTGGACAACCTGTGCCGGGCAGGGGCGGAGGTAATAGGCATCGACCTGGTAATGGCCGATCATGATCCTGATCCTGAAGCAGACGAACAGCTGGCCCGGGCCATCGATGAATGCAACAACATTGTACTGCCCAGGGTTGCAGCCACCCAGCACGGCGGCAGCAGGGTCGCGATCGAAGCCTTTGCCCGCGGAATGATAGGAGAGGGTTTCATCGATGCCCAGCTCGATACCGACAGTGTCTGGCGGCGGATGAATTATTTCAGCGTATCACCCCTGCCGGACGGGTCCATGCAGGTGATACCGTGTTTCAGCCTCGAGATGGTCCGCACGTTCGGGTACATGGATATCGTGTTCAATGAAAAAGATTCATCCGGGGTGGTGCTGCTGGCCCCTGATAATAGCCGGATACATCTGCCCTGGCCCGATTTTTTGATCAATTACCACGGGGATTTCAATGCGTTTGACCATATCTCCTACAGCGACGTGGTCCTGGACCGTTTCGACCCGGAGCGGGTCAAGGGGAAACTGGTAATTATAGGCAGTACCCTGGCAGTGAACAAGGATACTTTTCTGACCCCTTTTTCAACTTTTCATCAAATGCCTGAACAGTTCAGGGGGATGTTTAAAAAACTGGTCCACGATACCTACAGTAAAATGGATTACGGGGTATCTGTTTTGGCCAATGCCGCGGAAACCATATTGAACGACCGGAT
>CAYNHL010000335.1:0-1563 GCA_964397015.1 uncultured Desulfobacterales bacterium | reverse complement strand
GTTCGGAAGCTTCGATACGGCGCAACTGGTTAGGTTAATGCAATCCCGCAGATCCTGCCGGAATTACAAGGATGACCCGGTGGATCGGAAAATCCTGTCGGATCTGGTAAAGATCGGCGTCACAGCGCCTTCCGGAACAAACAGTCAAAAATGGACGTTCACCGTGCTGGATGAACGGCAAAAAGTTTTACGCTTTGCCGAAAAAACCGCCAATTTTTTCAAACGGTTGAACAAAATGGCGGGCAACGCGATAATCAGGCGCGCGCTCAGCCTGGTCGGCAAAAAAGAGCTTGAAACCTACTATCAGGACTATTATGAGACAGTCAGGGACAGGCTCGCCGAATGGGAAAAAACAGGTAAGGATATTTTGTTTCATGGAGCGTCCGCCGCCATTATAGTGGGAATGGCGCCCGGCGCAAGCTGTCCGGCCGAGGACGCGCTCTTGGCGAGTCAAAACATTCTTCTAGGGGCCCACAGCATGGGGCTTGGAACCTGTTTGATAGGGTTCGCGGTCGAGGCCCTAAAAAACGAACCGTCCCTCAAGCAAAGCCTGGAAATTCCCGCCGAAAATCATGTATACGCTGTAATCGCCGTTGGATATCCGGATGAAAAATACAAACAGGTGACCGGCCGGAAAAAAGTTACGCCTGTGTTTCTATAGGTTTTCAGAAATTGAATTTCACACGGCGGCGGGCCCTGGATCATGCTATTCGTATATCCCGGGCCGGCGGCGCGGTGAATTTTTGTTTCCGGAAGACTAATGAACCCGGTTCCGTTATTTTACAAGCACCCAGAGCATCCGCACCGTTTCATCGCTGTTGTTTTTCCATTGAACCGGTATTTCCTGCGTCAGGTGAATGACATCGCCCGGCGTCAAGTGGTAATCCGAATCCGGCATCTTCATGTCCACGCTTCCTGACAGGACATATCCGATTTCCATGCCTTTATGGATAAAAAAATGGGTTAGTATGTTTTTTTTGGGCGTTATTTCGACAAGATAGGGTTCGGCTTGATAACGCCGGCCGAAAGGGGTGGTCAGCTTGATGGACAGGCTGTCCCTGGTGATGTTCGGATTGTGAATCTGAACGGCGTCGGCCGGCTTGAACACAATTCGTTCCTCAGGCCTTTCAACATCCTGAAAAAAAGCGCCGATATCGACGGCAAGGGTTTCGGCTATTTTGATCAGCGCGGGCAGCGACGGGTAAATCTGGTTGTTTTCCACCTGAGAAATATTGCTTGGCGTCACCCCGACCAAACGCGCCAGAACGGTCTGCGAAAATCCTTTCCGAGTTCTGAATGATTTGATCCGGCTGCCCAGTTGAAGCTTTCCCGTCGATCTTTTCTCGGAATCGAACGTAATTTCAAGGCCCCTGTTCCAATACTGATTGGGGATGTTCAATTTTTCAAGGCTCCGGTTTTCCGCTTTTAAAACCGTCAATGCGGTCTTGCCTCGTTTTAGGGACAATTCAATGGCCACCTGGGCGATCTTATTGATATGAGCCCGCAGCCGGCTGGTATGGGCGCGCTTTTCGATAATCCAGTAGGCGATGGTGTTTAGTTCGT
>CAYNHL010000334.1:0-1572 GCA_964397015.1 uncultured Desulfobacterales bacterium | reverse complement strand
CGCCGGCCATATGTTTTCCTCGTTCGGCCGCCAGGGTGAAAAACGTGGTATCATCAATGGCTCCAGCCGCGTTAAGGGCGCTGAGCTCCCCGAAACTGTGACCGCAGACAACATCCGGCGTGACACCAAACCGGGAGAGTATCTTCATCATGACCTTGCTGACAGTTCCAATTGCAGGCTGGGCAATCCGGGTATCCTGCAGCTGTCCCGCCGCGGTCCCGGCATCCTGTAAATGGGGGGGCATGGGTAAAATGAAGTTGTGCAGCGCCTGTTCGGTTCCGCCGGGATCACTTGCTGCAAAAGCGTGGTCGGCTTCATCGATGACACTCTTTCCCTCCGGGAACATGGCGAACAGCTCCCGCCCCATATTTACATATTGGCTGCCCTGGCCTGGAAACAGAAACCCGAGTTTTTTAAAAACAGGACCGGTGTGGTAAAAAAAGATTGGGCCGGTTTTGCCGTTACCGGAGTTCACCATGTCCAAAGCCTGGTCACAAAGCGATGCCACATCGTCTTCCGGCTTGATGACAAATAAGAGGCGGGCAATGTCGCGGGCATTGAATGAATTGCGCTGTTGCCCGGTATGCCAGGCGATCAGCCCTGATTTCTCCCTTGAATCAAGGTCCCGGTGTGACGTAAAAGCCGATTGAAACTCCTTGATTTTAGAAACGAGCTCTTCCGGCCCCTGCCCGGAAAATGCCGCGATCTGGACAGTTCCATCCCATGAAACCAGGCTTTTTTCCCCCTCGTGTTCCTCGAGTACCACGTGAAAGTTGCTGCCGCCGAACCCGAATGCGCTGACCCCTGCCCGCCGGGGGCTTTCACCGTTACCCGCCCAGGGCCTGGTCCTGTCGCACAGGTAAAATGGAGAGTTGTTTATATCCAGTTGTGGATCAGGTGTTTCTGCCTTCAGTGTCGGCAACAGTACCTTGTGGTGCAGTGCAAGGGCCGCTTTGATAATACCTGCCACCCCGGCCGCAGCCTTGGTATGACCGATCATCGATTTTACAGAACCCAGGGCACAGAAATTGCGCTTGTCTGGATGGGCGAAAAAAGATTTCAAGGCGTTGAATTCGACCTTGTCCCCTACCCGGGTACCTGTCCCGTGCGCCTCGATCAGCCCGACGGTTGCCGGCGCTACTCCCGCATCTTCATATGCGTTCTTGAGCGCCCGTTCCTGCCCCCTGGCATCCGGGGTGTATATACCTGCCGTCCGGCCGTCGGAAGAAGTACCTACACCCTTGATGACAGCGTAGATGCGGTTATTGTCATGTACGGCATCTTCAAGCCGCTTGAGCACGAGCATGCCGATGCCTTCTCCTAAAACCGTTCCATCCGCCTCGGCTGAAAACGGCCTTGCGTCACTGGTATGTGATAAAACCCCGGTTTTGGAAAAACACATGTGCATGAAAATGTCATTCAGGGTATCCACCCCGCCTGTAATGGACATGTCGCATTTTCCCGAAACCAGCTCCATCACTGCGGTGTGAAGAGCGGACAGGGAACTTGCGCAGGCAGCGTCTGATACGCTGTTGGTCCCGCAAAGATCGAGCCGGTTTGCGATACGCCCGG
>CAYNHL010000333.1:0-1576 GCA_964397015.1 uncultured Desulfobacterales bacterium | reverse complement strand
AGACTCGAAATTGCAGTTTTGTTCGATTTGTGATATTGTCCGCTCTTGCTTTTTATGCTACGTAAGGGCTCGATTTTACCATTAATTTTTTTGGAGATACCATGGACACCATTGTCACCCGTTTTCCCCCCAGCCCCACGGGCTTTTTACATATCGGCGGCGCCCGGACCGCCCTTTTCAACTGGCTGTACGCCCGCAAAACCAGGGGCCGGTTCGTATTGCGCATTGAAGACACCGACGAGCAGCGATCCACTGCCGAATCTGTGGATGCCATCCTGGATGCCCTGGAATGGCTCGGCATCGACTTTGACGACGGCCCTTACTACCAGACCCGGCGCCATGAAATTTATGCCGCCCATACAAAGAGACTGATAGATGAAGGCCATGCCTATTACTGTTCATGCACGGCCGAAGAAATAGATGCCATGCGGCAGGAAGCCAGGGCTGCCGGCAAAAAACCCATGTACAACAACAAATGCCGGGACCTGGGCCTGTCAGAGGGAAAAAACCGGGTCGTCCGCCTTAAAACTCCAGATACAGGCGTAACGGTGGTAGAAGACATTGTCAAGGGAGACACAGCCTTTCAGAACCAGGAGGTCGACGATTTCATAATACAGCGCAGTGACGGATCGTTCATGTACAACCTTGCCGTGGTTGTCGACGACCTGACCATGGGTGTCAACACCATTATCCGCGGTGACGACCACCTTATCAACACCCCCAAACAGATCATGATCTACCGGGCCCTGGGCGCCGCTTTACCTGTCTTTGCCCATGTACCCATGGTGCTGGGGTCAGACAGATCCAGGCTGAGCAAAAGGCACGGTGCCATGTCTGTTTCCGAATACCGCAGTATGGGTTACCTGCCCGATGCCATGATAAACTACCTGGTCAGGCTTGGATGGTCACACGGGGACCAGGAATTCTTTGAACGCGAAGAACTGATTGAAAAATTCGATCTGGCACACCTGGGCCGGTCTGCCGCAATGTTTGATCCGGACAGGCTGTCAGCACTCAACGCCAAACACATACAGGCCAAATCGCCCGAAGAGCTGGGTCCGCATTTGCTGCCTTACCTTGCCGAAAACGGCATTGATGCAGCTGATGATAATTTTCTCCATGAAGCGATCAAAACCCTTCAGCCCCGGAGCAGAACCCTGGTTGACATGGCGCAGAGCGCCCGCTTTTACTTTGCCGATAATATCGAATACGATGAAGCCGCCGCAAAAAAATTCTTGACCGAAAAGACCTTAAAGATTCTTGAAACAACACTTGAGGCCATCAGCGACCAGGATGAATTTACCCTTGAATCCCTAGAATCAGCCTTTAAACAGGTCATGGAAAAAACCGGGCTGGGATTCGGTAAAATAGCCCAGCCCGTCCGGGTTGCGGTCACCGGTACTACGGTCAGCCCCGGGATATTTGAAATGCTGCTGGTGCTTGGCAGGGAAAAAACCCTTGCCCGGATAAAAGCTGCCGCAGATACTGTCAGGACAGGTTAAAGACCTGTCAGGCCGTCAAAGGATAAAGAATACCGCCATACCCGACAAAACTTTTGTCTGACCCTGATTTATCA
>CAYNHL010000332.1:0-1602 GCA_964397015.1 uncultured Desulfobacterales bacterium | reverse complement strand
TTCAACCGCGGAGGCGCCCATCTGTCACGCACCATGATGTTGGAAGACCTGATCAGCCTGCTGGGATATATCAATGACCCCAATGCCGACAAAAAAGACTATCTTAAGGCCATCAAAGCGGACAATTGCCTGAGCAAGCGGTCGGGTAAAACGCGTGAATTGACCAGCCGCCATCTGGTGAGCCTGTATTCGCTGGATACCGCTGATATCCTTTTCAGGACTTTGCTGTTTTTCTGGCACCGGGACCCGGCTGGCCGCCCTTTGCTGGCAATGTTGTGCGCCTGTGCCAGGGATTCGATTCTCCGGGCCACGATTCCTTTTATATTGACTCTGACCGAAGGGTCTGTGGTCACCCAGGAGATAATGGCCGCCCATATCGATAACAGAGAACCAGGTCGTTTCAGTCCGGCCACCCTGAAATCCACGGCCCAGAATATCAATGCCACCTGGACTCAGTCCGGCCATCTCCAGGGCCGTGTCAGAAAAACCCGAACACCTGCCACCCCCACACCCGGCAGTGCAGCCTATGCCCTGCTGCTGGGATACCTGACCGGTGCCCGGGGACCGGCGCTTTTCAAAACAGACTATGCCCGGCTTTTGGACTGTTCCTTTGACCGGGCTGTCGAACTTGCCAGGGAAGCATCACACAGAGGCTGGATTGTTTTCAAGCAGGTGGGTGACATCATCGAGGTGGTGTTCCCTGCCCTGATCAATGGACAGGAACTGGCATGGCTCCGCAACACAGGAGGCCCCGATGAGTAAAATCAAACGATTGATCCAGTCTTACAGTAGATACATCGAGGTTCCCTGGCGGGAAGATGCGGCAGCAGCCCAGCGGGTGATTTTCTGTGTGTATGATGAAACAGATGAGCGGCGACTGCGGGCCGGAATCGATGAGTTTGAGATTGCCACCCGTCAGGCCGGATATGAGTGGGCCATTTTTGATCTGACCGACACCTTTGCAACCTGGATGGCATCACAGCGGTATGTGAAAAGCTATTTCCAAAAACCCCAACTGCTGCCTACCCTGCTGCCCAAATATCTGCCCTATATCACAAATGAATTCCAGGCAATGCTGACAAAAAAAGAGACCGGCCCTGATACTGTTGTCGCACTCAAGGGGGTCGGTTCCCTGTTCGGTTTTTTAAAAGTCAAGGATCTGGTGGACCATCTGGCCCCCATGGTAAAGGGACGGCTGCTGATTTTTTTTCCCGGCAGCTTTGAAAACAACAACTACCGGCTGCTGGACGGGTATGACGGATGGAACTATCTGGCTGTTCCCATTACAGCGGACAAGGTATTTTGATTCAGGGAGAGAGGATGATCAACCGCAATATCTATCAAAAAGACCCCACTGTTCACAAGCTTGTCAATGAAGGGGTGGCCAGTGTCAATGATGAGACAACCGATCAGGCCATGGAGGTGCTGCGGTATGAACTGGACACTTTTGTCTGTGACGGGCAGTATGGCAAAGGCATGGAAGATATCCTGGAAACCTTTCTCAAAAACATCAACCAGGCCCAGCAGCCGGCAGTCTGGGTCAGCGGGTTTTATGGATCAGGTAAATCTCACCTGGTCAAGATGCTACGGGCCTTGTGGGTG
>CAYNHL010000331.1:0-1629 GCA_964397015.1 uncultured Desulfobacterales bacterium | reverse complement strand
GTCGGTGACTGTATTGCCGCCGGCACAGGTGGCGCCGTGATCATATCGGCCGGAGGGAAAGAAACCGGAGATCAGGGACGCGATATCGAAAAAACAATTCAGGAAAAAGCCTATGCCGGCGGCCTGCGGCTTATAGGTCCAAATTGCCTGGGAATTATCAATACCGGAACAAACCTCAATGCCAGTTTTGCATCTGATATGCCTTCCAGTGGAAAACTGTCCTTTGTCTCCCAGAGCGGGGCCATCTGTACATCAATTCTGGATCTTTCATTCAAGGAAAAAATCGGTTTCAGCCACTTTGTCAGTATCGGTTCCATGGTAGATGTGGATTTCGGGGACATGATCGATTATTTAGGCAATGATCCCCGGGCAAAGAGCATACTGCTTTACATAGAAAATCTGACCCACATACGCAAATTCATGAGTGCCGCACGGGCAGTGTCCAGGATCAAACCCATCGTGGTCTTGAAATCCGGGCGCAGTAAGGCCGGGGCCAGGGCGGCAACATCACATACCGGGGCCCTGGCCGGAGAAGATGCCGTATATGACACAGCGTTCAAGCGTGCCGGCATTATCCGGGTAAACACCATAGAGCAATTGTTCGATTGTGCTGAACTCATGGCCAAAACCCCGCGCCCCGGGGGATCACGCCTGGCAATTATCACAAATGGCGGTGGGCCGGGCGTTATGGCCACGGATGCCCTGGCCGGTCATGGCCTGGAGCCTGCCCCGCTGTCCCGCGAACTGACAGAATCGCTGGACGACATCCTGCCGCAGTTCTGGAGCCGGAACAATCCCATTGATATTCTCGGAGATGCAACCCGGGAAAGATTTATAAAAACAGTTGATTTATGCCATGAAAGCCGGTCCTTTGACGGTATCCTCACCATTATGGTGCCCCAGGCACTGACAGATCCTGAATCAGTGGCTAAAGCACTGGCCGCATCAGCCGGAGATAAACGTTTTCCCATATTTGCCTCCTGGATCGGGGGACAAAAGATGGAAACAGCGATTGACTTGTTGAACCGGGCCAAAATTCCAACATATGAAACGCCGGAAAGGGCAATTCAAGCCTTTGTTTTCATGGTGGCATACAACCGGAACCTGGAACTTCTGACACAAATTCCACAACAATTGCCCCACAAGTTAAAGTATGACCACAACAAGGCCCACAAACTGCTGAACGACCATATGAAACAAAATAGCGGTTTTTTGTCCGAAGCGGCATCAAAAGATATTCTATCCGCTTATGGAATACCGGTAAATACGACAAAAACGGCAGTCACAGAAGAAGATGCACTTTGTGCAGCCCGCAGGATCGGATTTCCCGTAGCCTTAAAACTCATGTCACCCGATATTTCCCATAAAACCGATGCCAATGGCGTGCATCTGAATTTACATTCAGATGGTGCGGTCCAGGAAGCCTTTGGCAAAATCATGGAAGGTGCCAAAGCGTATAATCCGGATGCACACATTGAAGGGGTATCTGTTCAACAGCATATTGACAGCCCGGACCATGAATTGTTGATCGGCGCGAAAACCGACGTCTCTTTCGGACCGGTTATCGTATTCGGTTCAGGGGGTGTTTTAACGGAAATCATGGAAGATCGGGCACTCGGGCTGCCGCCG
>CAYNHL010000330.1:0-1629 GCA_964397015.1 uncultured Desulfobacterales bacterium | reverse complement strand
GGGTAATACCAAAGGAGGCGCTTAAACATGCAGCCATTTTCAGAAATTCTCGTCGATCTATCATAAAGTTGTCCTCAGCGAAAAATTAATAAATTTCAATCTGTAGTGGGCCGGCCTGTTAATGCACGGCACAGGCCAGACACGGATCAAAAGAATGTACTATTCGATTGGCCTCAATCTGCTCCTCAGGTTTTTCCACACGGGTTCCCACCAGTGCGGATTCAAGAGCGCCCGGCTGGCCCTGGTCGTCCATGGGTGAACAATTCCAGGTTGTGGGCACCACGCACTCATATTTTTCGATTTTATAGTCTTTGATTTTAATATAATGGAGCAGTGCCCCCCGCGATGCTTCCGTGGCACCAAACCCTTCCCCTGATTCCGGCAGGTCATACCGGGCCATGAACGGCGCCTGTATGTCAATCCGTTCCGTCTCCTCCAGCAGGAAATCGGCAATTACCACGGCAGATATGGCACGGCACAAATGTCTGCCCAGAACTGAATTTAAATTGTCTGCCTTAATGCCGGCAATACCGGCAAAGTGATCCACCAGTCGTTTGATTTCAGGGTTGTTGTTCTGGTGGTAATCCACCAGGATTCTGGCTGCAGGTCCCACCTCCATCACTTTTCCCTGGTACCGGGGCGCTTTCACCCATGAATAGGCCCCGGATTTATGGGGGGCCGGGGACAATTCTCCCTCTTTGACGGTCAAACCGGAGGGAGATGAATATTTGGAATATTTCACATCCTCCCGGATGGCATCAAAATTCACCCGGCTGATGTTATTTTCCAGCAGCACACCCGGTGCAAACAGCCTTTTACTGTCAAGCTCCGGCCCAAAAGGCAAAAGCCCGTAAGAAAGAAACCCTCCGCGGCTTTGGCCGATATGCCAGTATTCAGGAAATTCCCCGGCAACGGCCAGAATATCGGGAAGATATTTTTTATGGATAAAATCCCGGACATCGGAAATTAATGAGCGGTATGAAGCAATATGATCGATATCGGGCTCCTGGGTGCAGCCGCCTGGAAAAATGGCAGTGGCATGGGGAAACTTGCCGCCGAAAATGGCTGAAGCCTTGTTGGCCTTTTTCTGAATCTCGAGGGATTCAATATAGTGTTTCAGGGCATTGATATTGGTGTTGGCATCGGAAATATAACGCCCTGAAAGTCTTGGTAAAAAGGGTGCTGCAGGAAAAGAAAAGTTTGAGCCGGTTTCAGCCTTTACCCAATCCCTGAGAGCGGTTAAATCAGAATCCGAGCCATTATATTGGAGTATGGCTGTTACATCGACAAAATCCAATGCAGACAATTGATAAAAATGTAATAAATAATCATAGATGTGGTTTGCCCCTTGTATCAAATTATGCAGGATACGGCCGTTGGGCGGGACCACAAGGTTGTATGCATTTTCCTGGGCATAAGAGGATGCTATGGCATGGGCATAGGGGCAGACACCGCAGATTCTCTGGGTGATCTGCTGAGCATCGAGAGGGTCCCTGCCCCGGAGAAAAACTTCAAATCCCCTGAACATTTCACCTACACTTTCAGCCTTTGTGATTACATTGTTTTCAACCGTGGTATGGATACTCAGATGTCCTTCCAACCGTGTTACAGGACCAATATCAACTTTCA
>CAYNHL010000329.1:0-1638 GCA_964397015.1 uncultured Desulfobacterales bacterium | reverse complement strand
ACGAATGCATTGAACCACTTGGCCAGTTCACCTATTTCATCCTGTGTTCTGATCTCGATGCGCTGGGTCAGGTCTCCGTCACCTTCAGATATATCCTTCAAGGCGAACACAACTTTTTTCAACGGTACAATAATCATCCTGATCAACAGGTAAGCGATAACAGCTCCGGCAATCAGCGCCAGGACACTTCCAAGGGTGATAAGCCACTGGGACTGGCTGATCTGGGACTGCATGGCATCCTGCTGGAGTGCCTTGGCATTTGAACAGATCTGCTGGATATCGGATGCGCTGGTTTCCATCTCGGCCTGCACGGCCTTTTGCGTTTTCATCATATCAGCGTAGCCGGTAAAAGAGGTCATGTATTTCTGGACCGCCTCCCTTATGCCTTCCAGGGGAGCGGTCTTGTCCTCATCGTCGATATGCTCTTTTATCTCAGAAATTACGCTGTCTATTGAATCGATCTGACTGGTTATCATCTTGAAAATTTCATCGTTTTCAGACCGGATGAATTCTTTTTCCAGGATTCGCGTGTTCAAAAGTATCCTGGCAATCCTGTCAGCGCCTGAAGACAATTCCATCATCTGTCCTGAAAAAAACTGGACATCCTCGATATAGTATTCAAGCTGTGCCTGCATTTCCTGGTGGAAATGGATTACCTTGCGCTGAAAAGAAGTGGCGGCCTGGATAACCGCCTGGGTGTTTTCGTCACTTTTATCGTAAAAAAAGGCCTCGGCTTTTTCCATGATATCTTTTTGCGCCTTTAGAATATCATCCAGCCTTTTTATGGATGTTTCATCTTCGAGCAGCGGCCTGACCTGCTCTGTGGTCAGTTTCAATGAATTGTGTTTTCCTTTCCATTGCTCTAAAAGAGAAGGTTTTTCTTCAATATCGAGCTCTGAAAGAGCCATGCGGTATCCGGTGGCTTCAAGAAAGGCTTCATGGATCTTGGTGGCGTGCAGCACCCTTACTCTCAGCATGGCGATCCGGGTTTCACTTTCATCTCTGAGGGCATTGTATTCCTGCCTCTGTTTGTCCCGGATCGTGGTGGTGATCTCCAATGCGGCATCTGCCTTGTGGTTCATGTCCGCCATGAGCTCATCTTTTTTTTCAGACAGGGATACATATTCAAAAAAGGCTTTCTTGTAGCTGTCTGATCGCTCCAGGATATCCTCGATCTGCTGCCGGGCGTCAGGGGAAAGTTCCAGACGGCTTATTTCCTGCCCCAGCTTTTTAAATGAATTGAGCCTGGCTTCGACTGTTTTGACCGCGCTCTGGTCCTGGTTCAGAACAAAGTCCTTTTCATTCTGGCGCGCCTGCAGGATAAGGGTGACAAGAGCGTCATACCGGTTGGTCAGGTCCACCTTCTCCACCACCCGGGAAAGGCCGAAACGCCCGACCAGAGCAAGGCCGATCAACAGTACGAGAATAACCAGAAATCCACCGGTGATTTTCTTTGCCAGACTCACATTTTTGAGCATGCTTTTCTCCCCCACCCTGTTCTGAGATGTAATTTTGGATTAATACCCGTTTTCATTATGTAAAAAATTTCAGCCCTTTTTGCAAGACCAATTGTGAAATTGAACGGGGCCAACAACGGGGTCAGCAACAACGGGGTCAGGCTTGGCTTATTGGCTTATT
>CAYNHL010000328.1:0-1641 GCA_964397015.1 uncultured Desulfobacterales bacterium | reverse complement strand
AACCTTTCCGTGTCGACAAATGTCTCAAGGTAATAGACCGGATGACAGTAAACGCTCTGCCAGTCCCGGGACAGGTGCCTGGCCATATACCCCAGAAGCCATGAAGCCAGGTGGGGAACCCGAAACCAGGGCAGTATCAGAAACCGGCTGTTGTAAGCGATATAACAAAGATTATGATCCCTGTGCTCCTTTTTCCATCCGATATACCGGTCCCTGGCACCGATATGCCGGGGAGCCGATGACCATGAAAAACAGCCCACCGGTCTATCACCTGCAAATACTAAATATTTGAGCTGTTCACCCACTGGATGACAGTACCCCAGGTAATGATGATGTTCAATCAGGCTGTTGAACAACGGTTCATGGGAAGTATTTTTTACCAGCAGGATCTGTAAGGGTTGTATGCTTTTCAGATCAGTTGTTACTGAGGTCTGATCGATCACCGGCCGTTCCGGCTTTTTGCGGTTTAAAAATGGATTTACAGGATTCTTTTTTTTGGCCGGAAGGGTGATATGCCCGTTTCTGTGAAGTTCGAGCATAAACCCCCGGGCGATCATGTCACGAAGATTGCCATTGGCCTGAACCCAGTTCCATTCCCTGCACAGCATCTGTGACAGTGCCCGGCGGCTTTTTGCAGGGTTGTCTTGGATCAACCGGTTGATATATGCAACATCAGCTCTGGTTGCGCTCCTGCCGCGGTATGTGAGTACGATGTCATTGTTCATGACAGCGGTATATATCAAAACATCCGTTGGAACGCAAGATAAAAATGAATGCGGCAAAAAAAAATTATGCTGACAGCCTGCGCCATACAGGGGCGGCTTTTGTATGAAACGGATCACCATTCCAGAGCAGCATCTGAAGTTCATGGGCATCCAGACCCCGGCCAGAAGCAGTTCCCTTTTTCGGCCACCAGTTGAAGCGACCTTTGGAAAGGCGTTTCTGACAAAGCCAGAATCCCTGGGAGTCATAGCATAAAATCTTGATGGCCGTTTTTCTCCGATTGATAAATACAAACAGGTATCCGGAAAAGGGGTCTGTTTGCAGCACTCTCCTGCATAACCCGGACAGGCCGTCGATACCTTTTCTGAAGTCTACGGGTTCCGGTGCCAGAAGTATCCGCATATGAGGTGTAATTTGAATCATGGGACACCTGCCAGAAAGTATCTGCCCAGGTCAAGTACTGCCGGGTCGGCCCGCCCTCTAAGGCACATGCGCATCTTTATGCCGGTCTGGTTTTCCATCTCTATGACACAATCGGAATAACCCTGTGGACCCGCCACTTCAATAAACAGAGATGAGGCATCTTCCTCAGGCGGATCAATGGCAGCTGGCGGCATGTCAAGAATTTTTGCTTTGAGTGCTGAATGATTCAGGTTTAAACCCCGGGCAATCCTGTTTATGGTCATTTTTCGGGTATGATAAAGATTTACGGCGGCTTGCCATAGATGATCCGGTATACGTCGCGAGTTTCTGGTCTTGCGCCAATCCGAAAAAATCTGCCGGACTTTTTCCAGTGCAGCTGATTGTTCGGTCGTCAGTGGTTGTTTGTTCATCGGTTCCTCCAGTTACAATGTTCATACTGGAACCGATAATATCACCCGGGGATAACTATTTCACGCACGCTTGCCGAAGGGACAC
>CAYNHL010000327.1:0-1666 GCA_964397015.1 uncultured Desulfobacterales bacterium | reverse complement strand
CCCACATCCGCATTGAGGTCACACAGGGAAGCCCGGTTTTCGGTACGTACGGCTATGGGACTTCGACCATGAAGATGCTGACCGGGTTGAAACTCTAGACATCAAAAAGCAACCCCTGTCAAGTCAAGATGTAAAAAAGGAGAATGAAGTGCGTTTTAAGATAAGATCAAAAGACTTCATTTTACTGGTTTTGATTGTTCTGCTGGCAGCACCTGCAATGGCACGGGAAGTCACCATTGCATTCACCGGAGATCTGGCAGGAGAAATTTTTCCCTGCGGATGAGATATCAAAAAAGGCGGGCTGGCCCGGCGGGCCGGCATGATTCAGGAATTGAGATCTGTGTATGACAGGTTTGTCCTAGTGGATTGTGGAGACATGTATTTCAATACCCGCAGTCTTCCTGAAAAAAGGGCAGGGCTCATGTTCGAGGCCGCGGCGGCCATGGGATATGATGCTGTGAACGTGGCCGAAGGTGAGCTTGCCTTTGGCTTGAAGTTTATAGAAGGTCTTTATGCTCAATTTCCTTTGCCGCTCGTTTCGTCGGTCATTGAAATTCCTGGCCGCAAAACGGTTATAAAGCCTTACGTGATCAAGTCATTTGATGATATGACAATCGGAATAACCGGTATGACGCCTAAGGCCATGTTCAAAGATGATATTTATGAAAAAGTGGCCCGAAACGGAGACAGTATGACATCCTTGCTGCGGCAGACACTGGATGAGTTGAATTCAAAAGTGGATATAATAGTTTTCCTGTCGCATTTTGGCCTCGAAGGAACAAAAAATTTTTTGACCTATAATCAGTTGACAGACAGGATAAGCGTGGCCGTGGCAGGACATGGAAGATATATGACAAATGATCCGGTCTTGGCAGACAACACCTTGATAGTACAGAGCAGCATAGGCGGAGAATATCTTTCTGTCTTGACCTTGCAGCTCGATGATGCAAACCGGATCACGGGACATGAACTTGAAAATATAGCCTTGACCAGCGAGGTGCCGGAAGATGACTTCTGGCTGTCAAAAATGGAAGAATTCAAACAGGAAGAGCTCATACAGAAAAGAAAGCAGAAAAAACAACAGGAATTAAAGAGTGTCGATAAAGAAAAAAAGGACATGCTTCAACTTTCTCCTCAACAGTTTATCCGGATGATGGAAAATGAAGAAAACGGGACACAGTCTCAATGAAAGGAAGTTTAATAATGAGAAAGCGTATTACAACCAGTTTGAGTGTGTTTTTCGTGATTTCATTGCTTGTGGTGATGATGCAGGTATCTTCTTCTTCATCAGCTGAGAACAGGGAAATAGCGATCGCGTTTACAGGGGATATTCAGGGTGCAGTTCTCCCCGGGGGTTGAGGTATAAAAAAAGGTGGACTGGCCCGGCGGGCCGGTTTGATCGAAGAATATCGATACGCGTATGAAAATTTTGTGCTCGTGGACTGCGGGGACATGGTCGACATTAAAAAGACACTTGCCGAAGACAGGGCAAGGCTCATGTTCGAAGCCGCTTCTCTCATGGGTTACGATGCAATTAATGTTGCGGAAAAGGAGCTTGATTTCGGGACCGGGTTTCTTGCAGCTCAGTACGATCAATTTTCACTGCCCCTGGTGTCCTCCAACCTAAATTTTCCGGAACAAAGCGAAGTTATCAAGCCTTACGTGA
>CAYNHL010000326.1:0-1670 GCA_964397015.1 uncultured Desulfobacterales bacterium | reverse complement strand
AAAAGGAAAAAAGAACAAATCCACTCATGTGCTGACACCTAAAGGCAGGATCATGGCCCGGATTCCTGTAGATCCTAAACTGTCGCGGATTCTCCTGGAAGCCCATGAAAAAAAATGCCTGAAAGAAATTATCGTCATGGTATCCGCCCTGTCAATTGCAGACCCCAGGCAGCGGCCGCAGGACGCTCCCGGGAAGGCCGACCAGAAACACGCAGGGTTCAAGGACCCGTCCTCGGATTTTATCACCCTGCTCAACCTTTGGCAGGCCTATCAAAAAGCCGTTAAAAACTTGAAAAGCCGGGGCAGAATCAGAAAATGGTGCAGGGACAATTTCCTTTCATTCAAGCGCCTCAGGGAATGGGGAGATATTCATCACCAGATAACTACCGTTCTAAAGGAGCACGGGATCATCCCCGAGAATCTGAAGGTCCGGACAGGGACACAAAACCTCAAGGCAAAGGAATTTAACATCGGCGGCCCGGCGTATATCGCAGTTCACCAGAGCCTTTTATGCGGATACCTGGGCAATATCGCCCATAAGACCGAAAAAAACTTCTACACGGCGGCAAAAGGCCAAAAAGCCATGATTTTCCCGGGGTCGGGACTTTTCAACTCGGCCGGGGACTGGATCGTCGCGGCTGAATTTGTCAAGACAAGCCAGCTGTTTGCAAGAACAGTGGCCAATATCGATCCTTCATGGCTCGAGAAAATCGGCAGGGACCTTTGTGTCAGAACCTGTTTCGATCCCAGGTGGGAAAAAAAACGCGGCGAGGTGGTGGCAAGCGAACAGGTCACCTTGTTCGGCCTGGTAATCGTCAGCAACCGCAAAAAGGCATACGGACCGATCAACCCGGAAGAAGCCGGGGAAATCTTTATCCGGCATGCCCTGGTGGAAGGGGATATAAAAAGACCTTTCGCGTTCATGGAACATAACCGGGAATTGACACAGCAGATAGAAACCCTGGAACATAAAACCCGGGAAAAGGATATCCTTGCCTCGCCCGAGGAGATGGCGGCTTTTTACCAATCCCGCCTTCCCCGCCCTTTTTACAATATCAAAACCTTTGAAAAATATCTCAAGGATCTGCCGGATGACAGCTTTCTGCGCATGACGACTGAAACATTGCAGAGAAAAGAGGTAGATGCAGACACCCTTGCCGCGTATCCCGACACCCTCGAGCTGCCCCAGGCCACCTTTTCCCTGGCCTACCGGTTCAATCCCGGCTCTGACGCGGACGGGGTAACGGTAAATGTACCGGCCTGCGACGTGGAATCATTGCTGGTCAACCGGATCGACCGGCTTGTTCCAGGTCTTTTCAAGGAAAAAATCACGGCATTGCTCAAAAACCTGCCGAAATCATACCGCAAGCAGCTGGTGCCGGTCTCTCAAAAAGCCGATATCATTGCCCGCCAGCTTCCGCCCTCCGGCGAGCCTTTGTTCAACCAGCTTTCCGCTTTTATCCTCGAGCGCTTCAATGTAAGGATCCCGGCCTCGGTCTGGTCGCGGGTTCCTCTGGATGATCACCTGAAAATGCGCATTGCGCTGACAGATGAAACCGGGAAGGAAATCAGGGCTTCAAGGAACCCGGATGTTGTCAATACGTTCGGCAGGCCGGGCGCCTACCAGGACAATCCTGCCGTCACCAGGGCAAGAAAGAAAATGGAGATCG
>CAYNHL010000325.1:0-1674 GCA_964397015.1 uncultured Desulfobacterales bacterium | reverse complement strand
GGGATTGTTTTATCCGCCGGATCCCGGTTCAATGGCGGTTTCAACCATTGGCGGCAATGTGGCGGAAAATGCCGGGGGGCTGCGGGGACTCAAATATGGGGTGACCCTGGACTATGTCATGGGGCTGCGTTTTTTTGACAGCCGGGGTAACTATATCAAAACCGGTTCCAGAACGGTGAAATGCGCCACCGGTTACAATATCACCGGCCTCATGGTCGGGTCTGAAGGTACCCTTGGTATCCTGGACCAGGTGATTCTCAGGCTGATCCCCGCTCCCAGGGCCAGGCAGGCCATGGTGGCAGTGTATGACACCATTGAACAGGCATCGGAAACCGTGGCCGCTATCATATCCGCCCGCATTGTGCCGGCCACCCTGGAATTTCTGGACAACTTCACTATCCGGGCTGTGGAGGACTTTTCAAAAGCGGGCCTGCCCAAAGATGCGGCAGCCTTGCTGCTCATCGAGGTGGATGGTCATCCGGCGGTGGTGGCCGAAGAAGCCGGACTGGTAAAAAAATTGTGCCTGAAAATGGGAGCACGGACCATTGAACAGGCAGAAAATGATGTCCAGCGGGACAAAATATGGGCAGCCAGGCGATCTGCCCTGTCCGCCCTGGCCCGGCTCAAGCCCACCCTGGTACTGGAGGATGCTACGGTTCCCAGGAGCAAAATCCCTGCCATGGTGCGGGCTCTCCAGGATATTGCCGGAAAATACCGGATCGATATCGGAACCTTTGGCCATGCCGGCGACGGCAACCTTCACCCCACCATTCTGACGGACCGAAGGGATACAGAAGAATTTCACCGGGTGGAACAGGCTATTGAAGAAATCTTCGATGTGGCCCTTTCCATGGGCGGAACCCTGTCCGGAGAGCACGGGACCGGAATTGCCAAGGCTCCTTTTCTTGAAAAGGAAACCGGGTATTCATCTATTTTATTTTCCCGGCGGCTGCGCGCAGCTCTGGATCCCCGCAATATATTGAACCCCGGTAAAATAACAGGAGCATAAACCTTAAGATGGCAGGCATGAAAGAGCTGGCAGAACAGGTAAAGGAACTGGAAGAGCAACTGGTGACCTGCATTCGATGCGGCATGTGCCAGTCCGTCTGTCCGTTGTTTGAACAAACCCGCAGGGAAGCGGATGTGGCACGGGGAAAACTGGCCCTGCTCACCGGGCTTATGGATAATATGTTTACCGACCCGGAGGGGGTTAACGAACGTCTGAACCGGTGCCTGCTATGCGGGTCATGTGCCGCCAACTGTCCTTCCGGGGTCAATGTGGTGGAAATTTTTATCAGGGCCCGGGCCATCCTGGCAGAATACAAAGGTCTTCCTTCTGCCAAAAAGCTGCTCTTCAGGCAACTGCTTGCCAGGCCCGGCCGGTTTGACACTCTTTTGAAATGGGCCGGAAAGTTTCAGAAATTTTTCATAAAGCCTGATGAAAATGCCCAGGGAACTTCCTGCGCACGCCTGGTCCAGCCACTGACAGCCCACCGGCATTTCATGCCCCTGAGTCCGATCCCGTTTCACAAAACCTTGACTGCAAACATGAAGATGGACAAAAGTTCCGGGCTTCGGGTCGCTTTTTTCACCGGCTGCCTGATCGACAAGATTTTCCTTGATGTGGCCCACGCATCCCTGAGGGTGTTATCCCATCACAATGTGGAGGTGGTT
>CAYNHL010000324.1:0-1674 GCA_964397015.1 uncultured Desulfobacterales bacterium | reverse complement strand
GGATATCCTGGTCCATCTCTGATTTGCCGGTTTCAATGGCGGTTCGCAGCGGGCATCCCAGATCACAAAGATCTGAACGAAAAACTTCCCAGCAATAGCGGCCAAGAACCTCTTTGCGGGAATAGCCGGTGATCTCTTCAGCCGTCCTGTTGAAAGATGCGATTCTCCATTTTGTGTTAATGGTGAATACCCCTTCTGGTAATGCTTCCAGAAGTGACTGGTGCTTTATCAATGAGCTGCTGGAGATGTCATCTGTTCTGTCGGATACCGGCGGTGTTGAAATCTGTTTGAAGGAAAAAATAAGGCCCATGATTATCCGGCTGGTTTCATAGAGGGGATGAATGGCATAACGAATAAAAATGGATTTGCCGGATGCGGTTTTCACCGCCGCTTTTACATCCACCCAGGTTTTGCCCTGGTGGAGTGTCACATCAACCGCATCTTCAAGTATCGACAGATAGGGACTTGCGATAAAGGAACTGAAATTCAGTTTTTGGCCATACTTGAGTTCAGGGGTGATGATTTCCCGGGCTGCCGGATTGAAGCTCATTATTTCCAGGGAACTGTCCAGCACCACCAGGCCGTCATCGGCATTGATCAATGAATCAAGTGTATTGTTGTTCACGCCCCGGTATCCGTTTTGCTTTTGATTCCAAATTTGCAGGCCCATGTCTGCTGTCATCTGACAATACAACTTTATGGCAATTGCAATTCTGTGTCAACCATTGCCATTTGAAACAGCAGCGATCGGTGCATCTGTCAAGGATCCAGGTAAAAAAGGGAAGCTGCTATCCCGTCCCTGACTCCTTTGCGGTATTTTTGCCTCCCTTGCCAGGGGACCGGTAAACCGCGTAGTAAGTGACGGGAATGACCAGGAGTGTGAACAGGGTGGAAGCAAAAAGCCCGAAAATCAGGGCCCAGGCAAGGCCTGAAAACACAGGGTCGAAAGTTATGGGAAAAGCGCCGATGGCCGTTGTAAGAGCTGTCAGCAGGATCGGACGCATCCGCACTACTCCGCTTTTTAAAATTGCCTCCCTCAGAGTATAGCCGGCCCGGACTGCATCCTGGATAAATTCTATCAATACAAGCGAATTACGGATTACGATGCCGCCAAGGGCAATCATCCCGATCATGCTTGTGGCGGTAAAAAACACTGGATCGCCGAATCCTCCCGCCCCTTCAGAGAACAGGTTCAACAGGAAAAATCCGGGCATGATACCAAGTATTGTAAGAGGGATGGCCATCATGATGAGCAGCGGCATGAAATACGATCCTGTATTGATGACCAGGATAAAGTAAATTCCGAACAAAGCTGCGGCAAATGCAAGTCCCATGTCCCTGAAAACCCGCAGTGTAATTTTCCATTCCCCTTCCCCGGCCCAGTTTACCCTGATACCGTCCTGCACCGGATGCCGCTTCAATGTCTTCATCATGTCCAGCACTGCTTCTCCGGGTGCGCGGCCGGCCATTTCGCCTATCACGTAAACTACCGGCTGCAGATTTTTATGATAAACCGGCTTCATGTTTACCGTGTCCGTAACCTTGACCAGCTCAGCCAGGGGAATCATTTTGCCGTTTTCGGACCGAATGGGAATATGGGATATAGAGACCATGTCCGACCTTTTCTCCCTGGGAAGGATCACTCTGATCCACAGGGGGTTGTGTTCGCTGTCC
>CAYNHL010000323.1:0-1724 GCA_964397015.1 uncultured Desulfobacterales bacterium | reverse complement strand
AACAGGCCAGTCTGAAGGAAGGTTTTCTTTGGGTTCAAGAATTTTTTCCGCCACGATCCAGGCATCGGGGCAGGCCTTTTGCAGCCTGTGAAAATATTGGGCCGGATCCCAAAGACCGTCCGGATGGTCTATGCGCAGCCCCTGGACCCATCCCTTTTTCACCCAGGCCATGGGCAGGGCATGAACAGCCTCGAAAACCGTTTTATCCTCAACCCGTATGCCTGCCAGTTCACTGACATCGAAAAACCGGCGGTACCCTAAGTCCGTGTTCGCCATCCGCCAGAAAGCAAGCCGGTAATGCTGGCTGCAGATCAACAGGTCCAGGGCATCTGGATCATGGTTGAGCTGCGTAACCTTCCCGGCAATGACTGCATCATCCGATTCCAAAGATATGCCTGCTCTGGACAAAAATGCAACCATGCCGGTACGGGTCACAGGAAAGAGATGATCGTGATAATGGAGGGTAAACTCCTTGTCTTCATATGATAGCCAGAGCTGTCCGTCCTCGAGGATGCGGCCGTAATGGTCTCCTAAAACCGGCAGAAGAATCTTTCCGGGCCAGCGATTCGCACCATTGTGCCAGTCCACGTCAAAAAAGCCGGCAAAGCGGCTGAACGGTCCGTTCTTCAGCATATCCCACCACCAGGAATTCTGCCGCCCGGCAATGAACATATGGTTGGGTACCATATCGATCATGTGACCGAGACCTTCTGCAGCCAGGGTCTCACACATACGTGCATGGCCGTGGAAACCCCCGAGTTCTTTGTTTACCTGTGCCGGATCGACGATATCATAACCGTGGGTGCTGCCGGCAGCTGCCTGCAGGTATGGCGAAGTATACAGATGGCTGATACCAAGATCATGCAGGTAAGGCACAATATCTGCGGCCTGGTCAAAGCCGAATTCAGATCGCATCTGTATTCGATAAGTTGCAATAATTTCAGGATTCATGGCGCAGCACCACCAGGGAACGGGCCGCAACCATGATCTTGTCCCCTGCCTTCAGTGATGGGGGCTCTTCTTGCCACCCGGTTTCAGTATCGATTTCCTTTATCCAGAGAGCGCCATAGTCAGGGCCGGGAAGAATGAATTGCAGCGCATCATGATGGGCGTTGAAAATCAGGTAAAAATTGTTATCAATGACCGGTTCACCCCGGGGGTTAGGATTGGGAATGGTGGCACCATTCAAAAAAACACCCAGGGATTTTGTGACGTCCTGTCCCCAGTCCTGTTCAGCCATCTGCTCTCCCTCCATGGTGAACCACCTGATATCATCAACTTCACTGCCATGGATGGGTCTGCCATGAAACCACCCCCGGCGCCTGAAAACAGGATGGTCTTTACGGTACTGAATCAGTTTCCGGCAAAAATCCAAGAGGGTTTCATCCACATTTTCCCAGTCGTACCAGGAAATTTCATTATCCTGGCAATATGCATTGTTGTTTCCCTGCTGGGTGCGCCCGATCTCATCTCCGCCCAGCAGCATGGGAACGCCCTGGGAAAGAAACAGGGTTACCAGGAAATTTCGCTTTTGGCGGTGCCGCAGCTCTCGTATCTCCGGGTCTTTAGTCTCCCCCTCCTCACCGCAGTTCCAGGAACGGTTGTAATCCTCTCCGTCACGGTTTTCCTCCCCGTTGGCCATGTTATGCTTTTCATTATAGGAAACCAGGTCATGCAGGGTGAAGCCGTCATGGGCCGTGATAAAATTGATGCTGGCGTAGGGG
>CAYNHL010000322.1:0-1739 GCA_964397015.1 uncultured Desulfobacterales bacterium | reverse complement strand
AGTTGATTAGGAAAACTTCCGGTATTATATCGAACAAAAAAATTGACCCGGTTATATGGCAAAAAGAGATCCGGAATGAATGGGATAACCGGTAATGAAATACTTACTGGATTCAAATATCATCATTATTTACCACTAATTCAGCGACTTGATTTGAGGTCCACCCGCCTGACAGCTCTTTCAAAGAGGAGGCAGCTGGCTCCGGCCGCTCAATTCAATCCTCTATTCCCCATGGTATTGGACAACGGGATCGTTCCTTTTTGGTGCCCTGAAATACCTGACTTTGGGAAATCCTACCATCAGTGCCCCATGGCAGGAATGATTTTCAGGAAAGGATAAAAACTCGGCAAGGGGCGGCCACTGGCCTGCCGCATAGTTGACATAACCGGCCCAGCAGGAACCCAGGCCAAATCCGGTCAGGGCGAGCTCGAGGTAAGCTATCGCTGTATGGCAATCTGCCGCTGCGCTTCCAGCTTCGTTGGATGCATAGGCGAACACGAGCTGGGGTGCATTTCTGCAGATCCTGTCCGAGCCCTCTTCCCATTGACTGATCAGGATCTGCATATTCAAAGTCCGGGCAATTTCCGGGTGGGTCTTTGCTATATACCGCATCCAGTCGATAACATGGGCAGCTATCTTTTCAACATCTTCTCTCTTGTCAATCACGAGCCATCGAACATCCTGGCGGTTGCTGCCTGTCGGTGCACAACAGGCAATGCCCAAAGCTTTTTCAAAAAGATCCCTGGGGACCGGTTTGTCCCTGTAACGTCTTACAGCCCTCCGGGATCTTAAAAAATGTTCGGTATGCCCGGCATCGAGGGCCAGCTCTTTTTTGACGGGCATGCATTCTTCCGGGGAAAGAAAGCTCAGGGTGATGGCGGCCTCTGGGCAGACGGCCACGCAATGGCCGCACTGGATACAGAACTCTTCGGCGCCATCTGACGGAACCGGTCCGTTTTCGGTCATTTCAATAATATGTGCAGGGCATTCAAAGGCGCAGATGCCGTCTTTGTTGCATTTTTCATCGTCAATTGTAAAAAGGGTCATTTTAAGCTCCAATATTGATTGATTTAAAGTTTTCCTGCTGTCAAACCGCCCCTGGTTTCAGGGTTTAGAAACAAACTCATCGTAAACATCCATGGCTGTTTCTTCAATCAGGCGGTTCAGTTCCAGCTCTTCGATCCAGTGCTGCGGGATCGCGGATCTGCCGTGCAGGGCACCCATGATATTGCCGGTAATGGTGCCGGTGGAATCGCTGTCCCCGGAATGGTTCACTGACAGCAGCAGGGCTTGTGCCAGGGAATGGCCGGTGGTGATTAAAGAGATGATCGCGGCCAGTATGCCGGATGCCAGATAGCCGGTAGGGTGACCGTGGGTGATGGCGGCGCTGCGGCACCCGATGTCAAAGGCCTTTTTTGCATCCGAAAACGCAAGCCCCACAGGGGCTATTCGCATCACTCCGCCACATCCTTTGCTGTCGTTCACCGGGTGTTCCGGGGTGCCCATGGTGCCGGATGCCAGGGCGGACAGGCAGCTGTTTCCAGGGGCTCTGCAGGAGAACAGGGCTTCATGGCCGGTCAGCACCCCTTCCACAATGGCACAGGTGCCGTACGACTGGATCAGGGCGGTCCGGCGGTCCAGCTGCTGGGTGGTCAGCCATCTTAGCAGGGAATGGTAGATGCAGCGGATCATGCCGTCATCACCCGGGTATTCCTGCCTGATCCGGGAGAGCACCAGCC
>CAYNHL010000321.1:0-1806 GCA_964397015.1 uncultured Desulfobacterales bacterium | reverse complement strand
CAGGACGGATAGGCGCAACCGTATCCCTTGAAGGTAAATACAGTGAAACCTCTGCCATGATGCTGGAAAAGAAAGGCTGTTTCGTTCTATCTGCAGCCACGCCTGCAGAGGCCATGTTCAGGGATTTACCGCGTTATATGCTCAATCCCGGAGACAAATGATGAATCAAAAAGAATCCTTTAATGAACTTACAAACAGAGTCAAAGCTCTTGAATCAGAACTTGAAGTGATAAAAGCTGATAAACATCGCCTTGAAATGATTCTATCCAATCTTGATACAGGTCTTTCACTTATAAACCCGGACTATACCATATCCTGGGTGAATGATACCATCCGCTCGCTTTTTCCGGATGGAAACCCGATTGGACAGACCTGTCATCAATTTTATGAATCATCGGAACATATGTGTGATCCCTGCCCGACGTTTGAAGCCTATAAAAGCGGTCAAACCCGGAAAATAGATAAATTCAACCCCTCACAGGGCAAATGGTACAGTATAATATCTCAACCGATCAAAGATAAGACAGGACAAATTGTCAGTGTACTGGAAGGTATTACCGAAATTACGGAAAGAAAGGATTATGAACAGCAGATTTTAAAAGAAAAAACCCTTTTGCAGCAGATTATGGAAACGAGCCCGGTGGGAATTACCATGGTTGACAAAAAGGGAAATATTTCAATGGCAAACGCCCGGGCAGAAGAAATACTGGGCCTGGCGCGTTCGGATATTTTCAAAAGGCGGTATAACGATCAGGAATGGCAGATAACTGATTTGCAGGGCGATAAGTATCCTGATGATCAATTGCCGTTTGAGCTGGTCAAAAAAACCGGAAAACCGGTTTTCGGCATTAAGCATTCTCTTGTCTGGCCCGACGGCAGAAAGGTGATGCTTTCAATAAACGCAACACCCCTGGTGGACGGCAATGGAAATTTTAACGGTATTTTGTCCACACTTGAAGACATCACTGAACGAAATAAAACTGACGAGGAGCTTCGGGAAAAAACCAAATTTCTGCAAAACATTATTGATACTACCGCTGACCTGGTTTCGGTAACAGATATGGAAGGCAACTTTAAATTTATCGGTCCTTCCCACAGTATCCTGGGATACGATCCTGATTCACTTGTCGGCAGGAACGTCATGGAGTTTGTCCATCCTGACGATTACCAGGAAACTGCGACTGCTTTTGCCGAGTTTCTTAACAACTGGGAAGACGGCAGAAAGGTTGAATACAGGTATCGCAGTGCAGATGGAAACTATCTCTGGTTTGAAACTGTCGGTAAATTCATCCTTGATGATGCCGGCAACCCAAAGGAAATCCTTTTCAGTACAAGAGATTTTACGGCACACAAAAAAGCCGAGGGAGAATTGAAAAGGATTGAATGGATGCTTTCCAGAAAACCTGTTTCAACGGTTAAAACCCAGGCAGATAAGCTGGACCAGGGATATGGCGACCTGACCGAATTGAACCGTAATGGTATTATCCTGAAATCCATTGGTCGAGAACGCCTGGAAAGCTTTGCAGATGAATACCTGGAATTGCTCGGGACTTCCTCTGCGATCTACGAGGCAAACGGCGACTATGCCTTCGGTATTTTTGCTTCGGGCTGGTGCCGGATGATGGACAGCGCCTCGCGTAACCTTTGCGACACCCCCGACAATATTGAAGCGCTGAACTCCGGCCGGTGGCTGTGTCATGAATCCTGTTGGACGGACTGCGCTAAAAAGGCCATTGCCGCCCGTGCGGAAGTGGACATAGAGTGCAATGGCGGCATTCGAATGTACGCTGTGCCCATTTTTGCCGG
>CAYNHL010000320.1:0-1812 GCA_964397015.1 uncultured Desulfobacterales bacterium | reverse complement strand
CCTATCTTGGCCAGGGCACCGGAGAAACCAGTAAGCTTGAACTATCCGGGCTCTGCCTGTCATATCTTCCCATATTAAAGACCTTGCTGCCTGCGGGCATTGTCCTCCAAACAGATTTAATGCCTGCAGGACCTGCTGTCATGGCAAGCGCAAACCATCTGCAGTTGATTCTTACCCACCTTTTCACCAACGCTGCAGAGGCTATAGGTGAAAATAGCGGCCTGGTCAGACTCTCCACAAAGCTGCTTCAAGCACCTGATATTCCAGGAACCGTCACCGCTCCGGCACAATGGCATCCCGATGCCGAAATGTATGCCTGTCTGGAGGTGACAGATACAGGAAGCGGTATTGCCATGCAGAGCATGGAAAAACTGTTTGATCCTTTTTTTACCACCAAATTCACAGGCAGGGGCCTGGGTCTTCCTGTGATACTGGGGCTGGTAAAATCATGGAAAGGGGCTGTCCTGGTGGACAGCACAAAAGACCAGGGCACGAATGTGCGTATTTTTCTTCCGGCTTGTGACTGATAAAAGATACCAATTCAACCCGAAATCTGCTAAAATTCCTCTTTAAATCAAGGAGAATATTCCTCAATGACTGATATTGAAAAAATTCGACTCACCACATCTGTTGCAGGCGCGGGGTGAGCGTCCAAACTTTCTCCAGGGGACCTGGACAGAGCATTGTGCAAAATGGTGTTTCCAAGCGACGAAAATGTCATGGTCGGCCTTGAAAGGGCTGATGATGCTGGTGTTTATAAAGTTTCGGAAGACCTGGCCCTAATTCAGACCGTGGATTTTTTTACGCCTATTGTGGACGATCCTTACTGGTTCGGCCAGATTGCGGCAGCCAATGCCCTAAGTGACGTGTATGCCATGGGAGGGGTGCCGAAAACCGCAATGAACCTGGTGGCCTTTCCGGTCCAAAAGATGGATATATCCGTTCTCAGACAGATCATACAAGGCGGTATCGACAAACTGACAGAGGCTGAAACTGTAATGCTCGGAGGCCACAGCATCGAGGACGAGGAATTGAAATACGGACTGTCGGTTACCGGTTTTGTACATCCCAAAAAGGTACTGATTAAAAGCAACCTGCACTCAGGAGACCGGCTGATACTGACAAAGCCTTTGGGAACCGGAATTATAAACACCGCTGTCAAGGCGGCCATGGCTTCTGAAGAACTTACGGACAAGGTTACACAACTGATGGCTGCACTCAACCGGCAGGCTGCAGAAATCATGTCAAAATATGAAGTTACCGCCTGTACCGATGTGACCGGATTCGGCCTCATCGGGCACCTTTCGGAAATGGTTATGGGATCAGGCATGAGTGCACGCCTTTTTTCCAGCCGGATTCCCGTTATCCCCGAAGCACTGACATTTGCCTCCATGGGACTGATTCCGGCCGGTGCCCACAAAAACAGAAAATTCAGGGAAACCATGACCCGGTTTTCAAAAAACTTTGACAAATCCCTCCAGGCTGTCATGTTTGACCCCCAGACTTCGGGAGGTCTCTTGATAAACGTGAAGGCATCGGAGGCAAATGATCTTTTGGCAGAGCTCAAGGATGCCGGAATCTATGAGGCTGCTTTGATCGGGGAAATTTTTGACAATCCGGAAGAAATAATATTCATTGAAGAGCAATAAATCTCTTTTTACCTGACAGGATTGCAGAGCCCTTTAAATATACGCCTTAATATTCTGTCTTCGACATGAATGAAATCATCCTCTTTGTTTTCAATATATTCATGATCTGTGACAATGGTTTTACCAGGCGGCGGGCAAATTTCCTCCTTCTGTGAAAAACAGA
>CAYNHL010000319.1:0-1813 GCA_964397015.1 uncultured Desulfobacterales bacterium | reverse complement strand
AAAGGCAGCTTCTACTAAATCCTTTTCAGCAACCTTTACCGGCGGCATGGCCGATAATGGGGACCGTGAAACCGGCATTGCCCGTCTTTCAGGAGACATGGGAAAAATTGGCGGATTACAGCATCGTTTGTCAGCTGAACTGAAAAGCCGGGGCGACTATCGGGAAACCGATTCCCAGCCCTATACCGATTTAAATAAAGAAAACCGCTATGCATTGAGCTATAATGGTGTTTTGGATATCAGTGAAACCCAGCGGCTGTTATTTTCAGCAGCATACACTCAAGAAGACAGTGAAGGCAAGAGCAACAGTGCTCCCCTGGGTTTTCCCGACACGTTTGAAAAAGAAGAAAACTATCATTTCGCTGGCAATTTCAGGCAAGGCACCTCATTCGGTTTGTTTGACATATCTGCGGGATACAGCACAACCGATGCTGATGTGGACCGAACCGGCGGTGTCGAACAAACGGATTACGACCTTTATGAACTGAATGGTTTCATGGCATATGACCGCCATGAGAACCATAAATTGATCATCGGTACTGGCGCAAGACATGAAAAAATATCCATCAACCCTCTTTTGACAGAATCGCCTGAGCGGGACGTGTTGCATGCATTTATTCAAGATTCCTGGCAGATATCTCCGTTGTTTTCTCTGATGGGAGGATTGCGGTATGATCATTTCAGTGATTTTGGCAATACATGGAACCCCAGAATATCACTTACCGTGACACCCGCTGATTTCAAATTTAGGGTCGGTTATGGTGAAGCTTTCAAAGCCCCGACTTTCATTGAACAGCATGGGTATTTTGAACGTGCGGCAGGCCCCAGACTCCATAAAATATATGGCAACAGAGACTTGCAGCCTGAAGAGTCGAGAACCTTTGAGGTTGGGGCTGCCTATTATGCTGACAAATTTGATGTGGAGCTGGTTTACCATTACTCCAATGTAGAGAATCTGATTGAATCCACGGTCATCAATACTGCAGGCATGCTTGTGGAATCCTCATATCGGAATGTCGGTGAAGCCGATATTTCCGGTCTGGAAGCCATATTGAATATTCCGGTCAATGATTATCTTAACCTTCAGACATCCTGGGTTTACCTGGAAAAGGAAGATGCAAACACCGGTGAAAGGTTGACCGGTTATGCCCGGAATACTTTAAAGGCAGGAGTAGATCTTTTTATTGACCGATTTTCTGTTCATGCGGCATACAAAAATTTTATGGATTATTATAATGTTGACTGGAACCTGCCTCGCACTGCCGACCCGGTTGATTCCAATTTCTGGTCTCTGAATCTTCAAGCGGCCATGATTTTTTTGAAGCACCATCGTATCGCTGTGGGGATTGATAATGTCTTCAATGAAAAAACACCCTCCAACTTCAACAGAGGCGCAAGCCCTAATGATCCGGGAGAGCGTTATTTCTATGCCGAATACAGCCTGAGTTTCTAAACCCTGATTTCAGATCATTTAAGACAGGAGTTACTCTTTGTCACATTTAAACTTTGACCCCAAGCTGACTGCTGACTGGAATTCTCACTGGCAGTCCCAGGTCAGGATCGCCACCCGCTATGACATGGTTGAAGATCCCGGAAGGTTCTGGAATATGCGGGCACGGCGGTTCCAGCAGTCTGCGAACCGTCAAGATCGAATTCTTCCCATGCTCAGACAAATGGATATTCCTGAGCAAGCATCTATTCTGGACATAGGTGCCGGTACCGGTGGCTTGGCCATCCCGTTTGCTTTGAAAGGGCATCCGGTCACAGCCATCGAACCCTCCCGGGGAATGTTGGACTGTATGACAGAAAACAT
>CAYNHL010000318.1:0-1819 GCA_964397015.1 uncultured Desulfobacterales bacterium | reverse complement strand
GATGTGGTCATGCCCGAAATGAACGGCAGATCCCTGGCCCGGCAGCTTGAAGCCCTGCACCCGAAGATGAAATGCCTTTTCATGTCCGGGTATACTGCCGATGTCATTGCAAACCAGGGCATACTGGATGAAGGGGTGCAGTTTATGCAGAAACCTTTTTATATAAGAGATCTTGCTGACAAGGTGAGAAAAACACTGGACAGCAAAAAATAATCGTCAGGCAATCAGGTTATTAATAGAGGCGGGACAATATATGGGAAAAAATGATGTAAAGCGGATTCTGGTTATTGATGACGAGCAGTCGATAAGGCTTTTGCTGGAAAAACTGCTGTCAAGGGAGGGATTTGATGTCATTGCGGCCAAAGACGGTAAAGAAGGGATGGCACTTTTCAAAAAAGAACCAGCTGACCTTGTGATCACGGATATCATCATGCCTGAAAAAGAAGGCATCGAGATATTGATGGAAATGCGTAAATCCTATCCCGATACCCCGGTTATCGCCATATCCGGGGGTGGTTTCAACGCGCCGGATAGCTATCTGAACGTTGCCCGGGCGGCAGGTGCCGTGGCTGTTTTTGAAAAACCTGTGGAAAAAGACCTGCTTGTCAATGCAGTTAAAAACGCCCTGGGATTGTGATAATGTTTTTTGAGTTCCGGCTTTCCAGAGTTGTTGAGCAGTATTTTCAGATAATGCTTCGGTCAATCATGATTTTGTCGATTCTCTGGTTTTCCGCTTTGCAGGGCCAGGCTTCAGAAAACTCGATTCCCGGGTATGACCGGCCCTTGAAGTCTGCAAGCGAAATGGATTACCCCCCTTTTGCCATTGCGGGACCGGACGGATCTGCGGATGGATTTTCCGTGGAACTGCTCACAAAAGTGGTCAGGGCCATAGGAATGCAAATCGGTTTTACCACCGGAACCTGGCATGTAATAAAGCAGCAGCTTGCACAAGGAGAGCTCGATGTGCTCCCGCTTGTTTCATATTCAAAAGACAGGGACAGGGTTTATGATTTTTCGGCATCTTACCTGCGGCTGCACGGGACCATATTTGTCAGGGAAACTGAAGAATCTATCCAGAGCGAAGCTGACCTGAAGGACAGGGAAGTTATCGTGATGAGAGGAGACAATGCCCATGAATACGCGATGGAAAACAATTTGACCGGCAGACTGGTCCTGACCGATACCTATGAAGAAGCCATGAAACTGCTGTCGGCAGGACGGCACGACGCGGTACTGATGCTGCATCTTGTAGGAGTGCAGTTGCTTGAAACCCTGAACATCAAAAATGTCGTCAGTATCAGGGATTTCAGGGAAACCAGTATAAGACCTTCTCCCGGGCCATTGTCAGGATATGAACAAAAATTCTGCTTTGCGGTTAAGGAGGGTAACAAGGAACTGCTTTCACAGCTCAATGAAGGCCTGGCCATTGTAATTGCCTCCGGGCTTTACAATGAACTTTACGATAAATGGTTCAGCCCGATTCTGCCGGAGCCCCGTGTCAGCTGGGCAAGGATGGCAAAATACCTGTCAGCCATCATTTTTCCACTGCTTTTTGTCATGGCCGTTCTTGGCATATGGTATTTGAAAAAGGAGGTTGCCAGGAAAACAAGGCATCTTGAAGACGAGATACAGGTGCGAAAAGAGACTCAAGCCATCCTGCAGGAAAGAGAGGAGCATTTGAACCGGACACTTTCAGATCTTCAGGCCTCGAATGCGGAGCTCCAGCAGTTCGCATACGTGGCTTCCCATGACCTGCAGGAACCCTTGCGGGCGGTGGTGGGGTTTTTATAGCTGCTCCAGTCCAGATACCTGGATCAGC
>CAYNHL010000317.1:0-1824 GCA_964397015.1 uncultured Desulfobacterales bacterium | reverse complement strand
TTTCAATCTTTAAATACCCCAATGTATTCCTGCGGTTGAAATTTTACAGCCGCCTTGTACTCGAAAAAATATTGAATTTTCGTTCAGGGACTGGATAAACAAATTGACCATCAGAGGTAAAAATGAGGAAGCATAGAATTCAGACGCCTGAATTTTGGGAAAAAGAATGGCAGGACGCTAACGATCGTACTCCAATCCGGCGTCGAGTCTCTAACAGCGAGAAAGTGAAGCTCAATCGCTGGAACGAAATGGCCAAAGATTTTGCAAAACGGACCGGCGGCAGCCGGAGGGAAACCGAACGTCGAGATGTCATTGCGCGTCTTCAAAAACAGAATCTCCTGTGGCCCGGTGCAAAGGTGTTGGATATCGGTGCCGGTCCAGGTGCCTGGGCCTGTATCCTTGCGGAAACCGCCGGCCATGTGACGGCTCTTGAGCCGGCAGTCGGCATGGCCGATATTCTAGAAAAACGGATCGATGCGGAAGGGATCAATAATATCACCATCGATCGTCGCACCTGGCAATCGGTAAACCTGGATAAAGATGAATGGAACAATGCCTTTGACCTGGTATTCGCTTCCATGACCCCGGGTATTGATGGTCCGGAAAACTTTTGCAAGATGATGAAGGCCTCAAGAGGTGGTTGTTATTACAGCACCTTTTCCGGTTCGGGCTGGCGTGGGCAGTATGCTGAATTGTGGCAAACCCTTTTCAATGAATCCATCGGGGAACAGCCAAACGATATGATCTATCCCTTGAATCTGGTGTATGCCATGGGCTTTAAGCCCAGCCTGGAATTTTCATACTGGACCCGGCATGATGAATGGCCTGCGGATGAAGCCGTCGATAAATTTTGTCTATTCTTTGAAAGCTATATCGAAATATCGGATGATGTCAAAGCGGTCATCGCTGGGCATGTCAAAAGCCGTTGTGTAAACGGTCAATATCGGCAAACCCGTCACATGTGCCGGGGGATGATGAGCTGGCACATCGTTCAAGAATATTCCACGCATGAAAAATAAGGGATTGTTTTAAATGATATCATCAAAAACAAAATTTCTGTGCTTGTGTTTTGTCCTGCTTTTTGTCTGCGCCTGTGACCGAGACGCCACTGTTCAATCAGAGGATAAGAAATCCGGTTTCAAGCAGCCAGGGCAAACATCGTCAAAAACAGCGGGCCTTTCAAAAACGGCTGCGGATGTGATTCGCCTGGAGGGCGGAGACTGGGGGTATCCCTCTCCCTACGCCCATTATCCCAGAGGTCCGGGGGGATTCAAAATGTGCTTGATATTCGACAGTCTGCTGGAACGTGACGAAAACGGTTTGATTCCCTGGCTGGCGGAAACGTATGAAATTTCGGATAACGGCAAAAAATACATTTTTGCGGTTCGTGATGGTGTCAAGTGGCAGGACGGAAAGCCCTTGACCACCGAAGATGTCTGTTTTTCATTGAATTATGCCTGCCGTCATCCCATGACCTGGTCTTATGTGTTTGACGCTATCGAAAAAGTGGAAACCAGCCCGGGTAACACGGTAAGCGTGGTTTTAAAAAAGCCGGCGGCATCGATGCTGTACAATATCGGGTTGACCCGGATTATCCCGAAGCATATCTGGAAAAATGTGAAGCGACCCAAAGAATTCACGGCGCCTGAAGCGGTGATCGGCAGTGGACCATATCGGTTGACACAGTACAGTAAAGAACATGGCACCTATGGCTTTGAAGCATTCAAAGGATTTTGGGGACCTGAACAGCGTGTTCGTCGCATCGAGTTCATCCCGGTCAGCGAGCCGGTTTTGGCCTATGAAAAGGGCCGATTCGCAGCGCCG
>CAYNHL010000316.1:0-1832 GCA_964397015.1 uncultured Desulfobacterales bacterium | reverse complement strand
ATGCCACTGACTACAATTTGAAAAAAATAACTCATCAGACTCCTTTCACCGTGTAGAACGCAATCCTGGTTTTCACAGAAGTGGTCTGGCCGTCCTGGTACTGGAAGGATGCCTCCACTTCTTTTGTTTCAATAGTCTCATCATACAGGGACTCATACAGGTTCTGATACCGCTCCTGTACGAATTTGCGGCGGATTTTTCCGGTTTTGGTCAACTCGCCGTCATCCACGTCCAGAAGTTTATACAACAGGGCAAAGCGCTTTATCTTGAAATGTTCTTTTTCCGCACGGGAATTGACATCGATCACCTGCTCCATGATCAGGTCCGCCACTTCTTTTTTCTTGGACAGGTCCATGTAGGTGGTATAGGAAAGTCCCCTGTCTTCGGCCCATTTCCCTACCACGATGGGATCGATGTTAATGAGGCTGGCCACGTAATCCTGGTTGTTTCCGAAAATAACCGCCTCTTTGATGTAAGGACTGAACTTGAGGGCGTTTTCCAGAAACATGGGTGAAAACATGTCTCCTGCGTTGGTGTGCATGACATCCGATACCCGGTCGATGACCACCAGGTGCCCGTGCTCGTCAATGAACCCGGCATCCCCTGAGTGCAGCCATCCACCCTCCAGCAGTTCCTCGGTTTTTTCCGGCAGCTCGAAATATCCCGGGGAGACAGACGCGGATCTGGACAGGATCTCCCCTTCTTCTGAAATTTTGCACTCGGTGCCGGGAAGAGGTTTGCCGACTGTTTCAGGCCTCACATCTCCGTCCCTGTGCATGTAGGCAATACCGGTGATTTCGGTCTGGCCGTAAATCTGCTTGAGGTTTACCCCTATGGCCTGGTAAAAGGTGAAAAGTTCGGGACCGAGTGCGGCACCGCCGGTGTAGGCGCGTCGAAGGCGTAACAGCCCTATCTGGTTTACAAGGGGGCGGAAGATGAACTGTTTGCCAAGCCAGGCCTTGAATCTGAGTAAAGCCGGCATGGGTTTGCCCGTCATCCTGTAGCTGGCGGCTTTTGTACCTATGCGGATGAAATAGTTGTACATGATTTTGTTGAACCAGAAAGACTGGTCAATTTTCAACCAGATTTCCGACCTGATGCCTTCATAGATCCTGGGGGCTCCGAACATGAAATGGGGCCCGATTTCCTTTAAATCCGACATTGCGGTTTCAACGGATTCGGGAAAATTGATGGTGATGCCCGTGGCCATGGCCACCCCAAATGAGTTCATCTGTTCTCCTATCCAGGCAAAAGGCAGAAAAGATACATATTCATCGGTCCGTTCCAGCGGGTCGACCTGTGTGATCCGTACCCCCATGTTGATGTAGTTCAGGTGGGTCATCATGGTGCCTTTGGGCAGGCCGGTCGTGCCTGAGGTCAGGCACAGGTGGCAGACATCCTCCGGCTTTCCCATGTCCACCAGGGACTCAAAAAGATCAGGGTCCTTTGAATGGGCTTCATCACCCATTTTATACAGATCCCTGATATCGACGAACCAGTCGTCTTTCATATAGTCTCTCATGCCCCTCGGGTCTTCGAAAATGACCTTTCTTACATTTGGGATCTGGTCGCGCACTTCCCTGACCTTGTCCACCTGTTCCTGGTTGTCGCAGAAAACGATGGATACCTTCAGGTACTGGATGATCTGGGCGATTTCAGCCGGCATGGTGGTCTGGTAGATGCCGGCAGAGATGGCTCCGATAGCATGCCCTCCGATGGCCACGAACAACAGTTCGGGGATATTGTCCGAAATAATGGCGATGGTATCACCTTTTTCGATTCCAATGGCCTTCAGGCCCATACCGGTTTTTCTTACGTAGTCGTAATATTCT
>CAYNHL010000315.1:0-1875 GCA_964397015.1 uncultured Desulfobacterales bacterium | reverse complement strand
ATTTCCCGGCATCGGAATGTCCGACAAAAAGATAACCGTCATCATCTATAATCGCACCGAGGGAATGGACCATGCATCCATTTCTGAAGGCCAGCAGCCTTGCAATAAAAATCTGGTCGCTGGGAAAAAGCGTCAAGCTTGTCTGGCTTCCTTTGATATATTGGTCTTTGATAAAATCATTATTGTAGATATCAATATATGAATGATCATTATTAATTACAGCAGTCCTTGAATAGCTGTCATAAGGTTGGGAATGGTTAGTCCATTGATAAATAAAGCCGGATTTGTTTTGGAAAATTTCCCAGGGAGGGCGATTATATATGCTCTTCGATGGCCAATTGTTGATAAGATCTCTTTCCCAATTGAAATGATGATGGATCACGATATCTTTCTTGTCAGGGGTTTGTGTAATAAATTGATCAAATTTGGAGTCAAAGGTGTTTCTGGCTATAGGCAGGTCTGATTGCAACTCTATAGTCATTCCACCAATTTTATAATATTTTTTGTATGAGACCATTTTATTTGCTTTAGCTATATCAACCATTTATTTTTCTGGCCATTAATATCTGCCTGCTTTGAGCATCCTGACTGCTCAAGACTTGATTTTCAATTGCACCGACAGTTGTAAACCTGAAATTATTTTTCAGGTATAAATATATAGCCGCTTTATTTGTAACACGAACCAGTAGAAAAATACAGCTGGCATTTTCCTTTGCTGCGCGGTCAATGATTTGCCTGATCAATAATTGTCCGATTCCGGACCTTCTGAATCTCGGTTTAACAAAAAATCCATGTATCCAGTATCCTTCAAAAGGAAAGAAACGCTTCGATCGTAAAACCAGTTCCGCAAAACCACAGTATTTTCCCTTGTAAGAAACTGCAAATGACCATACCTTTATACCGTCTTGAATATTGACTTTCGGGTGCCGGCGTTTATACAGATCCATGAAAACCATTGGCAGTCGATCTGCATAAACTTCGCTGGCAATTATGTTCTCCATTCTTATACCGTTTAATTTTTTATAGAACGGTAAAGATTGAATGACTTGAAAAAATTTTACCGTAAGCTTCTTACAATGTTTAATAAGTCTTTGCCTGGTATGAAGTCAAGCTGGTGAAAAGGAACCTCGACTGCAAGCCGGGAGCAGAAATCAAGCGTAAAACGCATCCCGTCCGCGTCCCACAGAGGAGGAAAACTGCGGGCGAGCAGCCCGGATACAGCAGCGGCACCTCCCACGCAGCAGGTGGAGTTGTCAGGGGCATGGTTCAAAAAGAAGATCCGCTCCAGGGGCACACCCCGGGAAGAAACCCCGCTGTACTCTCCGTGCCATGGTGTTCCGTACATCCAGAAACGGCCATCATGCTGCCTGAGTACGATGCGGTCGTCGTTGAGGATCGTTGCCTGGTCCTTCCAGAGACGGGCGACAGTGGTTTTGCCGTGGGTCGAGTTTCCGGCGAACAGATAGCCACGTCCGCCGTCCTCTATGCCGCAGGCGTGCACCATCAGGCCGCGCTCTTTTGCCAGAAGGCAGATCATCAGAACTTCGGAGAGAGGAAATTCAAGAGGGTTGGGCAGCAGGCTCTCAGTTGTTTCCGGCAGGACGTTGTGTACCTCTCCCTGCCTGCAGCCTTTGTCAAAGATTGCAAGCCGGTAGGGCTGCAGTCCAAAAACCGGCGAGTTAAGGACAAAAACAATGCGTCCGTCAACCTGGTAAAGACTCCACACCATCTGAGAGTCAAAGATTTTATCCTTGTCACGAAGCTGGATCTCCGGCAGACCGTCGTATCGGGTATGGATGGTAATATCGGCTTCTCGGGAACTTATAAAGTCCTGATATGAAGGCTCTATCCGCATGGCGGAAATCGGCCTGTCAG
>CAYNHL010000314.1:0-1895 GCA_964397015.1 uncultured Desulfobacterales bacterium | reverse complement strand
CCCATCCGATATCGGAAGCCGCCCAGTAGACGTCCCCCTGGTTCACCCCGTAAATGGCCTCCATGGTCCATTTGAGGGCCACCATGTGACCGCCGTTGTCCCGGACAACTCCCTTGGGCTGACCCGTGGTTCCCGATGTATAGAGGATATAGAGCGGATCTGTGGCCGCGACGGGCACGCAGTCTGCCGGGCTTGCACGGTTCATTGCCTCGTCCCAGTCAAAATCTCTTCCCGGCTGCATCATCGCCTCGGCCTGGGGCCGCTGGAAGATGATACAGGATTCAGGGCGGGCATCTGACAACTCGATGGCTTTGTCCAGCAATGGTTTGTATTCAATCACCCGATTGACTTCAATGCCGCAGGAAGCCGACACTATCACTTTTGGCTTTGCATCATTGATACGTGTGGCCAGTTCATTGGCGGCAAACCCGCCGAACACCACGGAATGAATGGCACCTATCCTTGCACAGGCCAGCATGGCGAAAACAGCCTGGGGGATCATGGGCATGTAAATGATAACCCGGTCTCCCCTGGTCACGCCTCTTTCCGCGAGAACCCCGGCGAAATGCGATACCTGGTGCTGAAGATCCCGGTATGTATAGGTTTTAATCGTATCCGTCACCGGGCTGTCGTAAATAATGGCCGGCTGGTCTCCCCGTCCGGCATCCACATGGAGATCCACCGCATTGTAGCAGGTATTGGTCTGTGCACCGGTAAACCACCGGTAAAAGGGCTTTTTGGAATCATCCAGCACCTTGTCCCACTTTTGATACCAGTGGCAGTCCTGTGCAATATTTCCCCAGAATCCTTCCGGATCAGCTATGGATTTTTTGTAAGCCTGATCATACAAGTTGGACATTGAATTTTCTCCTTCCATTCACCGAGCCGAGTTATTTTTGAACCATGTTCCTGATTTCCTCCACCACGTCCGGATTGGCCAGGGTCATGACATCCCCCACATCATTTCTGTTGGAAATCGCCCCAAGCACCCGCCGCATGATTTTTCCGGAACGGGTTTTGGGCATGTCAGGCACAAGCCAGACTTTTCTTGGTTTGGCGATCTTTCCGATCTGGTCGCACACGGCATCGGAAATCTTCTTTGCCAGTTCTTCAGATGGCTGAATTCCGGTTTTAAGGGCAATATACAAATCAGGCTCCTTGCCCTTGATTTCGTGGGCCACCGGCACTACGGCCGCTTCGGCGACTTCATCCACGACCAGTGCCGCAGATTCGATTTCCTTGGTTCCCAGGCGATGGCCTGAAACATTGATTACATCATCGATCCGGCCCAGGATCCTGAAATAACCGTCCTCGGCCATCATGGCAGCATCACCGGCCAGGTAGGGCCAGTCCTGCCAGTCCTTGCTCTCGGGATTGCGGCATACCCTTGCAAAATAAGTATCCACGAAACGCTGACGGTCTCCCCAGATGGTCTGGAACTGCCCGGGCCAGGGATTGCGGATGCAGATATTGCCGGCGATTCCTGCCTGGGTGATTTCACGGCCTTCATCATCCAGGATAAAGGGATGTATACCCGGGACTCCGGGACCGGCACTGCCGGGTTTCATGGGGGTGAGGCCCGGGACCGTAGAGCACAGGAATCCACCGGTTTCCGTCTGCCACCAGGTATCCACTATGATGGCTTCGCCTTTGCCGACGGCGCTTTCATACCATTTCCAGACCTCGGGCTCGATGGGTTCTCCCACTGTGGTCATATGTTTGAAATGATAATTGTACTTGGCAGGTTCATCCGGCCCAAGTTTCCTCAAAGCGCGAATGGCAGTCGGTGCGGTGTGGAAAATATTGACATCCAGTTCCTGGGCGATGCGCCAGGACCTGCCGGCATCCGGATAGGTGGGCACCCCTTCGTAGATGACACTGGATGCGCACAGGGC
>CAYNHL010000313.1:0-1897 GCA_964397015.1 uncultured Desulfobacterales bacterium | reverse complement strand
ATCCGTGCCTGCGCCGATGGCAATGCCGACATCAGCTTCAGCCAGGGCCGGGGCATCGTTTACCCCGTCTCCCACCATGGCCACACGCATGTTCTCCTGCCTGATTTTTTTGATCTGATCCGTTTTTTCATCAGGCAGGATTTCCGCCATGTAATCATCCAGTTTCAGCTGGTCTGCAACGGTTTTTGCCACTGCTGCAGAATCGCCTGTTAGCATCATTACCTTGATGCCCATCTCCTGTAATCCTACCACAGCTTTTTTTGCCGATTCGCGGATTATATCCTCTAAAGCCAGTGCTGCTTTGATCTGGTCATCTACCAGGAGGTAAACCAGGGTCTTCCCTGCATTTGCCAGCTGATCCAGTTTGTCCTGGTGTTTTTTTTCCACAGCCATATCCTGCTCTTTTAAAAACCCCGGGCTGACCACTTTGACTTTTTTGCCTGCCACTTCGCCCTTAGCCCCTTTTCCGGGAATCGCTTCAAAATTTTCAGGGTCAAGAATATCTATATCGCGGTCTTTTGCCGCCGATACAATGCCTTTGGCAATGGAATGCTCGGACCGGCTTTCCAGACCGGCTGCAAACGTCAGGATCTCTTCTTCAGAATAGCTGTCCAAATTCAGGATATCAGATACACCGAACTGTCCCTGGGTCAGGGTGCCGGTTTTGTCAAATACCACAACATCCAGATCCTTTGCTTTTTCAAAAGCGGTCCGGTCCCTGATCAGCAGCCCTTTTTTTGCCGCCATGGCGGTCGATACCGCCACCACCAGGGGTACGGCCAGACCCAGGGCGTGGGGGCAGGTAATCACCATTACCGTGACCGTCCGTTCAAGGGAAAAAACAAATTCCCTGCCGACCCCGAGCCATGCCCCCAAGGTGATGGCGCCGGCAGTCAGGGCGATGATGGTCAGCCAGAAAGCAGCACGATCAGCCGTATTCTGTGCTTTTGATTTGGATTCCTGCGCTTTTTTCACCATGTCGACAACCTGGGAAAGATAGGTCTCGTCGCCTGTTTTTTGTATTTCCACCTCGATGGCGGAATCACCGTTGATGCTGCCGCCGATGACCTCATCTCCCGTGGTTTTTTCCACCTGTCTGCTTTCACCGGTGACCATTGATTCATCAATGCTGGTCCGGCCATCTGCTATGACCCCGTCGGTGGGTATTTTCCCACCGGGTTTGACAGCGACCCGGTCTCCTTTTTCAAGTTGTGATACCTTGATTTCTTCGGTTTGACCATCTTTGGTGATGCGAAAGGCCGTTGACGGCATCAGTTTGACCAGTGCCTCCAAAGCACCGGAAGCACCCATTACCGAGCGCATTTCCAACCAGTGCCCTAAAAGCATGATGATAATGAGTGTGGCAAGCTCCCAGAAAAATACCTTTCCCGCAAGGCCGAAAACCACTGCGGAACTATAGGTGTATGCAATAGTGATGGCAAGGCCGATCAGGGTCATCATGCCCGGGTTTTTTTCTGTGAGTTCGTCAACAAGACCTTTTAAAAACGGCCATCCGCCATAGAAAAAGACAATGGTCGAAAACACGAACTGGATATAGGAATCACCTGGAAAGTCCCATTGGCCGCTTACACCCATAAATTGCTGGATCATGGGAGACAGGAGCACAATGGGAATTCCTAAGACCAGTGAAATCCAGAATCTGCGTTTGAAATCAGCTACCATGTGTGCATGGTGATCCGAATGGTCATGGTCCTGATGGTTGCCGTCATGGTCCTGGTGATCGTTGTTGTGCTCCTGGTGGTTGCTGTCATGGCTGCTGTCATGGGAATTTTTGTTCATGGTATAAGCCTTTTATGGTTGTGTTACTGTTTTGAGCCTTGTCGGGGGGCCGGGCCTGCATCAAATTCCATAATTTTTGCAAACTGCTTGTCAATGC
>CAYNHL010000312.1:0-1908 GCA_964397015.1 uncultured Desulfobacterales bacterium | reverse complement strand
AAATGGATACTTAATCTCAATTTCGGAACTTATGGTATTTTGGCTTGTCTTGTTTTACCGGCACCTGTTATAAAGCGGCAAACTGGCAATACCTGGGAGATACCACCGGACGTGGTAAGCAGGATAACAGTCATATAAAAAACCGCTCCATCAAGGCGGTGTGGGGATACCCCCTGAACAGAAATTTTCGGCAGCTGCTGACAAGGATTCCCCATGGAAACGATAAGTCTGACAACTGAAGAGCTGGATGCGCTTGTAGAACGGGTGAAAGCAGGCTGTCTTCAAGAAGGAGATGCCGAAGTCATCCAGGCCATGGCCAATGCTGTCAAGTTGTTGAGCCAGGCGGTCAAGGACAAGGCATCCTCGATCAAAAAGCTGCTGGCCATGGTGTTCGGCCCGAAGACCGAAAAAAAAGAAAAAGTTATCAAACCCTGTACCCCCGGCACCCGCAAAAAAGATAAACCGGATCAAAAAAATGGACATGGCCGTCGACCTGGCGATGCGTTTACAGGCGCTGAAAGAAAGTCGGTTCCCCATGAAGCACTCAACCATAAAGACCCCTGCCCGGTATGTCCCAAAGGAATTTTGTACCGACTCAAAAAACCGGGCCAGGCCATCTATTTTACCGGCCAGGTGCCGATAGATGCCACTATTTTCGATCTGGAAAAGCTTCGGTGCAATCTGTGCGGCGAGGTCTTCACAGCTCAGGCTCCCGGCAACAAAACCGGCAGGGATTATGATGCCAGTGCCATGGCCATGATCCCTTTGCTCAAATATGGGTGCGGCTTTCCCTGGAGTCGGCTGGCAAAACTTCAGGAAAGCTTGGGCATACCGCTTGCCGCCACTACCCAGTGGGATAAAACGGAAGCCGCAGCCAACCTTATCCACCCGGTCTTCCGTGAGCTGATCCGCCAGGCGGCCCAGGGAATTATCCTCCATAATGATGACACCCCCATGAAAATATTGTCCCTGGTGCAGGAAAACAAGAACAGAACAGCTGACCAAAGAACCGGCATGTTTACCACGGGGATCATTTCCCGGATCGATGATGATTGGCAGATCGCCCTGTTTTATACCGGCCGAAATCATGCCGGTGAAAACATAACCGATCTTTACCGGAAAAGAGATCCCGGCAGACCGCCGCCGGTCCAGATGTGTGATGCCTTGTCACGCAATACCACGGATGAATTCAAGGGTATTTTGTGCAACTGCCTTGTGCACGGACGTAGGAACTTTGTAAGTGAAATAGACAATTTTCCCGAGGAAGCTGAATATGTCATTGAGGTACTCGCAGAGGTTTACCGCATAGATGCCCGGACAAAAAAAGAAAAAATGACACTGGATCAGCGGCTGGATTTCCATAAGGAACACAGCGGCCCTATAATGGCGGGCCTCAAATCCTGGCTGGACCGTCAGATAGATGAAAATCTGGTGGAACCGAACTCCGGACTCGGCAAGGCGATTACCTATATGAACAATCACTGGACCAAATTGACACGCTTTATGGAGGTTCCGGGAGCTCCGCTGGACAATAATATTTGTGAACGGAGCTTGAAGCGCTGCATCCAGCATCGGAAAAATTCATTGTTCTACAAAACCGAGCATGGTGCCTATATCGGGGACATGTTCATGAGCCTGATCCATACCTGCAACCTGATGAACGTCAATCCCTTTGATTATCTGGTCACGCTGATAAAAAATTCATCGGCACTGTTCAAAGATCCTTCCAGATGGATGCCCTGGAATTATAAGACAAACGAATCGTAGATCCATCTTGACAGTCCGGGGGGGGTATCGACAGCACCCCCCCGGGGCTGAAAAAAAATTAGTTACACACGCTTACCGAAGGGACACCCTAAAGCTAATGTTGCCTATATTTTAACCCATTAGATATTTTCCAGCCATTGG
>CAYNHL010000311.1:0-1908 GCA_964397015.1 uncultured Desulfobacterales bacterium | reverse complement strand
GCTGTTGACAGGAGATGGCATCTCTCCGGCGGTTTGACATCCGCAGTATCAGCACAAAACTCAACGGGATCAATGCCCGGATCTCGGTGGACAACGCTATTCCCTTTCCCTGTCTGGAAACGCTTTCATCTTACCGGTTTAAAAAACGATTTGTTAAAATTCTTCTCAATGGGGATATCCAGGGCGGATTTACACGGATGATCATCTCTTTGATCGATTTTACGTTTATCAGGTCTCTTACTGCTCACAGGTATACCATAAAAAGTCCGCTGCCTTATGATCCTCCCTCTTTGTTCCTGCTGGAGCTGTTCCGTTATATTGATCAATACCCGAACATGGACTGTTTTCTTCAAACCCTGCGAGACAAGGACAAAGGCCGGGCATATCGAACTTATGCCGGTATTACCATGGAACATATTCCCACCAAGGGCACGTTTTCCAACTTCAAGAAACGGCTGGGAGTCAAGCTGTACAATGAAATCTTCCATATTCTTGTGGATATCTTTCATAACCTTGAAATGATCACTTTTAATATCATTGCCCATGACGGCACTTTATTCCCCTCCAGGGCCCGGTATAAGGGCTGCACCTGGTTTTCCGAAAATTGTGAAAGAATTGAAGCCCATGACATGATTGACCGGGTTAAAAAGCAGGTGTTTTACCGATTGAACAACCTTTCCAAAGTTGATCTTGAAAAGGCGTTCAAGATTAAGATTGATTGCCCTTGTGAAGCATTCCCGGAAAAAATAAAACGGCCCAAGCTCGAAGCACTGGTCATGAAGATCAGCGTTATGGATGAATTTGTGTCTAAAGATCAAATCAACACCGCTAAGCTTTTCGGGGTAAGGGAGCAGCTTAACAAACAAGGGCTGTGTTTAAATATTATCCGGTCCAACATTTTTGAAGTGGCACCAGATTTTGACAAGATAACACTCCGGTGCCCCAAAATACCCAAGGACACAGATGCCCGGATCGGGGTCAGAAACGACCCGAAAAATCCTGCCAGAAAACAAAAGATATTTGGATACAACCTGGTCCTTTCCACATCGGTAGAGATGGACCTGAAACTGGAACTGCCTGTAGCTGCCGTCAATATGGCAGGCAATGGTCTGGAAGGGGAAAAAATCATCACCCTTTCAAAGCAGGTCAGGGCCCACCATGATTGCCGGCCGAAAATTGATATTGCGGATGCCAAGTATGATAACACCGACAATTACACCTTTCTAAGAGACAAGGGATCCATCCCCATTATCGATTACAATGCCAGGAGGGAAAACCTGACTGCCAAAGCCCTCAGGGAACGCGGATATGACCGGAATGGATGGCCTTATGCCCCCTGTGACATGCCCACCCGGCCCAATGGGTTCGATGCCTGCCGTCAGCGGCTGACTTTCTGCTGCATGAAGCAGTGTCTTGACCTGAAGGCACCAGGCATACGCAATCTTAACAAAACCTATGATATCAAATCGTGTGAACATCTGAATAAAACCTGCGGCTACACTACTCATTCTCTTATTGAAGACCATCCGAGGCTATTGAATGAAATACCCAGGGGAACAAAACGGTACAATACCATCAAGCGCTGCAGGTCCGCCTCTGAACGATCTAACAGCACCATCAAGGAAACCTTGAACATCCTGGAAAAACCCATTGTGTACAAAAAGGAAAGGGCGGATATCCTGGCACAGATTGCAGCCATTACCCTGCTTTTATACCGGGCGTTCGCTTTTGTTGTTAAAATATCTGTGTTATTCATGAAATATCAGGATAACAAAGATCCCGCCATTGCAGAGAGATTACAGCCATTTGAAATACCCGCTTCCATCCGGAATATCATCCAAAGAGAATAATCCTTAGGGATCAGGCCCTTTTTGTTCTCTGCTTTCAGGTCCCTTGCTGACCTTACGC
>CAYNHL010000310.1:0-1926 GCA_964397015.1 uncultured Desulfobacterales bacterium | reverse complement strand
GATCACGGTCATACTTGTCTACCAGGTGGTGAGTTTAAGCTGGTCGCTGCCTATAACAAAAACCATTACAAGCTTTGCCGCTCCCGCACCTTCGGTGGAACAGGTTGAAAAAACGAAAAAAGACTCGATAGAAAAAACAATTGATCATGGAATTGATACTGAGCCTTTTTCCGAGAAACTGTCCGGGTTCATCAAGGATAAATCCAGGTTCCTGTTACAGGGCGGAGATGTCGGATTCATAACAGAATACAATTATCCGTTTGAACACAAAAATTTATTGTATGTCAAAGGCCTTATTGTATTGATTTCGGTCTTTCTGGCATATTTTATCCTGCATGTGCTGTTGTCCCGTCAGACCCTGCGCTTTTCTTATTTGCTACCCGCTACAGCGGTTTTGTTCATTGGCATGGGGTATCTGCGTACAGTTGCATTTCCATTTCTGGTAACACTGCCCTTAATGGCTGCGGGTTTTTTTGATATCATGGCGCAAAAGCAGGCTTTGGGGTGGCGTATGCCGCCATTGACCCGGAAAATGGTCCCGGTTGTGTATATTGTACTGCTGGGAATTCTTGGATGGTATTCTGGTTCCGGATATTATTACCTGGCGAAAAAGGATTTCACAAGTCTTACAGGAACTGCTTTTGATGCGCCGGGCATTGGCCGGGCCGACAACCACAGGACCAGTCTCCCCCAATACGTGCTGGAAAAATTTTATGATAAAGAGTTTTTCAATACCTACAATGTAGGATCTTTATTGATCTGGGAGTGGTATGGAAAGAAAAAAGTATTTATTGACGGCCGGTCCATCATATATGACAAGGCTTTTTACGAGGACTTCAGATATAAGGCATCATTTGGATCTATAGAAAAAATGGGATTGAATCATGCTGTTTTTAGCACACTTGGGGACCATTTCATTTTTAAACAATATATTAACCAAAACTGGGATCTTGTCTGCTTTGATACAGGCATGATGGTTTTGGAACGGCGGTCTGAAGAAAGTCACCAAAAACTTTACGGTAATGTTCCTGAGTTTCTCGGCACAATTGATGATGTCAGGGAATTGACAATTGAGTCCAAGGCCAGGTTCGGTGAATTATTATCTATATCAATTAGATATATGTTGACTTTCGGCCGGCTTGAGGATGCATCGAGATTTTACCATTCCATGTCCGATGCCATTTCATTGATTCCAGACCCTCAACTTTCCCGGCTGCTGTTTTTGAAAACGACCATGGACGAGGTACAACAGGAGTTCGGTTTGGAGAACAACACTGAGCTTGTGCCTTTATTCAAGGAACTTTTGCTTTTTTCGAGCGAAGACCGGGAAAACGCGCTAATAGAACATGAACAGACCATGGCCAGTGTCTATTTTGCCTTTGCCAATGTTCATCTCGAAAGGGATAATATGAAAAAGGCTGTGGAATTTTTCAGCGCGGCGGCGGATTCTGAGCCTTCAAATATTGGTCTCCAGGTCCAGGTGGCGGACCATTTCTTTAAATTAAAGGCGCTGGGCCCAGCCATAAAACACTATGAAAGAGTGGTGGCCTTAGATCCTTCCCGGGTCCATGAACACAATAAGCTCGGGTTTTTGTACTACCAGAAAGGAGATATAAAAAGAGCGCAAAAAGCGTTTGAAAATGCAGTCAAGGCTGATCCGGCGATTGTTGAATCCTATATCAATCTTGCAGCTCTGCTTATGCAGCAGGGTAAAACCGCAGAGGCTGTTGTTGTTCACCAAAAAGCCATGAAGATCGACCCTGACAACGAGCAGCTGAAGTTGATGAAGCAGGATTTAGGGTATTGAGATAACAATGAACCGGATAACAGGAAACAACAGAGGAGTGGCCCTTGTTTTTGTGTTGTGGGTCCTGGTTTTTCTTACGGTAGTGGCGGCATCTTTCGGGTATTCAACAAGGAAAAATT
>CAYNHL010000309.1:0-1946 GCA_964397015.1 uncultured Desulfobacterales bacterium | reverse complement strand
GCAATGGAAGATGTATCCGGCATGTATCCGAACATATTGTTTTTTCGCCCTATCACCGGGTGGTTCATACCCATAGCCTTGGTTTAAATGATCTTTTTTCATGCCCTTATCCGCGGGTGAATTCATCGGCGGAAATCGGTCTTGGCCGCAGCTTCAGGCAGTACCGGACAGATCTGACCTGGAGCAGGAATGAATCCTGCTGTGTTCCTGACACGGACTGTGCAGACTGCCGGCATTATGCTGCGGGAAGCGCTGTGGTTACTTCAAAATTATTTCGTCACGCCGCGCGTCCGGAAACATTTATGGCCTGGCTGGATTACGTGGATGTGTATCTGGCTGTATGGGTCCGGGGTTATGAAAAAAGTCCTGATCTGAGCCCAGGTTATGTCAGCCCACCGGGCAACGATATTTTTTGACTTTCAGGCACAGCACCCGAGGTTGTATTATGCAAACAGTCAGTTCTCTTCTGGATTCTCATTGGTATGAGCGGTATCAGAAAATTTCAAAGTTAAACATACGTTCTTCAATATATGATGTAACCAATCAATGCAACCTGAGGTGCAAGGGGTGTTTTTTCTTTTCCTCCGGCGAAGACAAAGTGGCAGGGGAAGAAACAGATCTGTCCAGATGGAAAGCCTTTGTTGATGCTGAAAAACAGCGCGGCGTAAATCTTGCCATTCTTATCGGCGGCGAGCCCACTTTATTTCTGGACCGCGTGGAGGCCTTTTATTCAAGGGTACCGACCTATTGTGCTACCAACGGGTTGATAAAGGTGCCAAGGGACAGGTTTCCGGACATGATGGTGGGAATTTCACTCTGGGGAGATGAAGACGATGAAAAACGCCTGCGCGGAAGGGATACTTTCAGGATATCAGGCAAAAATTATGAAGGAGACCCCCACGCCTATTATCTTTATACCATCACACCAAAGCAGGTGGGCAAAACCTGGCGGATCATAAGAAAGGTAAGGGATGCAGGGCTGAAGGTTCACATGCAGCTTCTTTCAAATGATGAGGGGGTGGATGGTTTTTACTGGAGGCCTGAAGAGCTTTCAGACCTGAGAGAAGAAATGGATGAGATGCTCGATACCTATCCTGATACGGTTATATCGTCAAAGTATTATCATGAGGTCATCACCACGGGAAAAATGCTGGGCCGCAGTTTTGGCTGGGCCGAATGCCCTTCGGTAACCGAGGACCTGGATACCAGAAATCCCCGGCCAAGGCGCCTGATACATTTTACCAGATGGGCTTCTGATCTTTGCACAAAGCACCGGTGCTGCACCTCGGCAACCAGGGATTGTTCCACCTGCAAGGACGGCGCTGCCCATATGAGCTGGATCATGGTAAACAAAAGAGCCCATATGAGATCTGCTCAGGATTTCAAAAACTGGATAGAGGTTTATGAAATGTTTGCAAAGCTCTATCAGTTTATTGCCTGGTAGGGGCTGGCAGAGCTATGAGCAGTCAAAGCTGTGTTATCCTGGGATATGATATGGTGTCGTGTCTGGGAACTGAGCCAAAGGCCCAATGGCAGGCTTTGTGCCGGGCCACAAGCGGAATCGGCCCGCTGACCCGTTTTGACGTGGATGATAATTTTCCGGTCCGCATAGCAGGTCAGGTTCCGGAGTTTGATACCAGCCCATATACCTTTTTAAGCCCTCGTCAGATGGCAAACTGGCATTCGCCTGTTTTCCGCCATGCCCTGCTTGTGGTTCACCGGACCCTTGAAAACAGCAGCCTTGAAATTACAAAAGATCTGGCGCCCAGGACCGCTGTCACCTTCAGTTCCGCAGTGGGCGGCCAGGATGCTGTGCTGGCAGCAGACAGGCGGATGAAAAGTGAAAATAAACTGCCCCATCCTTATACAAACCCCAATTCATGCATAAACATGGTTACCGGAAAGGTTGCCATGCTCACAGGAGCCACCGGGCCTATAATGTCGAC
>CAYNHL010000308.1:0-1958 GCA_964397015.1 uncultured Desulfobacterales bacterium | reverse complement strand
AACCTGTAGTACAAAGGCCGGCTGCAGGGACTGACAGCCGAGACCGAAAGAGTGATTGTTTCATTGACTTTCTGGTCCCCGATGATTTGCACACCGGTGAATAAGGGGGTGCAGGAAGCTGGGTCGGCATCTATGGACCATCCTATAATTGGTACATCGGAGGGGTTTACAGAATCAGTGGCCGAGGAGGTGGCCCAGGCCACGACAATGGATTTGCCTCCCGTATAAAATGTATGGGTACAGGCATTTTGAGCCTGGTACTCCGTGACGGTCATCAACTGCCAGTCATTTCCGGTATAGGCCGGGGTACCGTATCCATGGTGTAAAGAGTACCGGTAATTGAGAATATCGCTGCCGCTGTGGGCATTGACTGTAAATGTAACAGGAGTTGCCGGAGACGGGGTTCCCGATACCTGCAGCCCTGTAATCTTTACCCTGCCGGCAAGGGCGATGTTCTGGACTGCAACCCGGGTTTCCTGGATCTCAATACCGGAAAGAGTCTTTGATTCATAACCAGGAGCGGCTGCAACCAGGTCATAGACACCGGGCAGCATCATGGTCAGGTATTCCCCGCTGGACTGGCTGGACAGGGTCACGTCAAAGTCGGATACCGTGATGGTACCATTTGAAATTCCCTGTCCTGTCGCTTCATCACTGACAGTCCCTGTCAGCCAGGAAGCGATCCCGAACCCGCCTGGATCTGTGATAATGCCGTTGGCCAAACCGTCGGCATCCCCCTGTATTCCATCCCTGAGTTCTATCAAGGCAGATTTGCGATCCGCGCTGAAGGTGACATATGAAGCATGATCAGTCCATCCGTTTATCGAATCATGGAAAAGCCACGTGGCATTTTCAGGTGCCGCCTGTGAAAAATGTGCTCTTACCAGTGCTGTATCCCCTGCATTGTTGACATTGAGTCTAAAGGACATCAGTCCCAGGGGCATGTTATGGGGCCGGACAAAACTGGAAATATCATCCGGATCAACTGCATTGATGCTGTCTATGGCTGATACAGTATCAGACTCTCTTATAGATACACCCATCTGACCGTTTCCTACAGCGGTATTCAGGCTTTTTATCGTGCCGGTCTGCTGTATGTCCGGGGTGCCGTCATTGTCGAGGTCCACAAAGTTGTTTTCAAGGTTGTCCGGGATGCCGTTAAGGTTGAGATCTGCAAAACCTTGAGCTGTTGTAAATGAAAAGACGTCTGACCATTCGGAAATAGAATAATTGCTGTTGTAAAAACGGACCCGCCAGTAATAGGTAGTCATGCCTTCAAGGATCATGTCGGGAACTGTCAAAGATGTCAGCCGGTCAGTGCTCTGCTTATACAGAACCGGTGTCAGAAAATTTTGTTCAGTGCTGATTTCCCATTCCGTCTTCATATGGGTGCTGTCAGGATCTGAGTCAGCAAAAGGATTTGTGGTAAGTGTGGGGGTCAAAGAGACCTGGGTGGCTCTGTTTCCAGGGGCAACAAGGACTGGTGTCGCGGGTACGGTCCATGCCTTGTAAAGTGTTCCGGAAAAATCCATCCATGTACCGCCGTCATCTCCGCATGCAGTACCTGTAATTGAAACCGTCATTTCATATCCGTATGGATCACATGTCAACGTTGCCAGAACGTTCCAGTTGATGCAGTCGGGATCTTCCTGGTCTTCTATGGCAACCGGAAGATCTATGGTCATGGTATTACCGGAAACCAGGCCTAGTCCTGAAGGAATTATATGGGTGGCAACAGGCGAATCTGTTTTGGTAATCGTACCGCTGTTATTTGAATCCAGTGACACTTCAAGCTCGACGGTGGAGGCAGAGCCTGGAATATTGGCGTACAGGGTACCGGTCCAAAGGCCTGCAAACTGGCTGGCGACTGCACTGTTCATCCACAAGCCACCAATCAGCAAAAGGCTTATCGCAACCTTTAATAAAAGCTTTTTCATAGGATTCTCCACCGGATAGGG
>CAYNHL010000307.1:0-1971 GCA_964397015.1 uncultured Desulfobacterales bacterium | reverse complement strand
TTTCCCGGTCACCCGGAAAACTGGTGCGCTCTTACCGCACCGTTTCACCCTTACCCGGCCATGACGGCCAGGCGGTCTGCTTTCTGTTGCACTTTCCTTCATGTCACCATGACTCCACGTTATGGAGCGTCCTGTCCTGCGGTGTTCGGACTTTCCTCCGGATTCAGCTGAACCCGGCGGCCGTCTGGTCTGGTCAGACCTTTTTTACTCGGTATAGTAAAGTATTCTACTGCACTGCGGGCATAAAATCAATGATTTAAACCTCTGGACCTCGATGTAGAGCTGGGGCGGGATATTAACGTAGCATCCCATGCAGACTTCCTTTTTCACCGGAACGACGGCCAGGCCGTTGTTCATTTTCGAAATCCGGTTAAACTGGTACATCAGGTCCGGATCCAGGTCCCGGCTGATTTTTTCACGTTGTGCCAGGTAATCGTCAAGAGCCTCTTTGTCATCTGCCGTTTTTTCATCCATGGCTTTTTTATCGGCCCGGGTTTTCTCCCTTAGCTGTACCAGCTGTGCCTGTGCTTCCTGAACAGCAGCTTCCTGCTCCTCTCTTTCTGACATATGTTCGATCAATTCATTTTCAAGCAGTTCTTTTCGTTTCCGGTTATCGTCGACTTCACGCTGTAACACCTGGTATTCTTTATTGGTTTTGACAAACCGAAGGGTCTCGTTGCTTTTTTGTATCCGCTGGGCTACCACCTGAATTTCATTTTCCATTTCCCGGCAGAATTCACTGGTCTTTTCAAATTCGATTCTGCTGTCTTCGTAGGCGGCCTCAAATTTTTTCAAACTGGCCTCGAGACGTTCTTTTTCACCCTCCACCCGGCTGAGAAGGGATTGAATTCGAACTATCTCGGTTTCTGTTTTTTGAAGCTCCAGCAGTGTCTCCATATCTGACCTGGTTATGTCCGTCATTTTTTCACATCCTTATTCTATGATAAATGGATCAGTTTCTTTCTTGAAGCCGCCAATCTCAACCAGCCACCTGTTATTGCCAATACCGGTACGCAGCCTGTCCAGCAAAAGATCAACGACAATATGTTCAGATCCAAAGTGTCCTACATCGATGAAACCAAGCCCCATTTCCTCTATCTGCCTGGCCTCGTGGTATTTCATGTCACCGGTAATAAAAACCTGGGCGCCGGATTTGATGAATGCCTGAACCAGTGAGGAACCGCTGCCTGTACAGACTGCCACCGTACTTACACTAAGCGCGGTATTGCCGCCAAATCTCAAGTAGGGCAGATTGAAAATATCCTTTACCCTGGATGTCAATTCAAGAAACGGAAGTGGTTTTTCCAGCAGCCCGATCCGGCCGAAGCCCTCGAGTTGTTCATGTTCATCCGTCATGCAGGCGGTTGTCCTGCCTGATGGTACCAGTGCCTGGACAGGTCTTATACCCAGCAGGCTGGAAAAATAATCATTCAACCCTCCTGCCGCCTTGTCCAGGTTAGTATGAATGGAGATAATCGATATACTGTGCTGCGCTGCCATTTGAACAGCCAGTCCGGGCATCTGTGAAAAATGGATCTGCCGGGACGGCGAAAGGAAAAGCGGATGATGGGTAACAATGACGTCAGCATTGAGACGAATCGATTCATTCAATACAGCAGGGGATATATCCAGTGAAATCAAAATGTTCTCGGCCGGCCATGACAGATCACCGCATTGAAGCCCGCAATTGTCCCAGTCCTCTGCCAGTTCAAACGGTGCGATGGTGTTGATAAGTGCCAGAAGGTCTTTTACATTGGGTGTAGTCATTTTGGTCGATACTCATTAAAAAAAGCGTGGTATCGCTACCACGCTTTTTTTATTAAATTATTGAAATTGTCTTTTTCCAGACACATTCATACTGGTTGATCTTGTCCTTTATAAATACAGACATTTTTCATATTTTATGTTTCCTGTATATGGTGGGCCCACCTGGATTCGAACCAGGGACCGACCGGTTATGAGCCGGTGGCT
>CAYNHL010000306.1:0-1987 GCA_964397015.1 uncultured Desulfobacterales bacterium | reverse complement strand
CAGCAGCGATCCTCTGTACCGCAGAAGGATCTCTTTTCTGGCCAGCTTTGCAATAAGCCTGCGGTGACGGTAAAGGTGCATCAGGACATGAAAGGGGTTCAAGGGGTTCACCGGGGCAAAGCTCATTGTCCTTGCTCAGTCATCTGTTCCCGTGGCCGTGTCATCCGGGGTGATGTCTTCCTCCGGCTCCTGGTCGGTTTCTTCAGGAGCGTTGTCAAGATTGATGTTCCCGCCTTTTTTCAGTTCCAGGGTCACTGTTTTTTCAACTTCCTGTCCTCCGCCCCATTCCACAAGCAGGTTATAGGCATATTCATCACCGCTGTTGGCTGCTTTTTCAACCCACTCTATACCTTTGTCCTCATCCTTGTCTACCGGCTGGATACCGTAATAATACATGGATCCTATATGAACCATGGCCGGTGCATATCCTTTTCCGGCAGCCCGCTTGTACCACATATAGGCTTTTCCCCGGTCCCGCTTTATTTCCTCGGTGCCGTTGAAATACATCACCCCGAGTTCGTCCATGGCCATCTCGTTTCCCTTCAAGGCCGCAGTGTATATCAGCCGGGTTCCCTCCTTTACATCCTTATCTAAGCCTTCAACGCCTTTAAGGTAAAGGCTTCCGAGCATGAACCTGGAATCCGCTCTGCCGGAGTCCGCTGCTTCCTTGAACAAAGCTATACTTTTTGTAACGTCTTTCTCGTAGCCGGCCAGTCCATGATAATAGATCACAGCCATCTTGTTTTTTGCAGGCATATATCCCTGGTCAGCAGCTTTTTCGTAATATTCGGCAGCTTTTTTAAGACTCTTGGGGATTGCCGGATATTCTCCTGTTTCATACATGACTCCTAGCCGGAACTGGGCTGCAGGTTCTCCCTGGTCCGCCTTTTCTCTCAGCAGGTCGATCTTTTCAGCATCAGTCAGTGCATCGCCTGGCTTCTGGGCCGGCTTGATCGTTTCGACATAATTGGTGACTTTGCCTGTATCACATACCCCTGTTCCCGAAAACAGGGCAAAAGTAATTACAAGCAGACAACACATTGAAAATACATACCGGTTCATGCAATCCTCCAAATAACGCGCATTCAAAATAAAGCCTTTACATATAATTTTTACCTTGCAATTGCAATGAAAATTATATAAATATTCCAGGTTGTAACTGCAATCAATCATATCATTTTTTCGGAGGTTTTTGTACAATGAGCCGCAACAGCAAAACAGGTGTTTTAATAATATATATGTGTCTTTTACTGCTTCCTTTTCATGCGGCCTTTGCCGCTGACAAGACCGACACGCACATCAGGGAAGGAGACCGGCTTCTCCAGCAGGGCGCTTTTGACCCGGCAAGAGAAGCATACAAAAAAGCCTGGAAGATCGATCCATCCCTTGAGCCAGGCCTTCGTACCAAACTCGGCGTAATCATGGCCCAGAATCAAAAATGGATCGATGCGGAAGCAGAATTCACAAAAGCAGCCGAACTTGAACCAAACAACGTCGTTATTTATTTCAACCTTGCCAATGTTTACGCATCGATGAACCTTCTTGAAAAAGGCATTGAGCAATATGAAAAGATACTTGAAATCCAGCCCGGGCAGTACTGGGCTGAATTTAACTTGAGCAGCCTTTATGCAGAAGCAAAAAATTATGAAAAAGCTATCATCCACGCAAAAAACGCATTGAAAATAAACCCGAAACTGGCTCCTGTCCATTTTCTGCTTGGCACCCTGTATGAAGCCATTACCATGATCGACAAGGCAATCGAAGAATACCAGACCGCCATCAGGTTTGACCCTAAACATGTAAAAGCCCATTACAATTTAGGCACTGTGTACCTCAAACAAAAAGAATATGACAAGGCATTTTACTATTTCGACCTTACAACAGGAATAAATCCATCATTTGCAGAGGCCTACATCAACCAGGGAGTTGTCAAAATGCGGCAGAAAGACCCTGAAAAAGCCATCCCGTTTTTCAAAAAAGCAGTTGA
>CAYNHL010000305.1:0-2002 GCA_964397015.1 uncultured Desulfobacterales bacterium | reverse complement strand
CGAACCTTTCAACCCCCAGAGCCTGAACCGGTATGCGTATTGCCTGAATAATCCTTTGATTTATGTTGATCCGGATGTGCATCACTATGGTTCTCCTAACCCAGGAGGAAGAGCTGATTTTGGCGAAAAGGATCCTGATTTTGGCACGGAAAGTTATAATGAAGAATTTGGGCAGGAATCAAATGGATGGTCTAATCTTAATGATCCCGCGAATAGTGTTTCCAACCTCACTTGGATTCTTATTACCAAAGGTCCTACCCAAAATGAAATTCCAACGTCATCTTCCAATGATTTATTTTTAATGAATACGAATCTACCACCCGGCGCAGACTCATCCACAGGACCTCTAACTTTTTACAGTGCAGGAACAACATTGATGGTAACAGGTTCAGAGCTAACAAGCATTGGAGTTAGAATAATTGCTGCAGGAGGACCAGTAGGCTTAGTGGGCGGTGGTATGGTCACCTTAACAGGGGTTACAATGACTGTGTTTGGTGCTTGGACATTTCATCAAGGTTGGGAATTGGACTCTAATTCTTACCCATGATTTTCAGGAATGGATTAATAGGAATTATGAATACTACATTTTCAGAGGCTCAAAAAAAGCGGTTTTATATTATTTCATTTGTTGTTATGCCTGTTCTTTTTATCACTGGATACTATGTAGGCACAGAAATTGCTGTAGCCTTTGGCTTTTCTGTTAATAGTCGAGGGATTACTTTTGTCGCATTTATCCTTATAGTTTTATATTTAAAGAGTATCCATACGGTATACAAAATTTTAATTGGTAAAAAGACAGCAACTAAAAAATGACGGACAATTCGAGGAATACTTTGCTCGCTATTTGTCAAGGATGTTGTCACATTTTCTGATTAATTCTTTTATCAATTATGGTCCTTTTTTAGTTTCGGGGGTAGCACCCGTCATTTCCCCTGTCAAGGGCGCGCAGCATTTATCCTGACCCTTGACAGCGGGAATGGCGGGTGCTGTCTGGTCACCAGGAGAAGATTGGCATCATCTCGATTAGAAATTCATTTTTACTCCATAAATCAACCATTCATCCGGTACCCATTCTCATGACAATTTTGGGCGGTCGTCTCCCAGGTTGGATTTAACCATACATGGCCTAGAGAATTTCAATTCCGTGTATTCCTGCTCCAGCGCACCGGGTCCCTGAATCTGGCGGATGAATAAACGTTTTTACGCCTTTCAAGGATCTCACGGTTCAAGGATCTCACGGTCTTTGCCGGGATGGCGGTTCACCGGTGTGACATACTGAATACTTGGTATTTAGAAAGAAAATTGTCCGGCTCTACTTAAATCAACTAATTTGGGAAGTTGAATCTTTTACATACTTTACAGATCAAGAGGAAACTGGTAACCATGGTCCATGGAAACAAAACCTGCACCTAAAACCGGGATTGCCAGGATATGGTCGGCATTTTTTTACACCTTCAGGGGGTTGAGGCATGCCATGGCCAGCGAGGCTGCCTTTCGCCAGGAGATGCTTCTGGTTGGTGTTTTGTCCCTGGTGATTGTTTTTATGCCCCTGTCCATGGCCTGGAAAGGCCTGCTTTTTTTTTCAACAGCCCTGGTGCTCATTGTCGAGCTGCTCAATTCAGCCATCGAGGCAGTCGTGGATCTGGCATCACCTGAATTTCATATGCTTGCCGGCAGGGCAAAGGATATGGGAAGTGCCGCCGTGTTTGTCTGTCTGTCAATGGCCGGGGTTCTATGGGTGATGGCCATAGCCTCCATTTTCATCTGAATCTTTTTTACGGCAGTGGCGGTTCTGTCGTTACGGCGGCCTGTCTGTCATTTTCGAAAAGCGTAAAGTTTTCCAATGTCAGTTTGATGGCTCCGCCCGCTTCGTTGTCGATCTCCAGGTGTTTTTCCCCTTCTGAAGATACAATGGCGATATAGGGCTGCCGGCTTTTCAGTTTGCCGAGTTTTTCCAGTTCATTGTTTTGAAACAGAGACGGGAAAGCGTCCTGGCCGCATT
>CAYNHL010000304.1:0-2008 GCA_964397015.1 uncultured Desulfobacterales bacterium | reverse complement strand
ATACCTCGAAGGCGATGACATTAAAATCAAGTCCGGTAAAGGCGTTGTCACCCTGACCGGTACTGTTTCCGAAGAATCCCGCAAATTGTTGGCTGGGGAGACGGTTGCAGACATGACCGGAGTCAGAAGCGTGGAAAACAAACTGGAAGTAAGCGGCGAAGCCCCTGCAGAGCATTCGGATGCATGGCTCATTACCAAAGTGAAATCCACCCTTCTGTTCCATCGGAATGTGAGCGCCGTCGGAACCGAGGTTTTGGCAAAAGAGGGGAAAGTCACCCTGCGTGGCGAAGCCGACAGTATGGCGCAGAAGGAACTGACGACCGAATACGCCGGGGATGTCGAAGGTGTCAAAGACGTTAAAAATGAGATGACCGTGCGAACCGCCGCAATGAAAAAGGGTGAAACAACAATGGGCCAAAAAATGGACGCCATAGGCGAATCCATAGATGACGCGTCCATTACCGCCCTGGTTAAGACGACGCTGCTGTATCACCGCTCGACCAGCGCCATCAACACCACTGTCAGTACCAAGGAAGGCGTGGTAACGCTGGGTGGCAAAGCCGAAAACGCGGCTGCAAGGGATCTGGCGACCAAATTCGTGAGTGACGTTCACGGCGTAAAAAAGGTGGTCAACAACATGAGTGTCAAATGAACCATCAGGGTTTTTCGGACAGAAGTTTTATGTAAATCTGCAGAAAGGAGAAATCTATGGAAATAGACAACAGGGTCATTGATAAAACCGAAGAAACCGGCGCCGGGTCACAGGGCTCGGCCAGGTCAGCCGGTTTCGGGAATGTCAAAAACAGGATTGCCGATAATCTGCACAATGCCGCCGAGACCATAGGCAAGAAAACCGATGACCAGGGCGCACAGGCCGGCATCGGCCAGTACGGAAAGCAGATATCCGGGTGGTTTGACCGGGCGGCCGGGTATGTCCGGCAATTCGACTATGAGCAGGCGGATGCAGGTGTCCGGGAATTTGTCAGGCAGAGTCCGGGGCGCAGCCTTCTGATTGCAGGGGGTATCGGGCTGATGCTCGGAGCTGTTTTACGGCGCAGGTAAGGAGGTGGTTTTTCCCGATGAATAAAAACGTGATAAACAAAGACGCTGCCGCAGGGAGCGAATCATTTACAGAACTGCTGAGACAGCTTGCCAATAATTCAGCCATAATGATTCATAACGAAATTGAGCTTGCGATCCAGGGAATCCGTGAAAAGGAGAGGGCTGTCCGCAGCGGAATTTTAACTGTTGCGGCAGGAGCTGTCATCAGTTTTGTCGCATTCCTGTGTTTTTGTGCTGCACTGATCATCGGACTCACTTCTTATATGTCCCACGTCAATGCAGCGATTGTCACAGGAGGATCGCTTGCTTTAATCAGTGCCGTCATTGTATTCATCGGTTACAGGCGGTTGAAGAAATCGATCCCTGCAGCACAGAAGACAATGCAAACTGAAAAGGAGGACATGGAATGGGTGAAAGAGAATATCTGAGTGACATAAAGGAAACGGATGTGGAGCGCAGCAGCAAAGATATCCGTCAGGATATCGCCGAAGGAGAAGAGATCATTTCCCGGACAGTCGGCCGGATCGGCGAGCGTATCAAAGAAAAACTGGATTGGCGAGGATATGTAAAGGATTCTCCCTACCTGGCAACAGGGACTTCCGCGGGTATTGGCTTTCTTGCCGCCGGGATGTTCATAACACGAAAAACTCCCATGGAGCGAATCATGGGTTCCATTGCTGAGGAAGTTCACGGCTCACTCCGCGGCCTGCACGCCAGATCCGCCAGCCCCGGTTTAATAAGGGTAACGCTGCTGGGTATTGCCACAAAGGCCGCTGTAGGTTGGATTAAAAAGGCGGTTCCGCCAGGTGCTCCAAAAGATGTTCCAAGAGATACGGCAGTAAGTGGCAACATGCCCCGACCGCGGACATGACCAAGTTCAGACAGCGGCACGGGAGCAGATAAGAAGCCTATTGTTAAAATTAACAGTGAATATCTACTTTACCAG
>CAYNHL010000303.1:0-2021 GCA_964397015.1 uncultured Desulfobacterales bacterium | reverse complement strand
AGGGGAGCCCGGCTGTCATCTTTTTCAATATAATCCGTACACATCACCCCGTAGCCGCCGGCGGCCGTCAAAACCGCCACCCGGTTTCCAGGTGCGGCAGGCAGCATGGACAGGACCTTTGATGCATCACAGAACTCTTCATCGTCATAGACACGCTGGATTCCGTATTGCTTGAGTGCTCCGCTGATCACATTGTCCGATCCGGCCAGTTTCCCGGTATGGGAACTGACGGCTGAAATGGCGGTCCGGGTACGCCCGGCCTTGAGAACCACGACCGGCTTATTGATTGTCACCCGTCTGGCCGCTTCCAAAAAAGTCCTGCCCCGTTCAATATTTTCAAGGTAAAAGGCCAGGCAGTTTGTCTTTTCATCCTGTTCAAAAAATTCAAGAAAATCGATCTCGTCAAGATCACACTTATTGCCCAGCCCGACAAAGGCTCTCATGCCATACCCGGTATTGGACGCATATCCGAGCGCCTCGACACCTACAGACCCGCTCTGTACGACACAGGCCACCTTCCCTCCCCTGTCCAGTGCCGTGTCTCCGTGCTCCACAAAAATTGTATCGATATTTTCATCAGGGAGAAAAATTCCCAGGGAATTAGGCCCGAGTATACGTATGGGGTATTTTCTGGTAATTTCTTTGAGCTTTTCTTCAAGAAGCTGGCCGGCAGGGCCTGTTTCTCCGAACCCGCCGGCAACGATGATGTAATTGGGAATTCCCTTTTTTGCACATGCTTCCACCGCGGCAACGGAAGCTTTAGCGGAAATGGTAATGACGGCCAGATCAATATTATCCGGCAGTGAATCAATATCCGGCATCACCTTGTACCCTTCAATGACAATTTCTTTTGGATTGACCGGAAACAGCCGTCTCCTGGAAGATACAAGGCGCCTGAAAACAATGCCGCCCACCTTTTCCTTTGATCTCGACGCCCCGATGACAGCTATCTTGGCCGGGTCGATCAATCGTTTCAATGCCTGAATCGTGTTCATCATCCCAATGTATCCCTTTAAAAGTTTATCCTCTTTTATTACCCTGTAGTTGCATAGTCAAGTAAAAATTAGCCCGGATACAACCAGGTCCCCTGCTTGTCAAATCCTTTAAAATGGCTTATGGTTTGCATTGAACTTTCAACCCCGGTTTTTAAAAGAGGTGTCATGCGCATATATGCTGTAGCAGATATTCACGGCAGACCTGAAAGATTTTCAGCTGTCAAGTCGGTCATATCACTTCATGCCCCGGATCTGTTGATCATGGCAGGTGATATGACCAGTTATTTCAGGCAGCAGGCTTTTGTGGATTTCCTCAAACATATAACCGTACCCTGTGCCGGAATCCTGGGCAACACCGATTTTACAAATCTGCGCAGAAAATTGAGACACAACGGAAAATTTCATTTCCTGAACCAGGCTCCGTTGACAATTCAGGGCCGTCGGTTTACCGGCATGGACGGCACCCTTGTGCTGCCCTTTTCATCGCGAATCTGTTTTTTTGAACGCCAGCGCCTCGAGACCATCCTTCCCGTTGTCACGCCGGACAGTATCCTGGTGGTTCATACCCCGCCAAGGGGCTGTCTTGACAAAGTCGCCGGCCGCTTCAGCGCCGGCAGCACCCACCTGGCAAGGTTTGTCCGGTACCGGTCCCCCCTGCTGCTCATTTGCGGCCATATTCATGAACAGGCAGGCTTTGAGATATTCCACCGGACTATGGTGGTAAACTGCGCCATGAACACCTTGTCCGCAGGTGCGCTGATAGATATTTCAAATGACAGTTCTGTCAACGTTACCCAGCTGACCAAAGAAGACTAATAAAGGAGAAGAACATGTGTGAATCCAGTGTATACATGAGAAAAGACGGAAAAGAAGAACTGCTAATGGAAAATGTGGCCGTCATCACGCCGGTTGCAGAAAGTACCTTTCTATTAAAAGGCCTGCTCGGCGAACAGATGCAGGTAAAAGGCAGAATTGAAGATATCAACCTGATGGGGCACAGGATAATCCTTGCCGCACAATGAAATC
>CAYNHL010000302.1:0-2028 GCA_964397015.1 uncultured Desulfobacterales bacterium | reverse complement strand
GCCCTGGGCCCGGATCGCATCACACTGAATTTCATTTTCAGGAATCTGCACCTGATCGGATATAACGAGCATATTTACCTGCCTTATTTTGAATACTATACAGAAGAGTTCCGGATCATGTCAACATGGGGAATTCATTGAGCTGAATTCTCATATGATCGATTGTTTTTATCAGTAGTTCAATTGTGTAAGATGTGCCATTGGGAGCACAAAAGTAACGCTTTCATGGATTAATGCCATAACCGACATACCGAGTGCCAGTGCCGGTGATCCGGTCCGATTTCATTTCAAGAAGCATGCCGGGCCTCTGTCTTCTCTCTTGAAAAATTAATATTTATACGTACAATAAGCTGTACAGGAGGCACCAAAAATGGAAGCAATAACATATACGGCCGCACGACAAAACCTTGCAAAAACTATGGAAAAAGTCTGTAATGACCGTTCTCCAATTATTGTGACACGTAAATCCTCAAATTCAGTGGTTATTATGTCACTTGAAGACTATGAAGCGCTTGAAGAAACAGCCTATTTATTAAGATCTCCCAAGAACGCCAAACGTTTACTGGAGTCAATTGTCCAGCTTGAAAATGGTAAAGGACATGAAAAGGAGCTTATAGAGTGAAGCTCGTCTTTTCAGACAATGCATGGGACGATTATCTCTTCTGGCAAAAAACTGACAAAAAAATATTACGTCGAATCAATACTCTCATAAAAGATACAAAACAGAACCCTTTTGAGGGAATTGGTAAACCTGAGCCTTTAAAACATGCGCTTTCAGGTTACTGGTCGAGGTGAATAACCGATGAGCACATTATGTAAAAAAGGCTGCCTGATAACAGCCTTGTAAAATCTGAAATACTTCCTGCTTTCCTTGGTTCACCCGGACCGGTCCGTCAAAATCCGTATTTTGCCTGCCAAAAACCGAATTCATTTACTGAAAATCGATCTTTTTGCTGTTCTGCCCTCCAAAACCGAAAGAGGCCAAAGGACGTAAATCCTTTGTTTCTCTGACTTCAGGCCATCAACCCGCACTCGCCAAAGTCCAAGGTTGATGGCCTTTTCTTCGCAAACTACCGACTGTCAACTGTCAATATAAAATTTGAACTGATTTTAATTTTTCTTTGGTTGCTTTTTGTGTTATCTTTTGATACATTTTATGTATCAGCATGTCAAGACTTTTTCCGACGTAAAGGAGAAGATTTAAAATGTGGGTGTATAATAAGGTATAACACCAAGCAACAGGAGACTTTGGTTATGCCCAAAAAAATGAAATCAAACGATACAGAATCATTTGGTGACCGGATGACAAGATTCCGGAGTGAGTCCGGGTATTCCCAGCGGGAACTTGCCAGAGAGACCGGGATATCCCAAAGAATGATCGCTTATTATGAAAAACAGGCCAAGTATCCGCCGACACATTTGTTACCCACTCTGGCCAAAGCCCTGGGAACCTCGGCGGATGAACTGCTCGGGATCAAAACAGCAGATGAAAAAATCAATAAAAAGGATATGCGTCTCTGGCGGAAATTCAGCCAGATAGAGAAGATGCCGACTAAAGACAAACGCCAGATCATGCAGCTGCTGGATACCTTTATTGAAAAGGACAAATTAAAAGCACAGACAGAACTTCAATAACCACGCGGTTCAATAAGGAGCAAAGAAACATGAACACCCTTACCGCCATTATCCATCAGGAAGATGACCTTTATGTGGCCGAGTGCCCGGAAGTCGGAACCGCCAGTCAGGGTACAACTATTGCCGAGGCAATCAGCAACCTGAAGGAAGCAACCGAGTTATACCTGGAAGAGTTTCCGTTAAAACCGTTCTCCCGTCCGTTCCTCACCACCTTCGAGGTCTCCGCCCATGCCTGAACTGCCGAAGATCTCCGGCGATGAAGCCATCAAAGTTTTTAAACGCCTTGGATTTGATGAAGTACGGCAACGGGGAAGCCATGTGGTTCTGCGCCGGGAGAACACCGGCTGTGTCATTCCCCGGCATAAAAGCCTTGCCATCGGCACCTTAAAAAGT
>CAYNHL010000301.1:0-2044 GCA_964397015.1 uncultured Desulfobacterales bacterium | reverse complement strand
AAAGGGAGCCATAAGAGAAGCAGTCGATCTGCTTCGGGCTGATAATTTTGATGTCGGTGCCCTGGTTTTTTGTGATTTATGGCCTTTTCCCGAAAAAAAAGCAAACGATGCATTGTCCCGGTGCAAACGCTTTATTACCGTGGAACAGAATGCATCCTCCCAGCTGGGTTTGCTGATCCGCCAGCAGACCGGCCATTCATTTCATGCTTCCCTGCTGCAATATAACGGCCGGCCGTTTACGCCCAACTGGATAGCAGAGCATGCCAAATCCGTACTGGAGGAAATTTAGATGAGTGACACAACGCAATACAACAATGATTATGAAAACAAGTGGTGTCCGGGATGTGGTAATTTCGGCATTCTCAATGCCATCAAAAAATCACTGGCCGGCATGAAGCTTTCGCCGGAACAGATATTGATGGTTTCCGGGATCGGCCAGGCTGCTAAAACGCCTCATTTTTTACACTGCAATTTTTTCCATGGACTCCACGGGAGGGCACTGCCGGTCGCCACCGGGGCAAAATTAGCCAATCATGATCTGACTATCCTGGTCAATATGGGGGACGGGGACTGTTATGGTGAAGGTGGCAACCATCTTCTGGCAGCTCTGCGACGTAATATCAACATCACGTTGCTGGTACACAACAACATGGTGTACGGACTGACCAAAGGACAGGCTTCCCCCACCTCCCGGCATGGCTTTATCACCAAAGCCCAGCCCATGGGGGTGGCCTGCCAGGCATCCAATCCTCTGGCACTGGCATTGTCACAGGGAGCGGGATTCGTGGCCCGGGGGTATTGCAAAGAGATAGAGCATTTGAGCCAATTGATCAGTGAAGGTATTTCCTATCCGGGATTCAGCCTGATAGATATTCTTCAGGTCTGTGTTTCCTTTAACAAAGAGAACACCTATAAATTTTATAAAGATCGCGTATATACATTGAATAAAGAAGACTATAAAGCAGATGACCTGCACCAGGCAATTGAAAAGGCCATGGAATGGGAAGATAAAATTCCCATCGGTATTTTATATCAAAAAGATACCAGTCCCTATGCTGATGAACTGGCACCATTACAATCAGGACCCCTGTATAAACAGGCATACGATCCAGCAAAAATTCAAAAAGCCATTTCAGCTGTATAATGGAAAAAAAGATGACCCGGGATATCCAATAAAACAGGAGATTTTCCCGGGTCATGTCTTTTTTTTTTGGCTCATATTACAAGGGCGTTAATATTTATTTTTTATTGTTCAGGTTTTATCAACGTAAAAAATGTGTTTTCTCCCCGTCTGATCAAAAAGAGGAATTTTTCACCTTTGCTCACCGCTTCATTATATGCTTTCACTGAATCAACCGGGGACTGGTTTATTTCCTGGATGAGATCGCCCCGCCGAATGTTTGCTCCTGCTGCCGGGCTGCCGGGTTTTACACCGGATACAATCACTCCATTTTCCTGTTTATAACCCAGCTGGGCGGCAATGTCAGGGGTCAGTTCCTGAACATGAATTCCAAGGGGTGCGCTTTGGGGAGAATCTGGTTTGGATTTTCCGGTCTGTTCTTCAGGCGCCAGCTCTCCGATTTTCACCTGCAGGTTTTTCTTCTTTTCATTGCGGATTACAGTGAGCGGAACATTACTGTTAACTTCTTTTTGTGCTACAAGATTTTTCAGGATCGTGGGGTTTTCCACCGGCTTTTCGTCCAGTGAAATAATGATGTCTCCTCTTTTCACACCGGCTTCTTCTGCCGGGCTGTCTTTTGTGACATCAGCCACCAGGGCACCCTCTGCTGTTTTTAATCCAAAACTGTCGGCAATATCTTTGGTGACCGGTTGAATATTGACCCCCAGCCATCCGCGTACTACGCGGCCTTTCTGGATGAGGCTTTCCATGATTCCTTTGGCCATGTTTATGGGAATGGCGAAACCGATGCCCTGGTAACCGCCGCTTTTACTGAAAATAGCCGTATTCATTCCGATAACCCTGCCGGTGATATCAGCCAGGGGGCCGCCGCTGTTTCCAGGATTGATGGCTGCATCGGTCTGG
>CAYNHL010000300.1:0-2052 GCA_964397015.1 uncultured Desulfobacterales bacterium | reverse complement strand
GTCTGTCTTCGAGCATGTCAAGAACTTTTACCACAGCTTTTCTGGGGTCTGCAGCCCCGAAAGTCAAAAGAACATCGCGCCTGCTGCCGCAGGTCCTGACTCCCCTGTAAGCCTGATCGATCAGGGTGTAACGGCTTCCGGCCAGGACAAGGGTGCCCGGATTATAAAGTTTTCCCTGGTACTCTGCCGGTGTCCGGCCGAATGTCTGGTCCACCAAAAGATCACACCAGTGTCCACGGCAAAGGTCGTCAATGACCATGACCGGAAACAGTCCGAAAAACTGTTTTTCCATATCCATGCCGATTTCATAATGATCCAGCACGGCAAGACTGATATCTTCCTTTCGGGCAACAAGCCATTCCAGGCAGTCCCGGTGATTTTTTCTTTGTGAAAGTATCATCCCCCGGCGTGCCAGGATATCCTGAACCACGGCTTTTGGAGAACACATCAAAAACCGTGTGTCCAGCCCTGTCCTTTTAAAACAGGCCGCCAGGGCCATGCATCTTTTCAGATGGCCGTACCCTGTTTTCCGGCCGGCATCGCATCTAAAGACAATCATCCTTTACCCAGAAACAGTGGCGCAAGGCGCAGTACATTTTCATAATCCCCGGGCGTGTCCATATCGATGGCCCGAAGCCATGGAATCTCATACCCCTTTAAACGAGAGGCGTAAAATGTTTTTTCCTTTAAAAATGCAGGTGTTTTTGCCCAGTAAAAAGTGCCGTTGCTCACAAGGAGACGCGGTTGCTGCTGGGTACGTATCCCCTTGTATTCCGGCCACTTGTACTCCAGGTATCCATCCCTGGACTCAAGAGCCTGGACAGGGGGAAAATTGTAGGATGAAACCCCCATGACCATGCCTGCAGAAGGATCGCTGGCCAAAACCCCGAACGCCCCGGCAAGATCCTGGGCCCCAATGAACACGGCTGTAGCGTAAATGCAGCAGAACACGTCAGGCAGGCAATTTTCCGCTTCAAGATTTTTCAAGACACTTTCACACACAGATACAACCCCGACATCATCTTTCGCAAGCATAGAGGGCCGATCCATCACCCTTGCCCCGCTGTCAAGGGCCGCAGCTTTTACCCTGCTGTCTTCAGTGGATACAATCACCTGGTCAAACAATGAGGAAGCAATGGCCTCCCGGACCGGATAATACAAAGCCGGCCGGCCCATAACCTGAAGAATATTTTTTCCCGGCAGCCGCCTGGAGCCTGCCCTTGCGGGTATTATTGCGATTTTTGACATCAGTCTCCCATATCTTTCAAAAAAACATGTAAAACACTTTCTCCAAGGATGGTATACCACTGTTTCAGCACTTGAAAAAGAGCTGAAATCTGTCTACTATCGAAACACATGACCTTACAGTCTTTTATAAGGAGATGATATTGAAAATTTTTCAAGATGAAAATTTATCATTACTAAAGCAAAAATATCCAAAATTACACCAGACAGTCATTAATTATTCCCAGAATAATATTGGAGATATAATACCTACAAAAACACTGCCTACAATGAAGTTCCATCATCCCGGGGAAAAATATACTTATGTCTGCAGTCCGAATGATCCCATCGCTGAAATTCATGACCGGATGCCGCTGCTTAAAAATAAAAACAATTTAAACCAGACCATATGCATTTTCACCGGCATGGATATGGGGTACAGGCAGCTTATTGCCCTGGAAAAAAGACCGGATATTTTCAGGATCATGATTCTTGAACCCTGCCTTGACATGTTTTGCCTGGCCTTAAAATATGTCGACTTAAGACCGCTTCTCCTGTCTGACAAAGTATCTGTTTTTGCCGGTGATATCGACTGGAACGAATTTGATGACACCATCAATCAAAAAAAAATCGCAACCGATTTCCTGTTTATCGACTCCCATCCCTTGTTTGACTGGGATCCTGAACTTTATAACGGCATCAAAAACAGGGCGAATGCCTGTGCTGTAAGGGCTATATCCGAAATGGGCATCCTGAATATGCATGGAGAGCAGCTCTTTAAAAACAGAATCAACAACATGACCCTTTTCAGGGAGATACATTCTGCAG
>CAYNHL010000299.1:0-2055 GCA_964397015.1 uncultured Desulfobacterales bacterium | reverse complement strand
TGGCTTATTGGCTTATTTGAAAATAAGCCAATAAGCCAAGCCTGACCCCATATAGAGAATCACATGAATAAATTCGGGTTTACATCTTCATACCAGATCGCTGTTCTTGATTTTTTCCTGCTCAACCTGGCCTATTTTCTGAGTAATTTTGCCAAGCAGGGAACGATAGGGCTCTCCAGCCGGTATATGGGGCTGCTGTTTATCTTTTACCTGTGCTGGCTGATTGCCTGTTTCGGGGCCAGTAAATTCAAGACAGCCTGGTATTCCTCCCTGCGTACCGGGATGGTGATCCTGGTCAAGTCCACCCTGTATATGGGTTACTGCGTGACCTTCATCATCGTTTTCTTCGGGCTGCACCAGTACTCCAGGCTGCAGATTTTCCTGGTGTGCCTTACTTTTCTGCTCATGGAAATCCTGGTCTGGTCAGTCCGGTTCAGGAGGAACCAGGCCCGCTCCTTTAAAGACATTTCGCTCCGGATCGAAGTTCCAAGGGTAACCCGCGGAACCAAAAGCTCGTTTTCCCAGACGGTCATTGACCTGGTGTTTGTGCTGGCGGCTTTTTTTGCCGTCAATTTTTTCAAGAGAGGAACTTTTGCCTTATCCGACACCTATGAACTGCTGCTGATGATTATCCTCGGCCTGTGGGTTTCAACGGCCATCGTGACGGACAAGTTCAGTATAACCAGCCGCCATGAATTTTATTTTGCGCTCTGGCAGTGGCTCAAGGCCGGATTGTTCATGCTTGCCACGATTTCTGTAGTGGTTTACGGGTTCAGGCTGTTCCAGTTTTCACGTTTCCAGGCATATGGAACTATACTGGTCCTGATGCTCATCGAAATGGTTTTCCTCAAACTTTATTACGAGTGGCTCAGGCATAAAGGCCCGGACGACATTGAATCGATCGAAGAAGTTCAGCAGCTGCTGAACCAGGAGGAGCTGAAACAGGAGACCGATCTTGAAACCATCCGTAAAAAACTCTGGGAGCCGGTGCGCAGAAAACTTGAACAAAAGCTTGGCAGAGAGGACCGGGCCCTTTTCGAATTCATTGACCGGCATATCGACCTGAATGAAATCCTGTGCATGGAGACAGCTTCAGACCACAACAGCAGTATTATCTCCCTGACATCGGACAGGATACCGATCCGGCTTTTTTTAAACCTCGAGAAGATCAACGACACCCGCAGACTCAACAAATATTTTCTCGATACCCATAAAATGCTGATTCCAGGTGGAATTTATGTTGGACGTGCCCATACCATCAAAACTCACCGGGACTGGATTTATTCAAAATTTCCCAAAGAGATTGCACGGTATGTATACATGATCGATTTCTTGTTTACGCGGGTCATGCCCAAGCTGCCGGGACTGCAGAAAATATACTTTGCCGTGACCAAGGGGAAAAACCGGGTGCTTTCCAGGGCCGAGGTGCTGGGACGTCTCTGCTTCTGCGGCTTTGACATCGTAGCGGAAAAGGATATCGAACACAGGCTGTGTTTTATCGCAAGGAAGGCCAAGACCCCGGCGGTCGATGAAAATCCGACCTACGGCCCCCTGGTGGCGCTGAAGCGGGTGGGATACAACAATGATATCGTGCCCATCTACAAGCTCAGGACCATGCACCCCTATTCCGAATATCTCCAGAAATACCTGGTGGAAAAACACGGGCTGCAGAAAGGCGGAAAGCTTGAAAATGACTTCAGGCTGACGACCTGGGGAAAATTTGCGCGGCGGCTGTGGATCGATGAACTGCCCATGCTGTACAACTGGCTCAGGGGCGATTTGCAGCTGGTTGGAGTCAGGCCGCTGAGTGTCCAGTATTTTTCCATGTATGACCAGGAACTCAAAGAACTGCGAAAACATGTCAAGCCCGGGCTGGTACCGCCCTATTATGCCGATCTCCCTGTGACGCTCGAAGAGATATCCGACTCGGAGAAACGCTATATCCGGGCATTTTTAAAACATCCCGTCAAAACCCAATGGAAATATTTCTGGAAAGCGTTTTACAACATCGTCTTCAAAGGCGCCCGCAGCCAATAAAGGAAAACAACGGGGTCA
>CAYNHL010000298.1:660-2060 GCA_964397015.1 uncultured Desulfobacterales bacterium | reverse complement strand
CAAAGGTATCTGTCGTTCCATGGGGAAGGCGTTGACAGAGTATGGAGGTTTTTTTTCACGGTGCCGTCCGGATATCCTGGTTGTCCTCGGCGACCGGTTTGAAGCATTCTGCTGTGCTGCTTCCGCACATGTCTGTGGTATTCCCATTGCCCATATCCATGGCGGGGAAACCACTCAGGGAGCTGTTGATGAAGCCTTCCGGCATTGCATTACCAAAATGGCACAGGTGCATTTTCCCTGCTGCGAAACTTATCGTCAAAGGATCGTCCAGATGGGGGAGCCCCCTGAAACTGTCTATAATGTCGGTGCGCTGGGAGTACAGAATATCAGGAACCTGTCTTTGATGAGCCGTCAGGAAATCGAGAACACGATCGGCATGAAACTGGACACCCCTTTTTTCCTGGTGACTTTTCATCCTGTCACACTGGAAGCAGGCAGCGCCGGAGATCAATTTAAGCAACTGCTCGATGCACTGGATCATTTTCGAGATCACAAGGTCATTTTTACGGGGGCCAATGCCGACACCGGTTCCGGTATCATAAATAAGATGATCCATGGATACCAGTCCGGGCATCCTGATACCTGCCGGGCAGTTACTTCACTGGGATCTTCCCGTTACCTGTCTGCCATGAAACTTGCAGATGCAGTTATCGGAAACAGTTCAAGCGGTATCATGGAAGCGCCGGTTTTCGGTGTTCCTACAGTCAATATCGGTGACCGCCAGAAAGGACGGGTTCGCGCGGACAGTGTCGTTGACTGTCCACCACAAAAAGAATCAATAATTCGTGCCATAAAAAGGGTGCTTGATCCCTCCTTTTGGCTTGAAACCAGGAATATGACGGTTCCTTTTGAACGGCCCGATACAGCTGCTGTCATCAAAAAGATTCTCGAGACGGTTTGTCTTTCAGGCATAATGAAAAAACGTTTTGTCGATTTTTCAGGTGAGGTCAAATGTGGCAATGATCCCTGTAACAGATCTTTAAAAGAGGAGATGTGATCATGAAAGATATCACTGTGAATCCGGAGTTGAGCATTAAGGAGGCCATGGTGAAACTGGATGCCACGGCTGAAAAAATACTTCTGGTGGTCAATGATGACAGAAAGCTGATCGGAGCCCTGACTGATGGAGATATTAGAAGGCATATCCTGAAAGTTCAGGATGTTACCGGAAATATTTCAAAAGCTTATAATAAAGACCCTTTTTTCATATACCAGGACGACTACGATGTCGAAAAAATAAAAAAGATTTTCACAAAATACCGGCTGAACCTGATCCCGGTTTTGGATCCTGAAAAACGGGTGATCGATTATGTGACAGTAGAGACGTTGTTTGGAAGGGAAGAAAAACCGTTTAAAAAAAAGGTTTCAGCGAAAAAAGCAAAAAAAAATAATTTAAACAA
>CAYNHL010000298.1:0-650 GCA_964397015.1 uncultured Desulfobacterales bacterium | reverse complement strand
AAGGTTTCAGCACCTGTGGTGATAATGGCGGGTGGAAAAGGTACACGGCTCAAGCCTTTTACGCAGGTTTTACCCAAACCTCTGATTCCGGTGGGAGAAAAGACCATTATCGATCATATCATAGATCGTTTCAGGGCCCATGGCATGGATGAATATTATTTGACCGTCAATTATATGTCAAAAATCATCAAGGTTTTTTTTGAAGAAAAGCAACCTGATTATACCATCAGTTTTATCGAAGAGACAGAGCCCATGGGCACTGCCGGCAGTCTCAGGCTGGCTTCCGACCTGCTGAAAACGCCTTTTTTCGTATCAAACTGTGATATTATTATAGAGGCGGATTATGCCGATATCTTCAATTTTCATACGGCAGGCCGGTATGACATTACCATGGTCGCAGCTGCCAAGCAGTACCATATTCCGTATGGTGTCTGTGAACTCGACAGCAAGGGAAATTTAAACATCATAAATGAGAAACCGGAATACAATTTTCTGGTGAATACCGGATTGTATGTGCTCAGTCCCAATGTCCTGAACATGATTCCTGAAACCGGGATTTTCCATATGACCCACCTTATGGAGGCGGTCAAGGAAAAAAACGGTATGGTGGGGGTCTACCCCATCAGCGAAACATCATGGATCGATGTGGG
>CAYNHL010000297.1:0-2070 GCA_964397015.1 uncultured Desulfobacterales bacterium | reverse complement strand
ATTCGAATTTGCCCTTTTTCCTCGAGTCGGCTCCTGTAAAGGCCCCTTTTTCATACCCGAAAAGTTCGGACTCAACCAGTGTCGGGGTAATGGCGGCACAGTTCAGGGGTACGAATCGATGGTTTGCGCGCGTGCTGTTTTCATGTATATAACGGGCCAGAAGTTCTTTTCCTGTACCCGACTCACCGGTTATCATCACCACCGATGAAGTTGGAGCCACCCGCAGAGCCAGAGCCATGATCTGCTTCATCTGCTGTGACACAAAAATAATATTGTCCTTGTAGGAAATACTCTTGATTTCTTCTTTCAACAGCCTGTTTTCAGCCAGGACCCTTGACAAATCGAGGCAGCGGTTGACCGTGACAATGATGCGCTCTTCTTCGAAAGGCTTGGTGATGTAATCGGATGCACCCGCCTTCATGGCCTCCACCGAGGATTCCACAGTGGCAAAGGCTGTAATGAATATGACCGGTATCTGGATATCCGCCTTCCTGAGATTCTTCAGCAGCTGTATGCCGTCCATGCCCGGCATCTTGATGTCGCTGATCAAAAGGTCATATGAGCCTTCGTTTATCATGTCCAGCGCCTGGGTGCCATTGCCGGCCTGGCTTACGTCAAACCCGTTACGTTCCAGCATCACGGATAAAAGATGGCGGATCCTTTGTTCATCATCTGCAATCAATATACCTGGTTTTTCCATAACTTTTTTTCTTTTTATCCTAAATTTCCTGCAAATCAGTCTGTTCCCGGAATGATGATACCAAAAATCGATCCGCCACCGGGGCGCTGGTCAACTGTCACCTCTCCGCCGTGTGCTGTCACGACATGTTTTACAAACGCAAGCCCGAGACCAGATCCCTTGATCTTTGTAGTGTAAAAAGGTTCGAAAATCTTTTCTTTGTCAGTGTTACTCACCCCGGAACCTGTATCGGAAACACTCATGCACCAGCGGTTGTCCGGAATGGTACCGGCAGATACGACAACTTCACCTTTGTCTTCAACCGATTCCCAGGCATTTTTCAAAAGGTTGGATATGCATCTTGTCATGAGGACACCGTCGGCTTCAGCAAAAAAAGGGGTGTCGGGAACCTGTTCCATCTTGAATAAAACACCGGTTTTCTCTACATGCATAAGGGCGAACCTGATACAGATATCCTTGAGAATGCCATTGAGGTCCGTTTTTTTGAAAACAGCCTCAGAGGGACGTGAAAAGGCGAGAAAATCCTCTACAAGTGAATTCACGTGCCGGATTTCATCTTCTATGTACCAGGCGAAATTATTGTCGGCAGGAATATGGTAATCCTTTTTCAGCATATCAAAGGAGCTTTTGATTATACCCAGGGGATTCTTGAATTCATGCGCGATCATGAGAGAAAACTTTCCCACTTGTGCCAGCGCCTGCTGACGGGCCATTCGCTGATTGGCCTCATCGAGCTTTGCTCGGTTCTGGGCCAGGGAGTCCAGCATGTTGTTGAATGCCAGAGCAAGAGTTCTTGTTTCTAAAAGAGTGCCTGTTTTTGCACGATAGGTAAGTTCACCAGCAGCTACTTTTTTTGCCCCGTCGGCAAGCTGCCTGATTTCCTTGACCATGGGCCGGGATATGAAGAAAAAGACCGCGCCGCCTACAACAGCCAGCACTCCTGACAAAAGCATGAATTTTCTGGTTATTTCAACCATAAGCATGTCTATGCCATGGGTCGAATACTGGATCCTGACTTTCCCGATCACCTGTCTTTCATCCTGCCGGGCAGGTTTGAAGGGGCTGGGAGCGGGTTCAATGAAAAGAAGATTTTCATCCCCGGCCCTCTTGAACACCACAGGGGTTTCGACCGAAGAGACAGGCGGGAGGATCTTTCGCTCTATATCAACCAGCAATGTGTTCTGGTTGTCCATGATTGTAACCCGGCCTACGTCCTCTTCTCCTAATAGATTGAGAGCAAGGCTTTTGAGTCCCTCCCTGTCGTTGATCAGCACACCGACTTCCGCGTTCAATGCAAGATACTTGGCAAGAAACGATATCCGGTCTGAAAACCTGTTGTGCATAAAATTTCTCGTTATCTGCACACCGGC
>CAYNHL010000296.1:0-2078 GCA_964397015.1 uncultured Desulfobacterales bacterium | reverse complement strand
TTTGGTTCCGGCCTGACCCAGAAGTGCAAAAATCTTCTCCAGGCAACCGCAGACAAAGGGCAGGGCAAGGAAGACGGAGAAGGAGCTTTTTTCGATGCCAGCAATCCCAATGACCTGTCCGGCGTTTTTCAGGCCATCCTGGTGGAAATTACGGAACAGAGAACAAGTTTTGCAGCCCCTGTCGTGCCGATCAGCGACGTCAGCCAGGCTTATGCCGGAAGTTATGTCTATATTTCCATGTTCAAGCCCAATCTCGAGGACAACCAGAATCAATGGGTCGGCAATCTTAAAAAATACAGCTTCAATGATGACAATGCTTTTTCTTCCTGCGACAGCCAGGAAGCAATCCTGGATGATGACGGCAATATAAAAGACAGTGCCTGGTCCTGCTGGAGCAGTTCCCCTGACGGGGCAAACGTGACATCAGGAGGAGCAGGTGAAAAGCTTGTGACAAACAATGATAGAACCTTGTATTATGATGACAATAACCAGTTACGACAATTCACCGCATCAAACCTGTTACCGGATTATTTTGACTTTATATCAACACAGGAAGAGCTCTCGGGCTTTATCGATGATATCCGGATGAAAAACAAAGACTGGAAAATGTTTGATTTGAACCATTCAAAACCTGCCATTGCCACCATCGATGAAGCAAAATACGTTTTTGTCGGCTCCAACGGCGGTATGCTGCATTGCATTGACGATCGAGACGGTGGGGAGTTATGGGGGTATATTCCAGGCGCCCAGTTCAACCGCCTGGACAAGGTACTGGATCTGAGCGGCCATTATTATTTCATGGACGGATCACCCACCATTGCAAAAACGGCACAAATGGTCATATGCGGTGAAAGAAGGGGAGGGAACCATTATTACGTACTCGATATTTCAGATATAGATTCCCCTGTATTCAAATATAAATACCAGGTTTCCGGCCAGTCATGGAAAAAACCGGATTTTATTCATTACCAGCCGAACGAAGACCCGGAAGATACCACCGGCGCTTTTCTTCTGACCGGAGGATATGACAGCCGCTACGATTATCACGATGACCTGTCAGGCTACATTGAAACAATGAATAATGACGGTGATGATACAAATGACGAGCTTCCCCTTAAAGGCGGCTCTATCGACATCATCGATGCTTATGACGGCACACGGTTAAAACGCTTTGACAATGATACATTGAGCGGGATGGGCGCATCCATTGTCAGCGCTTTTGCAGTGAATGTCGTTGAAAGCGCTCAACCTGCCGTAACCCAGATCTATGCCGCAGACCTTGAAGGCCACGTGTTTGGTTTCAGGGACAATAATCCTGAAATTGACGGCAATTGGCAGAACCTTGAGCTGTTTGAAGTCACGGGAACCAATATTGGAAAAAAAATATTCAGTGAACTGGATTTTGTCCAGGAATACCTTATGTATTACGATACAAAATCAACCCCTGAGACAAACGATGATGAATGGATAACTGTAACAGGTGATTATACCTATTTTGGAACAGGTGACCGTGAAGACCCCCTGGACCTTCTCGGGAATCAAAAAGTCAATTATTTTTACTGCGTTAAAAATGACTGGATCACCGATGAGATTAAAGTAAACAGCGTTGTGAGCGACTTTGAGACTTTAGACGATCTAAACACCGAAGATGATGACAACAGACCTGTAATGGTGGACCTGACCAACAATAACATCACTGGTGAAATGCCCGAAGACCTTCAGGCCAAATACAACAGGGGCTGGTATATCAAGCTTGAAGGCGATGGTGAAAAATGCCTGTCGACCCCCCTTGTCTATGAAGGGGTTGTGTATTTTACCACCTATATGCCCCCTGATTCCGAGGTTGAGCAGGACCCATGCTCAACCAGCTCCGCCGGAGGCACCGCAAGGCTGTACGCCCTGAACTATAAAACAGGTGCTGCTGTGTATCACTTTTCAGACCCTGAAAATCCGAATCCCGATGATCCCTTGACAAAAGATGATCGCTTTGTCGAACTTACAGACAAAAACATCACCATACCTCCGGACCCGGTGATTATTATAACCGACAAAGGGGACAAGCTTTTGATCGGTACCAA
>CAYNHL010000295.1:0-2109 GCA_964397015.1 uncultured Desulfobacterales bacterium | reverse complement strand
GACCCGGAAGAACGGGTAACGGAAGTCTACCTCCTCGACAAAACGGGGCGCTACTCCCGCCGGGGCGCCTACGGTCCGGAGGAGACGTTGTCCGCCACCGCGGTTTCCGAGCTTTCAGTCGCTGAAGCCCGGGACCTTGTGAGCGAAACCGGCTATTTTGGAGTGGACAGAACTTCCCAGCGAATTGCCGATTTTATCATAAAAGGGGCAGGAAATGATATCGACCGGCTCAAAGCTGGAAGAGAGGGCATGCTCAAAGGTTTTACCGATGCCGAAAAAGCATGGGGCGGCCGTCTGCCTGACATTTCGTACCAAACCATGGAAAAGGCACTTGAGGCTATAGACGAACAGATCCGGAATCTTGGCGGCTCAGTTGTAGATTTTTCCACCTGATCTATTTCTCTGGAGTATAGGTATTACCCTTATGTTGTTATAGTAATGCCGTAGTCTTCCCTGTGACGTTTGCCTTCGCCTCTACTGTTATGTCGTTTTCGAAGAGGATGATCCGCGTCGTGCCAGCAGCATTATCCCGCCTACGAGTCCACCGTAGACTACGAGGATTCCGGCCATAGGGAGGAGCCCCAGGTCACCAAGTCTCGCCAGGTTCAGTGCGCCGATACCACAGCCTCCCGTGACGGCACCCCCCAGGCCAGGCAGCCGGCGCGGTTGTGCCTTCCTCCCGATCAATGCAGCCAGCCCTAAGCCCAGGAGCCCGAGCGCTGCTGCTGCGACAAGTCCAGTTGCATTCGCGCTCATTCCATTACCTCCTTAGTCAAATGGTAATTTCAATAAATAATTGTAGGAAAAGTAATTATATTGTGCAATACTGAAATTAATTTTAATTCTGCATAATTTAGACCTAATTCCCTTTCCCGTCTCTTTTGGTGAGACAGTGTAATAGATGGTGCTTTTTTTCTCATCACGATTTTCCAGGCCGCCTTTGATGAGCTCAAAAAAGAAGGAAGACTTTCCGAAATCCTTCTACGGTACGGAAAACCGGCTGTTAACCTGGACTGATATGGCCATGGGCATTCATCCTTTCTTTAAAAATGACGGCAACCTTTTGTTTCTGATCCGAATCGAGAGACTGGAAGAAATCTGCAAACAGTGTCAGATTTTCAGATACAGCTGAAGAGAGCACATCTACATGATCTTTTATTTCCATTGCCGCCTTTGAAAGATCAGGGGAATCCTGTTCAAGGATCGCAGCCATTTGATCCCTGGCAGATATCCTTGCCTTTATGCCTTTTTCAACAGACGTTTTCAGCCCGCTGCGCAGCCTGTCATACTGTTGCTGCTGATCCTGTGAAAGATCAAGTTCTTTTGCCCCCCTGTCCATCCGCCATAACACAAAGTCCATGATATCCTGCTGTATGGCAGGGGGCAGCCCTCTTTTGTGAAACCCGTGGCCGGAAAAAGGACAGGCCCTTGAGCCATCCGAAGCCAACGCCATGGCCAGTCCCGCTGCTGCGATAATTGTCAACAATCCCGCCGTGATCCAGATTACCTTTTTTTGTTTCATTTTTCTTCTCCTGTTCCGGTTACAATTGAATTCATGCTTTTTTGGCATTACAATTCAAAGATAACCCAGACATGTAAATCAAATATGATGCGGGTGTAAAAAACTGTAAATCAGCGAGATTCAAGAATCAGAAGTCGATTCCGGATAAACCATTTTACCGGTCATGGAAAGATCGTATCCACCATAGCTCTGGGCGGCTGCCTGTATCATTTTGCCCTTGAGCAGGGACAAAAACAGCTGGATGCCCTGGTCAAAGAACCTGTCTTTGTTGATAAGCAGGTCGAAGCGCTCCTGGCATACAGGTATGAAATCGAGCCCGAGAAGGCCGGCCACCGGCTTTATGCAGGGACCTGCATCAGCCTTTTTATTCAATATTTCAAGGCCCACATCCATATGCCTGGGCAAAGCGTAGCGGTATCCCTTGATGGATTCACCATCGATACCTTCAGCTTTCAACAGGCCATCGAAAAGAATCCGGGTTCCTGTACCCTGCTGCCGGTTGACAATTCTGACATCCGGCCGGGCCATGTCTTTAACGGTCCGGATATTCTTGGGATTTCCCTTTTGAACCAGAAAGCCCTGTTCCC
>CAYNHL010000294.1:0-2114 GCA_964397015.1 uncultured Desulfobacterales bacterium | reverse complement strand
TCATGAAAAGACAAAAACACAAAACAAGCCTCAAGCTGATCACCCTGGGCATTGCCGCAGTCCTGTATTTTGCGCTGACAGTCACCATTGCAGGTGCTGCTGACACAGAAGAACCAAAACCCAGTGTACTTTTGCCCGAAAGCATCCATGAATTTGATCCCGTGATTGAAGGGACCCTGGTCGAGCACAAATTCACTGTTCTCAATAGGGGTGATGCCGAGCTGAAAATTATGGAAATCAAGTCGGGGTGAGGTTGCACCGCCGCGACGAGTACGCGGCAGATCCCTCCCGGGGAGGAGGGATACATAACAGTTACGTTCAAGACAGACGGATACGGTGGAAGGCGGGTTCGTGAAAATGTAAGGGTACAGACCAATGATCCTGCCCAGGAATGGATACAGATAGCCCTGACCGGCCAGGTCGAAAAATTTGCAGACATCAGGCCCGGCAGGGTCAGGCTTTCCGGAACGGCAGGCAGCCCGATTGTCGAAAACATAGAGATCATCCCGCGGCCGGACTATCCGTTCAACATTGAACAGATACGGGTCAAAAACGGTGAATTCCTCGTATACGAACTGGTCCAGAAGACTTCAGACGACCATGACCGGTACATCATCCAGGTTACGAACACAAAAGAAGACAGGGGGCGCTACATGGATGTCCTGTATCTCGACACAGACAATGAGGAACATGCAGTCATTCCCATCTACATCACCGGCATCATCAAGTAAAGCGGGCCGGCCCCAAAGCCGGCCGCTCATATTTTTTTATCCTTAAATAATATCCAGAGCATAATGCCCCCTCCTGCCATAAATATGGATGTCATCCGGCAGCTGCCGGTCTCCCTTAAAAAAGACCAGATTGTCGAGGCCGTAAAGAACCACAGGGTCGTGATCATTTCCGGCGAAACCGGCTCCGGAAAAACCACCCAGATCCCCAAGTTCTGCCTGGAGGCGGGCCGGGGCCAAAAAGGAATGATCGGCTGTACCCAGCCCAGGCGCATTGCCGCTGTCACTGTAGCCACACGCATTGCCGCTGAAATGGGTGAACATATCGGCCGGTCAGTGGGCTACAAAATCAGGTTTGACGACAAGACCAGCCGGAAAACCGGCATCAAGCTGATGACCGACGGCATCCTGCTGGCCGAGGCCCAGCGGGACAGGCAGCTCAAACAGTATGACACGATCATAGTGGACGAGGCGCATGAACGCAGCCTGAACATTGACTTTACGCTGGGGCTGCTGCGCAACCTGATGAAAAAACGCAGGGATTTGAAACTCATTATCACCTCGGCCACCATCGATACGCAGAAATTTTCCACCGCGTTTGACAACGCACCAATCATCGAGGTATCAGGCCGCATGTTTCCTGTGGAAGTCCGTTACGCCCCCCTGTCTTCGCCTGAAAATCCCGAGGATGCGGTTGATGACCAGGCCTATGTCGAAGCCGCTGCAGATACGGTCAAAGAGATATGTGGCACCACGAGGAGCGGGGATATCCTGGTATTCATGCCGACAGCCCAGGATATCGGGGATACCATGGAGCTGATCAGGGGCCGTGACCTGCCGGCAGTCGACCTCCTGCCCCTTTATTCAAGGCTGTCTGCAAGGGAACAGGCACGTGTCTTCTCGACCACGGCCGGCCGCAAAATCATTGTTGCAACCAATGTGGCGGAAACCGCCCTGACCATACCCGGCATTAAATATGTCATAGATACCGGCCTTGCCAGGATCCCGCACTATTCTCCCAGGACACGGACCATGGCGCTGCCGGTGACCGCCATATCCAGGAGTTCGGCGGATCAGCGCAAAGGCCGCTGCGGAAGGGTGGAAAACGGCATCTGTATAAGGCTTTACGACAAGGCCGACTTTGAAGGACGGCCCTGTTTCACTTCTCCTGAAATTCTGCGCAGCAACCTGGCCGATGTCATTTTGCGGATGATGGCATTGAAACTCGGGGATATAAACAATTTTCCCTTTATAGACAGGCCCTCGGGCAAAAGCGTCAAGGACGGCTTTGACACGTTAAGAGAGCTCGGTGCCATAAAACCTGTCCCCGCAAAAGGAAAAAAGAACAAATCCACTCATGTGCTGACACCTAAAGGCAGGATCATG
>CAYNHL010000293.1:0-2116 GCA_964397015.1 uncultured Desulfobacterales bacterium | reverse complement strand
TGGCCGCCCATGCGGCCGAATCCGCAGATGATATTACGGGCAAAGTCCGGATGGACCTCCATGAACTCTGCCCCGTCCAGAATGCTGTGGATCAGCACATTCATGTCATATGCCTGGCTGGGATCTTCGGGAACCAGGTAATCCAGGGCCGGGTCGATGCGGTCTGCAGGATCCCGCAGGTCCAGGATGGGAGGGGGCTGCCGGTTGTTGGAGGGCAGGTAGCTGATCAGGCGGCGGATCTCCCGCAGGCAAAGGATATCGTTGGGAGCTGTGAAGTGGGCCACCCCGCTTTTTTTTGAATGTACTCCGGCACCCCCCAGCTCTTCAGAGGTGATGTCCTGGTGGATCACGGTTTTCACCACGTTGGGTCCCGTGACGAACATATAGGAAGATGTCTGCACCATGAATACAAAATCGGTTATGGAAGGACTGTATACAGCCCCTCCCGCACACGGCCCCATGATGCAGGATATCTGGGGCACCACGCCGCTGGCCCGGACATTGCGGTGGAAAATCTCTCCATAGGCGGCCAGGGCATCTACGCCCTCCTGAATGCGGGCTCCGCCGGAATCGTTGAGTCCGATGATGGGTGCGCCCACCTTCACGGCTATGTCCATGACCTTGCAGATCTTCTGGGAGTGGGCTTCTCCAAGGGAGCCGCCGATCACGGTGAAATCCTGGCTGAAAACAAACACTTCCCGGCCGTCGATGTTGCCGTGCCCGGTGATAACGCCGTCACCCAGATAACGGCGGTCATCTCCAAGAGAGCTGCCGCGGCCGGTCTTGAGCACGTCGAACTCCTCGAAACTTCCTTCATCCAGGAGCAGCTCTATACGTTCCCTGGCTGTCAGCTTGCCCTGGGCATGCTGCCGGCGGATCTTTTCTGGACCCCCGGCAGCATTGGATTCGGCCCGCAGCTTTTCCAGGGTCTCAAGGGTTCTGCTGAAATGGTTATCCATTAATTCTCCTGTATGGATGATTCATGTCACGCTACCTCCGCCAGGAAAACATTGGTTTTTCGAACCTTTTCGGCAAATTCGGACAGTTCGGTAGTTACCGGTTTGAGGGCATGAACATCCGCTTGTATCAGTACGCCGGCCATGGAGGGCACATGCATGCCGGCAGGGATTTCAACCCCTTCCACCAGGGCCTGGTGCTGGATAACGACCCCGGCACCGATGTCGGCCTTGAAAACAACGCTTTTGAAACCGACAAAACAGTTGTCTCCGATACGGCAGGGTCCATGGATGACTGCCCCATGGGCCAGTGATACCCCTTTCCCGATATGCACCGGAGAACCGCCCAGGGCATGAATTATAACACCGTCTTGAATGTTGACCTCGGATTCGATGACAATGGCTTCCACTTTTCCTTCCGGACAGGGCTCATCTGCACGGATGACTGCATTGGGTCCTACAAAAACTTTTTCACCGATCTGCACGTTGCCGATCACCACGGCTGACGGATGGATCGTTGCTGTTGCATGTACAATGGGTTTGTCACCAGCGTGATTTCTATAAATCATTATTTTTCCTCCATTTTTTTCAATATGTTGAATTTCGGTCAGCCGATGAAGCACTGATTTATTGCTGCCATGACGACCATAAAAAAAGGCCGTTGCCTGTTCCATAAGAACAGACAACGGCCTTATATTTTTCCTGCGCCCTTTGGAAAAATCCGAAAGGGCTCACTCCAACTTTAAGACTTTGTCATTATCAGTCACCCCCCGGACAAATTGTGCGGCACACCCTTTGCCGGCAGGTTATTTTTTATATTTAAAACATATATTTTACAGGTTGTCAACTACAATGTTAACATCACATTAAGGTTGTTACCCTCCATGTATCATCGCGGTTTTTAATTTTTGTCCCGTAAGATCAAGGGGTTGGAGACCAGGGTGAAAAGGATCATCCTTTCACCGGTGATGGTGCTGATGTCAGTGTGCAGGCTTTTTACCTTGACGGTCAGAATTTTTTCCACCGCTTCCACTAGCAGCGGCCTGCCCTGTTCGAGCAGCGCAATCCGGATCCTTTTTACCAGCTCCCTGCCATCCTTGTGTTCATGCATGTCAGCCAGCTTCAATTCCGCCTGGGTGAGCACATTCTTGAGCCTTACC
>CAYNHL010000292.1:0-2151 GCA_964397015.1 uncultured Desulfobacterales bacterium | reverse complement strand
AAGTATATTAGATCTGAAAGTCAATAATAAATGGTTTTTCCGGTTATCATTGGCTGCCTGTCGTCTGGATAGGTGAAGTGACTTGCGGGTGTGTGCAGATCAGGTTTTCCAGGATCGTCATGCTGGAGGACCAGTTATAGGTTGTTCGCACAAACTCTGCGCCCCGGGCTGCAAGGGCGGTTTTCCGGTCTTGATCGGTGAGCAGGGTTGATACCGCACGGGCAAATTTTTCCGGATGGTCAGCCACAATGGCGTGTTCGCCGGAACGGCCCTGGATACCCTTGAATGCATTGGCTGTCGTGACCACGGGCCGAGCCATGGCCATGGCTTCCAGAATCTTGTTCTGGACACCGGCAGCGATGCGCAGGGGGATGACACAGACATCCGCACCGTGGTAATAGGGGCGGATATCATCCACAAACCCGGTGATTCTGACCCCCGGGATACGGGCCAGTTCCAGGACCCCGGGAGCCGGGTTGCTGCCCACAATGTAAAACAGGACATCAGGGAATATTTCTTTGACTAAAGGAAAAATCTTATGGCAGAACCAGGTTACTCCGTCCACATTGGCATGATAGTCCATAGCACCGGTGAACACCAGCACCTTCTGATTTTTTGTATCCCTGAGGGAAACAGGGGAAAATTCAGCGGATAGTGAAAAATATTCTGTATCAACGCCGTTTTGAATGGCGGTCAGGTTTGTGACATCAGGGTAAAGCTGTTTGAACAGATCCAATTCTGTTTGTGAGACAAACACGGAATGGTTAAATTTTTGATTGATATGTTTTTCATAAACCAGCAAGCGGCGACTTTCTGTTTTGTAAATAATGCGCAAAGGGAACCTGCTCTGATTTGCATACTGGCGCCATTTTTGAGAATCCAGATCGCAGAAATCCATGATCAGAACAGGCCGGCCGGTCTGGTTTTGCGGAATCCCTAATGATAACCTGTTTTTGAGTGCCGGCGCATGAAACAGATATTTTGCCATGGGTGAAGAAAAACAGACAATGGCATCATAGTCATCGGTTTCCAGCCAACGATCAAGGGTTTTTTGCAGCCCGGGGACATAAAAATATGCCGCTGACAACGGCCTGAATCCGGCCAGAGCGAACAAGCTTTTAAACTTCGCCCGTGTCCTGTTCAAAGGAAAAATACTGACTTTTTTGCAGTATGGGTTTAAATCGGCCTGGTACCTCATGTCGTCCGGGTTGTCAGCAAGGGCAAGAAGATGGATTTCATTGGCGGCCGACAGATATTTGATTTCATTGAACGTCCTGATCTTGTCCCCTTTGTTGGGAGGATAGGGAATGCGGTGGGCAAGATACAGGATTTTCATAATGAAATATATTTTCGGGTCATACTGCCGAGAACCTTGGATACTTGCACCGGCATTTTCATTATCAAGCTTTCCGCTTTTTTTCTCTTTCCAGATACCGCTGATATTGTGTTTTGTGGTTTGAGCTGGTGCTGTTGAGTGCCGGATCCGGCCTCGGGCCGGAAATCCGCCCAGTGCAAAGGAAATGGGTACGCACCCCATTGCTTTTTAAAGCTGTAGGTGCCTTCACCCGGGGTGGACCGGCCAAAATCAAACCAGGCATACCGGTTGTCTGATGCAAATTTTAAAAAGGACCAGTACAAAAGCATATTGGGGTTCCAGCGGTTAAAGCGGCGCAGGGAGGATGCCCACGGTACAGACACCATGCGGGTATGGCATAACAGGATTCCTCCGGCAGCCGGGGTCTGCTCCGGCATGCTCACAATGAACAGGACCGCCCTGTTTTTAAAGCACGAGAGGATCTGGCGAATCCATTCTTTGGCATGCACGGGCGAACCTAGATCCCTCATGTTTTCAGCAAAAAGCGGATAAAATGCATCCAGCAGTTCAAGCCCGCCGGACTGGACGGTCAGGCCGTCCTTAAGCGGTTTTTTTACCTGGCTGCGCAGTTTGGCCTTGAAGGATGACAGCAGTTTTTCCGAGCTTTCAGGAAGAGGCAGCAGCATGCGGACTTTGGATTTGTTGACAGTTGTTTCAGAATCAAGATTGGCCATGGGGCACGTGGATCTGATGGATACTGTCCGTATATTCATGCTGCAGGCAAGGTTCAGGGCTTTTGTTATCAGGCGATGTTCAATTTCAGGAGAATCGGCCAG
>CAYNHL010000291.1:0-2158 GCA_964397015.1 uncultured Desulfobacterales bacterium | reverse complement strand
ACACTCCGCAGCCCGGCCCGGTTTTGCTTCAAAATATGCCCGTGCATGACATTTACCTGTTTTCTTGCATCGTGCCGGGCAGGTGTCCGGGGTAATGTCCCTGGTGGTGTCGTCTGACTTCCAGGTGTGCCATGTGTCCGCTGGTGACGTTTCAGGCTCCGACCTTGCCGTTGATACTGCCTGCCGTTCAATCGCTGCCATACGCTGCCGCATCTGCTTCAGTTCCGGCAATCTCGCTTTTCTGTCTGCATACGGTGCGGTGTCACCATCGACAAAATCAGCCAGCAACCATGCCTTGTTCCAAAGGGCATCATATTCATGGCCCATCCCAGGCGGTGACGGTAACGGGATTGTTGCCGATATCTCCGGTGGTGTTTCTGAAATATGCCTACCACCCCTACTGTCTTTACTGTCAAAAGGGCTTTTGGCAGTTTTGGCAGTGCCTGGGGTAGTGGTGTTTTCACCTTTTGGCAGTTTTGGCAGTACCTGGGGTAGCCGTATTTTTGTTTTTAATCGCTCAAGGTATCCAGCCATTATTTCACCTCATTCAGATGATAAAGCGTTTTGGGTCTGCCATCTGTATTGACTCGCTCAACGTAAAGGTGCTGATAATCTTCAAGCATACGCAGCCCACCCATAACCTGATCCCGGTCAGACAACTTGCTCCATCCAGGTCGCCATACATCCCGGCTTGTAAAGGGTGGTTTTAAATCGCCTTTTTTGATCCGTTTCAAGATTGCCTTGGCTGTGGATACTTCAGTTTTGGATACTGAAGAATAAGCCCGCTCTGCATGGGTTTCCAAATACTCCCCCCAGGCTAATGCCCTCAAGGTCGCATCCTCTGACACTGGGCCTGCCCCACCATCAGCCAAATGGATTATTAAAGCCAATGACGGTATCAGTTTCCGGTATTTTGCATAATGGGATTCTAGGGCAGGGTGAAGGTCGGATCTTAACTTGGATTCCAATGCGGTGCGCCACTCGGTGAACAGGTCCAGGGCAGCAGGTTCAAGCCTCAAATACGGAATGCCGTCTGGCTGTCCATCAAAATCAGTATCCTGATCCGCGCCTATATCCAAAGGGTTCAACCTGTCCAACTCATCAAATACCTGGAAAGCTCTATTCTTGGCTTCCGTGTCCGGGTATCTGTCCACGTTCGCCCATGTCCCGTTCAGGTCGGGCCAGATCAATAAACCAAACCGTTGAATTAATCCATCATCAGCAGCCCCGCCCTTAACAGCTTGGCTGATATACTCTGACAATCGCCCTGGTTGAGTTCCGCCCAGCAGTGATATACACAGCGCCGGAATGTGAAGGTTCAGCCCCCGCCCGATCCGATCAAAAGTATAGGGTGAATCGCCGTTCCATGCGGTCAGATAAAAACCACGACCTTCCTCTTGTCCCTCTCGATCCAGACCCTTTAAAAGACTGACAACCTCATCACGGAAAACAAGCAGTCCATTCGGATTTTGTCTCAACAATTCCCCCAGGCTTGCCGGTGTTGAATCGTTTGCCTGATATCTTTTCAAAACTGGAGAAACGGGCTCCTCGCCTACTGCCAAAAGTGCCAAAAGGTCAGCGCTCGGATCTTTTTGCAAAACCTGCCGGGCTTTTTTCTCTGCCGCCTCTTTCCGCAGCTTGGCCGCCAGTGCTTCCGTCTCATGGTTTTCAAGTTCGTGTTGATATCTTTCATTTGCAGATGCAATCAGCCTTTTCATGGGTGACAATCCAGCTTCAAGCGCCGGTGATTTCAATACCCCCGGCCTGCCCACCACAAGCGCCCATAAATTACATACCACTGTCCAATCTGTCCGCGCCTGTGGCCTGATTCCAACCTTGCGGCCAATTACCGCTGCCATGGCAGACATGACAGCCGCCGCAACAAAATCCGGTGGACACTGCATCCGTTCAGCAATATCTTGAACCCATGCCCGCAGCCTTTCGGGCAGTAGTTCATAATCAAACGCCATCACTGGTGACAATTCATCCGGTAAAGGTAAGGGTTCAGATCCGGGCAGCTTGACTTTCCGGGTTTTCTTCAGGGCTTTCCTGACAGCATCCAGCCCCTGGGCCTGGTGAAGGTCGTTAAAATCGCTATCCAATGGACAGATGGACAGATAAACACCATGGGCAGCCACAGCCGCTTCAGCAGCCTTTT
>CAYNHL010000290.1:0-2171 GCA_964397015.1 uncultured Desulfobacterales bacterium | reverse complement strand
CTTTGGTCTCACCCACACGAATCCAGTTAGAGGCCTGATAACAGGTGCCCTTGAACCGGTCCTGCTCCACAAAGGTCTCCAGCATGTATAACGGAAAATGATACACTTTATACCAGTCATCACTGATACGCTTGATGTTCAAAGACAGAATCCTGGATGCCAGACACTTGACCGTCACCCAGGGCAAAATCAGGTATCGAGTGTTATTCGCGATATAATGAAGCCGCTGATTTTTAACCGCTTTTGGCCAACCTATGAATTGTTCCCTGGATTTAACCGCCCAGGCTGCCGACCCCCATCCGATACAGGCCAAAGGCACATCCCCGGAAAAAGCCATATACTTGAGATGATTGCCCACAATCTGGGAATACCCAAGGTAATGAAACTGATCCACCAGGCTGTTGTAAAGGGGCTCATGTTCTGTATACCGGACCATCTCCACCCTTACAGGACCAAGTTCAGCCAGGGTGCAGTGGATGGGGCTCTGGTCCACATGAATTCTGGCGGTGGCTTTGCGAATATTATAGGAGCTGATTTTAGGAGGTGGATAATCAATCAAGCCTTTCCGGTGAAGCGTCAGCAACAGTTCCCGGCAGGCCATGTCCTTGAGCCTGCCGCTGGGCTGAATCCAGTTCCAGTGTTTGCACAGTTCTCTGGAGATATGGGTTCTGCCCCTGTCCCAGTGTTTATTAACCACAGCCTGGATGGCAGGCAGGTCCTCAGCGGTAATTTTGCGGTTTCTGATGACTAAATCCTTCATAAACAATTGTATAGCATAAAGAAAATTTAGACGCCAGCAAAAAATGCAACAAATCGAAAAAAAAATTACTTTTTTTGAGGCAGGTCAAAAACAGCCAACGATGGCTACGATACAAAAACTTTGGGTTGCGATGGAATATGGGTGGGTTGAAAACTATTGATTTTATGCTGCTGGGGCGGTATTAAACAGCCTCAGAGCAGAATGGGATGAAGAAGCAAATGTATTTGTTGCAAGCAGTGAAGACGCCCCGGGCCTTGCAACTGAAGGCGAAACATTGGAAGGGTTGATTGAAAAATTAAAAATCATGATTCCCGAACTGCTTGAGGCCAATGGTGAGAATGTTGGACTGGAGACCTCTTTTGAGGTCTTTACCAGGCGGTTTGAAATTGCGCATCAATATCACCGCGCTGTACCAGGATATGGAAACCTCCTGGGATACCCGAAGCCCAAACCCTGAAAGCCGGCGGCCGCATCGTCGACCATCTCAAAACCGGTCTGGACGATCCGGCCAATGATCTCTTTTTTGTCGGCTACCAGGCTGGTGCACGGCGAGCCTGCCGCCAAACAGCCCTTGCCCGCAAACTTTATGGATGTCATTGATTTACCAAAACAAATTTTTTCTTCATTTCCCTTTGCAAATTATAGTAAAACCAGATAGAGAAGAACAACCGTAAAAAAGGGTATCGTAGACGGTCTATTCCGTGTAAACGAAAGAGCGGAGCTTTGTCCGTCCACCCCCAAATAACGTCAATAAGCCAAGCCTGACCCCATGATACATTCTGATATTGCCGAATTGCTTATAGCTCCGGAAGGAAAAACCTTGGAGTTTAAACGGGATTTGTCTTCGTTGAAGCAAATCGTTAAGACAGTTGTTGCCTTTGCCAATACTGCTGGTGGAACGCTCATCATCGGCAGGGAAGATGATGGTAAAGTGGTCGGTGTTGACGACCCTCTTTTGGCAGAAGAAAAGTTATCCAACGCCATTGCTGATTCAATCATGCCCTTGATCACCCGGGTCAGTTGCGCCAGATTTTCAGGTAGCAGCAAAACAGATTTTATCGACAGGCTGGATCTCGAAGACAGTATCATTGAGGTGATTGAATAGGTTCCGGTTTTTATTCGGCGCAACACCGTTCGGGCACTTTACCTCTGGGAATGACTATCGATGATTTCAAGGCAGGTCTCAGCAGGATCCGGTACCGGAATGGAGAGATTAAAACAGCCCTGAATTTGCCCCAGAGAACATTGGAACGTTGGTTAAAAGAACTCCGGGAGCAAAATAAAATAATATTTCAAGGGTCTCCCAAAACAGGAGGCTATTATTTTCGGGATGAAAAACAATAACGCCAATAACCCGAGGTCACACGTAAGCCAAGCCTGACCCCATGAAAAATATGAAAAATAAACCAAA
>CAYNHL010000289.1:0-2173 GCA_964397015.1 uncultured Desulfobacterales bacterium | reverse complement strand
CCCTGAACCTTTCCATCTGCTGATCGATGGCCGTGTTCATGAACATGGCCAGCATCATGGGAGCCGGACCGTTGATCGTCATTGAAACCGAATTGTTGGGTGCGCACAGGTCAAATCCCGAGTAAAGAAGCTTGACATCGTCCAAAGTGCAGATGCTTACGCCTGACGTGCCTATTTTGCCGTAAATATCCGGCCTGCGGTCAGGATCAAACCCGTACAGGGTCACCGAATCGAATGCCGTGGAAAGCCTTTTGGCAGGATAATCCTGAGACAGAAGCTTGAACCGGCGGTTGGTATCGGCCGGTCCGCCTTCTCCGGCAAACATCCTGGTAGGCTCCTCATCCGATCTTTTCAAGGGGAATACACCTGAGGTATAAGGAAATTCACCTGCCACATTCTCTTTGCGCATCCACCGGTAAGATTCCCCCGGATCTTCAAACCCTGGCAGGGCGATCTTTGGAATCTTCATGTGGGAAAGGGATTGGGTGAATAAAGGCAGTCTAAATTCCCTGTCCCGGACTTGATAGACCAGCTCATCCTTTGAATAAGTATCTTTCAGCTGGAAAAACCTGTCAAGGAGGGCATCGGTATGCTCATCCACACCGGCAGCGTCGATTTCCTGTCTCAGCCTGTCCAGGGCAGCCGTAAATTCATCTCCTGCATCCTGTTCCAGCAGATCCATTGTCTGGGCAAGGTGCCAGCGTTTTCTAACGGCTCCGGCCTGCTCCGTTGTCTCCCGGTGATACGTGCGGACAGTATCCGCAATATCTGCAAGATACCGGATTCGTTCTCCTGGAATGATAATGGTCTTGGAAGTGGATGTCTTGATCCCCGTCCGCACGAGAGAGGATTCATATTCAAGCCCTTTCACCTCGTTGATCAGATCGAGAAGGCCGTGGTAGAATGCCGTGACGCCGTCATCATTGAACTTGGAGGCAATGGTGCCGTAAACCGGCATGTCTTCGGGTTTTGAATCCCACAGTTTCCTGTTGCGCTGGACCTGTTTCCTGACATCCCGCAGTGCATCTTCACTTCCTTTTTTTTCATATTTGTTGACAACCACCACATCGGCATAATCAAGCATATCGATTTTTTCCAGCTGGGACGGGGCGCCGAATTCAGCTGTCATGACATAAACCGACAAATCGACCAGGTCCACGACACGCGAATCTCCCTGCCCTATACCGGCGGTTTCCACCAGTATAATGTCGTATCCGGCGGCCTTGACCACATTGACCGCATCTACAAGGGATTCAGGCAGCTCGCTCTGGGACTGCCGCGTTGCAAGGGAACGCATGTACACCCTGCCTGTTTCGATGGAATTCATCCGGATGCGGTCACCGAGAAGAGCTCCCCCGGTTTTTCTCCTTGAAGGATCGCAGGAGATGACTGCCACATTGACATGATCAAAATCCATGAGGATCCGCAGGATCAACTCATCGGTCAGCGAGGATTTTCCCGCTCCGCCTGTCCCGGTAAGGCCTATCACAGGTGACTTGCATGCCGCAGCCTTCTCTCTTATGCCCGAAAGGATCCTGTCGAGTTTTTCATCTTTCCTGGCGCAGGCTTCCTGTACAGCGGTAATGAAATGGGCTGTGGCATGTTTGTCATCTGCCGACAACCTTTCAAAATCAAGGCTGGAATAATCGATGGCATCGCCGTCCATTTTTTCGAGCATATCATTGATGATTCCCTGGAGCCCCAGTGTCACCCCGTCTTCAGGGGAATAAATCCTGGCCACGCCATAGGAATGGAGCTCCTGGATTTCCGAAGGGACAATCACCCCGCCGCCGCCGCCGAACACTTTGATATGTGACGCATCGTTATCAGATAAAAGGTCGACCATGTATTTGAAATATTCCACATGCCCGCCCTGGTAACTGGACACGGCAATACCCTGGGCATCCTCCTCGATGGCCGCATCCACAACTTCCTTTGCAGACCTGTTGTGCCCGATATGGATCACCTCGGCCCCGGAATCCTGGAGAATCCTTCTCATGATATTGATTGCCGCATCATGGCCGTCAAAAAGAGAGGTGGCGGTCACGACCTTGATTGAATGCCGTGGTGTGTACACATTTTGTGCTGCTTCCATTTTATATGCTCCTTAACCGCTTGTTGATTTTATTCGCCTTTTTTATCAAATACCAGCCCGAGAATAAAGTCGCTCTGG
>CAYNHL010000288.1:0-2181 GCA_964397015.1 uncultured Desulfobacterales bacterium | reverse complement strand
GGATCATAGCGAAAGGACAAACCGAGCTTTTCGGCGAATGATTCCATGGAGTTCAGTTCGTGTCGGTTCAATGTCATGATCATTGCCTTGAGCTTGAGAGGCAGTTTGCGCTCGAGAAGCAATTCGATGCCCCGCATGCAGCTCTCGTAGGAGCCCGGGACACCTGTTACCCGATCGTAAGTCTGCTGCGTGCTGCCGTAAAGGGTTATTTCGATTGAAAAAGGGCGCCATTCGGCCAGCCGGTCTGCTATAAAAGGAGTGATCAGTGTGCCATTGGTAAACAGGGTGATGAGCAGTCCTTTTTTTTTGGCATGTGTATAGATGTCAAGAAAATCCGACCGCAGGAAAGGCTCACCTCCGGTAAAAAGCAGCCACAGACAACCCTCTTCGACAATCTGGTCAAGGATTCCATACCATTGTGCTGTTTTAAGTTCGCTTACCTTTGATTGTTCATCCCGGGCTGGCAGATTTATAAAGCAGTGCGCACAATGCAGGTTGCACCGTGTCGTGACTTCCATGCTGCCGGCAATTGGAATACGCTGGCTTGCCGCCTTTTCGTGGAGCCGCCGGCTGAAATCGCCATAATTGAGTTCCGGTATGTGAAAACATTCCATGTCAAGCAGTCCTTACCGCGCCTATATTCTCCAGCTGCCGGATAAATTCCAGCAGGTCCTCTTCAGCCTTTTCAGGGCTCACCTCAAACTCAGCGGCGATTGTATCCCTGATTTCGTGGACACTCTTTTCGCCGTCTATCAGTTCCCATATGCGGGCACCTACCTCGTTCATAGTGTATATATTCTCTATATCGGCTGTTTTGCGGCTGATCGGGACCAGGACCAATTCGTTGGCAATCTGCCTTGAGACCATGGAAGGATCCTTTAAATATACCTTTTTGTCGGCGAGTCTGCTCATAGCCTACAGTCAACCCCTGATTCGTAAAGATTATTTGTTTGATTCTTTTATAATTTTCAATGAAGTATGTTAGTTAGATATTAAGCCTCAATGGTAACAAAGTCAAGGATGAAATCGTCATCTTTCGTTTCCGGTAACACTAACAGTCTTACTCGTGCGTTATGTGCCATACATCAGATCCTGTTTATTTTTGGTTTTTTCCTGGCGAAAAGCGGTTGAAATATTTTTTTGCAAGCCTTAAGGGCCTTGCCAGAAAATACAGAAAAGTCAAGGATGCCGGAAAAGAATATATCTGCCAGTCAACAAAGCTTGGTACAAACAATATTCGCATCCTGTATCTCAACCGGTCCTTTATTGAATCCCGTACTGCCAGGTGAAAGTTTTGAAAACGCGGTTTAGAGGCAAAATTGCTTGGCTCATTCCGGTACAACTCTTTTATGACAGGCTGTGCAAGGTTTTTCAAGTCAGGATAAATGAAAAAATACTCTTTGACTTTGCTGGACACATTGATTTTGAAAAAGTGAATGCAAAGATAGATTCCAAGGGCTGTCATCTTTCTGCATTTTTTTTTACGACAGGTATCGATGAGAATTTTTTCGTCCTGCCTGTCTGATTCATTCAACAGAACAGAAAGACAGAAAATGTTTTCAAAATTGTCCCAGATGTTTTTGGCCCCGTGAAGGCAGAGACATACAATAAGATCAGTCCTTGAGAGTTGAAAGATATTCTGGTTTAAAAACGATATTTTTATCAGTCTTTTTTCAATATCTGGGAGTTCAATCGGGCTGGTTGAATAGTTCCCCGTGATTTCCCAGTGAAGATCGAAATACAAATTTTCCGCCGTAAGCTTGAACTCAATACTTTCCTTAATTTCTGTATACTTGACTAACTGGTCCAAACGGATATCGATATCCAATGTAAAACCATTTTTTAAAAGCAGGTTTATTGCTTTAGGCGCGTTGTGTCTTGAAACAAGCAGGTCAATATCGGAAAATTGCCTCAACCCGGGGTCTTTATACACAAATTCAGACATGACACTTCCTTTGAAAGGAATACACTGAATGTCATTGTTTTCCATAAGGGCAATTGTCTTTATTGCTTTTGAAGATACCATATAACTTCTTAACAGGTTGGAGCGGTATAGCTTGTTGAGCTCCAATTTTACAGATTCCGGAATCGAAAGGGCAGAGTTTTTTTCTATGGAATGATAAACTAGCGGTAGGATCTTATGCCGGATACAGATCTTGGTAAAAATTTTCCAGTCAACTG
>CAYNHL010000287.1:0-2205 GCA_964397015.1 uncultured Desulfobacterales bacterium | reverse complement strand
GAAACCGGCCAAAAACAGCTGGGCCCGGGAGAACCCGGTGAGATCTGCTTTAAGGGCCCCCAGGTCATGAAAGGCTATTACAAAAACCCGGAGGAAACGGCAAAAGTCCTAAAAGACGGATGGGTATACACCGGAGATATAGGTTATCTTGATGAAGACGGTTTCCTGACACTTGTGGACCGTAAAAAAGACATGATCATCGCAAGCGGCTATAACATTTATCCCAATGAAATAGATGAAATTTTATATGAACATCCCCAGGTGGCCGAGGCCTGCACCATTGGGGTGCCTGATGAGTACAGGGGTGAGACAGTAAAATCCTATATTGTGCTGCATCAGGAAGGGACAGTTTCTGAGCAGGAAATCATTGAGCATTGCAAACAGAAACTGGCGGCCTATAAGGTGCCAAAGCAGGTGGCCTTTGTGGAATCTCTTCCAAAAAGCGCCGTGGGCAAAATCCTTCGCCGTAAACTCAGGGATCAGGAAAAGGATCAGAAGGGCTGAAAAACCTTATTGTCAGCAATCTGTTGAAACATAAAACTCAACTTCCCAAGGAGAATTCAAATGGATTTAGGAGGCTTGGTAGCAAGAAATGCCCGGATGGTGGGGGACAAGGAAGCGGTAATATACAACGAACGCCGCTATACCTGGAAGCAGGTAAACCAGCGTGTCAATGCCGTGGCCAACGAACTGATCAAAAAGGGGCTCAAAAAAGGTGATAAGGTGGCCCTGTGGGAACTTAACACGGACAACTTCGTTTTTGCCTTCTACGGAGCAGTCAAAGCCGGAGGGGTTGCAGTACCTGTAAATTTCCGGCTCACCCCCAGGGAAGCAGAATGGATCATGGACAATTCCGATTCTACCTTTATCCTGTTCAACGATTTTTTTGAATCCATAGTCGTGGAAATGCCTTCCCGCCTGACAAAGGTAAAGGGAATTTATTCCATGGGCACTGAGCGCTACGGATCGTGTCCCGCCCTGGAAGAAATCATGGAAAACGGTGACCACAGCGAGCCGGACGTGGTTGTGGACGAATATGACGACTCCATGATCCTGTATACCTCAGGTACCACCGGCAAGCCCAAGGGCGCTGTTTTAACCCACCACAATCAAATGGTTCTGACCTGCAGCATGGGCAGCATGGTGGGCATAAACCCTGATGACATTATTCTCAATGCAGCCCCTCTTTTCCACTCTGCTCAGTTAAACCTGTTTCTCAATCCCGGCACCTACATGGGGGCAACCCATGTGATAAACCGGGATTTTGAGCCCAACAGGATTCTTCAGCTTATTGAAAAGGAAAAAATCACCCAGTTTTTCGGTGCGCCCATAATGTACATGATGATGATGGGAGTGCCGGATTTCGACAAGTACGACCTGTCCTCGGTCCGGTATTACGGGTATGGTGCGGCCCCCATGACCGCCGAAGGCGTTAAAAAAATGATTGCAAAATTCAAGACCGAAAACTTTTTCTGCCTCTGCGGCCAGACCGAAGCCGGCCCCGGCGGAGTGGCCCTCCAGCCCGCTGACCAGGTGCGCAAGGCCGGAGCCGGCGGCAAGTATATTGTGAATATGGAATGCCGTCTGGCCGATGAAAATGACAACGATGTGACAGAGCCCGGAGTGGTGGGGGAACTGTGCATAAAAGGCGAAACCTGCATGAGGGAGTATTATAATAATCCGGAGGCCACTGCAGCCACCATTATAAAGGGATGGGTGCATTCCGGCGACCTGGCTGTAATGGATGAAGAGGGTTTTATAACCCTCGTGGACCGGACCAAGGATATGATCATAACAGGCGGTGAAAATGTCTACTCCAAGGAAGTGGAAGACGCCATTGCAGAGCATCCGGCTGTTGCAGACTCTGTAATCATAGGCGTGCCCCATCCCGAATGGGGAGAGACAGTAATGGCGGTAGTGATTCTTGCACCAGGGGCTGCCCTTACCATTGAAGAATTGCGTGACTTTCTTAAAACCAGGCTGGCCGATTACAAACAACCCCGCCTTATGGAAGTGGTTGACGAGCTGCCAAGAAACGTATCAGGCAAGGTTTTAAAATTCCAGTTAAGGGACAAATACCGGGATGTTCTAAAAAAATAGACAGAGACCAATCCTGACACACTCGTAAAAAATCTCTTTTAGACGGCTTTGTAAAAAGTTCAAGATCAAGGCTTGCGCGATTTCGAAGAATGCAGCGTACTTATC
>CAYNHL010000286.1:0-2206 GCA_964397015.1 uncultured Desulfobacterales bacterium | reverse complement strand
AAAGAAAGGTTGATGCAGAATCCAGGGATCTGCTGGGTGAAATTGACGAGCTTGTGGAGCGTACCAAGACCATACTGGACAAGGCTGAGAAAAAGGGAAAGCTGAAAACCGCCCTGGCTGGTATCCGGGAACTCCGGTCCTCATACGAGCTGATGTCCCGGATTGCTTTCAGTCTGCATCAGGCCAAACAGCAGGATATGGAGTTGAAGCGGATCGAGTCCGGCGAACATGAAGCCCAACAGGAGTTCCGGGAAAAGCTCAAGATACTGTCCATGCCGGAACTGCTGCTGTTCAATTCCCTGCTGGACAAAATCCATTCCCAGGATGCCGACCAGCGACCCATTGGAGAAGCTCTGGACAGGAAAATGCTGTATCTGTCCTGGCTGGAATCCCCTGATGAATATGAAGCCGCTTTCAATCCATTGGGGATTAAGCACGTGGATTTGCTGGAACCCTTGAAGGTTGAACCCATCGAATCCCTTGACTTGATTCAAGACTCGGACCCCGAGCCGGACCCGCCGATGACCCGGACAAAGAAGAAAAGACCGGGACGTCCCCCTGGATCAAAGCGAGCAAGGGAGGCCCGGGCACGGATGAGACGAAGGACCCCGGCAAAGGAAGCTGATTAATCCCTGATCAGTATCATACATAAAAGTTGTAAATTTTTATCTGCGACACTCTGCTGCCAATTCAAGAGCCTTTTTTACATGTTCTTCCGGATATTGGTTTAACCAATTATTAATTTGTTGAAATTGGTTTTGTGATTTTGCGACACATTTTTTGTCGTTTTTTTGATTACACGATATAATCCTATTTCTGTAGAATACCCAATCTTGAGCAAGTTCCCATAGATCATTTTCTCTATTGTCGTATGTACCATTCTTTTTGGCTACATGTGGGTAGCCGCTTTGGCAATCAAAGGCGAAGATTGGAGTATACATCCCCAAATATGCTAGTAAAACGAAGACAAAAGAAACAATAATGGTTTTTTTCATAACATGTCCCCTCTCTAAAATTTAGTAAACCTTAACTTTCCTAACATACAAAAATTTAGATATCAAGTTTCGTTTTATCTTTACTCATATACCCAAGCCAACAAAAACATAGTAAAGCCTTGAAAGCTTTAATAACAAAGACTTTATAGAAAAGGATCATTTGTTTATTTAAAATAATTTAGTAAAACCTATTGACTTATTACTAGTTTATCTATATAATTATGAGTAAATCGGGACTTTAACTAAATGGAGGTGAAAATGGCAAGTTTCAAATGCAGTATCAACCAAACAGACTGGCAATCAGGTTTCAATGCAGGACAGCAGGACCGACCCAACCAACCGCCCCAGGGCGTTGATGCTCTGGCGTGGCTGTCTGGTTACACTGAAGGGAAGGCAACCCGGAACATCAAGGCCAATTTGAAATCAGCAGCAGCACTGGCCCTGGAAATCAACGACAAGGAGGAAGCCGCATGAAACGAACATCAAAACCCGGCAAAGACAAACCCCGGATCATATCTTATCTAAGGGTCAGCACTGCGGATCAGGACACCGACAAAAACAAAAATGATGTGCTGGCTTTTGCAAACAACAGGGGATTTCTGGGACAGGTCCAGTTTGTTGAAGAAAAGGTCAGTGGTGCCAAATCCTGGAAGAACCGTAAGCTGGCCCAGATCGTGGAAGACCTGAACCCCGGCAACATTCTTATTGTCCCGGAGCTGTCCAGGTTGGGAAGGAGTCTTATTGAGGTCTTAGAGGTGCTGGAGATCCTGACCAAAAAGGAAGTGAAGGTCTTTAGTGTCAAAGAAGCCTTCCAGATCAATGGCAATGATATACAAAGCAAAGTGATGCGTACAATGTTGGGCCTTTTCGGAGAGATCGAAAGGGATCTTATCCGGCAACGGACCCGTGAGGGTCTTGCAGCCGCCAAAGCAAAGGGCAAGCTGTTGGGAAGGCCGAAGGGACCCGGCAAGTCAAAACTGGATGGCGAAGAACCGATCATTGAAGCCTTGCTCAAGAATGGATCAACCCAGCGGTTCATTGCCAAAAAGCACAATGTCTGTGAAGCGACCCTCAGTAACTGGCTGAAAAAGACCGGTCTTGATAAATGCAGACCCAAATTATAAGGAGAAACAGCATGTCAACAATGAATTTAGACAGCCTTAACAGCTGTCTGCACCAGATCGCAACCCGAAACATGCGATCCATTAACC
>CAYNHL010000285.1:1243-2210 GCA_964397015.1 uncultured Desulfobacterales bacterium | reverse complement strand
TGGGTGGGTTGAAAACTATTGATTTTATGCTGCTGGGGCGGTATTAAACAGCCTCTGGTGCAACAACACAGTATATGTAATTTGAAAAAATAGCTTGAAAAAACAGGCCTGAAAGATTATGTTTTTTGTATTGGAAAAACACCTGGATCAATCAATAATGCCGAAAGATAAGCAGATGCCGACTACGATAGAACAAATAAGAAAAAGTATTATCAATTTAACAAATAAAGAGCGGCTGGAATTAGCGAAGATGATTCTGTTTCTGGACAATCAGTCATCTGATGCTAACACAACAGATTCGGATTGGGAAAAAGAAATACTGGAAAGGGTGAATGCAATTGAACGGGGCACCGCAATTGGCCTTGATTACAACAAGGCAATGGATGAAATCAAAATAAAACTCCTTTCATGAAAATCATTATAATTGAGCAGGCCCTGGATGAATTAAGAGCTGCTGTAGAATACTATGAAGACCAACAAAGTGGATTAGGGCTGAAGTTAACAGAAGAAATAGATCAACATGTCAAATGGATATCACAAAACGCAGATATTCCCAGATTAAGGCCAGGCGGATATCGCAGAGTAAACCTTAAAATCTTTCCTTATTTATATCGCTTATATCATAAAAAGGGATGTGGTCTGGATAGCAGCGATTGCGCACGGCTACCGGAAACCGGGGTATTGGATTCAAAGGAAAATCTAATTGCGTTTACTGCTTCCCTGTAATTTTAATATTTTACCACGAAAAACACGAAGATGGGTGTAAAAAGTATTCTGTGAATCTTCGTGTCCTTCGTGCTCTTCGTGTCCTTCGTGGTGCAAAAACACACCATACATCACCAGACAACAGGATCTTTATACATGTGCGGCATCTGCGGTATTTATCATCTTGACGGCCGGCTGGTCCAGCGGGGCCTGGTGGAGGCCATGAACAGCACCATGGTTCACCGGGGGCCGGACGGGGACG
>CAYNHL010000285.1:0-1233 GCA_964397015.1 uncultured Desulfobacterales bacterium | reverse complement strand
CGGGGTGTTCATTGACGAAGGTGTGGGCCTGGGACACCGGCGGCTGAGCATTATCGATCTGAGCACCGGGGACCAGCCCATGTCTTCTGCAGACGGTCAGGTCACCATTGCATTCAACGGCGAAATTTATAATTTCCAGGAGCTGAGAAAGGAGCTGGAGGGCAAGGGCCACTGGTTCCGGACAAAAAGCGACACCGAGGTGATCATCTATGCCTATGTGCAGTGGGGAAAAGCATTTGTCCGGCGGCTGCGGGGCATGTTTGCCATTGCGTTGTGGGACAACCGGATAAAAAGGCTGTTTCTGGCCAGGGACCGGGTGGGCAAAAAACCGCTGTATTATTATCAGGACGGAAAGACCCTGGTGTTCACAGGGCGGGTTTGAGGAAGAGGAATACTGGGATATCGACATGAACCAGTGTGACCCGGATATCACGGAAAAGGCGGCGATGGAGCGGTTGACCGAGCTGTTTGATGAAGCGGTGCGGATACGGATGGTCAGTGATGTGCCCCTGGGCGCGTTTTTGAGCGGCGGGGTGGATTCCAGCGCGGTGGTGGCCTCTATGGCCGGATTGACAGGGGATGAGCCGGTCCGGACATCAGCCATCGGGTTTGATGAAACACGATTCAATGAGCTGGCCTTTGCAAAGATGGTGGCGGACCGGTACCGGACCGATCACCAGGAGGCTGTGGTCAGGCCGGATGCCCTGGATATCATCGAAAAGATTGCCTGGCATTTTGATGAACCGTTTGCAGATTCATCCGCCATTCCCACCTGGTATGTGTCCAAGATCACCAGGGAAAAGGTGACCGTGGCATTGTCCGGAGACGGGGGGGATGAAACCTTTGCCGGGTATGTCCAGCGTTACAGTATGAACCGGTTTGAGGATGGCATCCGACAGAACCTGCCTTCTTTTCTGCGCAACACCCTGGTAAAGGGGCTGGCCTCGGTGTATCCCCGCATCGATATCCTGCCCCGGCCTTTGCGGCTCAAGGGGTTTTTGACCAACCTGTCTCTGTCCTTTGAACAGGCCTACTGGCGGGACATGTCGTTATATTTTACGCCTGAGGCCAAGGCGGATCTGTACCGAAAAAAACAGGGCTTCAGTGTGCCCCTGGCTCAGTGGCTGAGAAAGGATTTAAAAGACTATGTGGCAGAAACACTGTTCGGACAGGCTACTAGAAAAAATGACCCTATATTGAAAAAAGTGTTTGTCAGAAAGCTGTGGGACAGTC
>CAYNHL010000284.1:0-2214 GCA_964397015.1 uncultured Desulfobacterales bacterium | reverse complement strand
TCGATTCGGTGACCCTGTACGGGTTTGATCCTGACCGCAGGCCGGATATTTACGGTAAAATAGGTACATCAGGCGTAAGCATCTGCACTTTGGACGATGTCAAGCTGCTTTACTCGGGATTTGACCTGTGCGCAGCCAACAATTCGGTTTCCATGACGATCAACGGACCGGCTCCCATGATGCTGGCCATGTTCATGAACACGGCCATCGATCAACAGATGGAGAGGTTCAGGGAGGAAAAAGGCAGACAGCCCTCTGAGGCTGAAGCAGCTGAGATCCGGCAGTTCGCGCTTTCCAGTGTCAGGGGAACTGTACAGGCCGATATCCTCAAGGAGGACCAGGGCCAGAACACCTGTATTTTTTCCATTGAATTCGCATTGAAAATGATGGGGGATATCCAGCAGTATTTCAACGACAACAGGGTCACCAATTTCTATTCGGTCTCCATTTCAGGCTACCACATTGCGGAGGCCGGTGCCAACCCCATCACCCAGCTTGCCCTGACGCTGGCCAACGGGTTTACATACGTGGAGTATTACCTGGCCCGCGGCATGGACATCGATTCCTTTGCCCCCTCTTTGTCGTTTTTCTTTTCAAACGGCATGGATCCTGAGTATACGGTGATAGGCAGGGTGGCGCGCCGGATCTGGGCCGTGGCCATGAAGAACAGGTACGGCGGCAATGAAAAATCCCAGAAGCTCAAGTACCATATCCAGACATCCGGGCGTTCCCTGCACAGTCAGGATATCCAGTTCAACGATATCAGGACCACGCTCCAGGGCCTTTGTGCCATCTATGACAACTGTAACAGCCTCCACACCAATGCCTTTGACGAAGCCATCACGACACCTTCGGCCGAGTCGGTCCGCAGAGCCCTGGCCATCCAGCTTATCATCAACCGGGAATGGGGTCTTTCCAAAAATGAAAATCCCCTGCAGGGAAGCTTTATCGTGGAGGAATTGACAGACCTGGTGGAAGAAGCTGTGCTCATTGAATTCGAGCGCATAACCGAAAGAGGAGGGGTGCTCGGGGCAATGGAAACAGGGTACCAGCGAGGTAAAATTCAGGAAGAATCCATGTATTACGAACACCGGAAACATTCGGGAGACCTGCCCATTGTCGGTGTGAACACCTTCCAGGATCCTGATGCCGATTATGCCAGGATGGCATCGCTCCTTGAACTGTCCCGGGCGACGGATGAACAGAAGGACGGGCAGCTCAAACGCCTTGAAACATTCAAACAACGGCATGAAGATCAGTCCGGCAAAGCCCTTGAATCCTTGAAAAAAACGGCCCTGGATGGCGGGAACCTGTTTGCGGAACTCATGGAGACGGTGAAAACCTGTTCTTTAGGGAGCATTACAGGAGCACTGTATGAAGTGGGCGGAAAATACAGGCGGAACATGTAACCGCCCTGCAGGCAAAAGTGACTGGTGAAATAGTGATTTTTACGATGGAAGATGGCAAGACGATCGATACGGGCGCCATGGCCCCCGAGGAGCGGCATATCATTCAAAAGCTGCTGGCCTGGCAGTCCCTGTCGGAGTCGCTGGCTCATTTCAGGGCCAAAAAAAAAGAGGCCCTCGAGGCGGGATGGAACAATTCAGGGCCTGTCAGGGAAAGCCGGGCCCTGGCGCAGGTGATCCTCCACCTGGAAAACCAGGTCCGCAGGCGCCTTGCACAGTAAAATACGCGAAGGCTTTGAGTCACTTTTTCAGCAGGTAAGGTGGAAGCATGCGGCCACCGGCACATCTGTTTTTGCGGCCCTGTTGAACTGTTTTACAGCCTCGGGAGTGGGAAACGCCTCGATCCTGATCCCTTTTTGCTCTCCTTCTTCCATCACGCTTTCAGATACCCGCATCAACCCGCTCGAGCCCGTTCCGATGATCAAGCGGCCGGGCGGCGGGTCCAGCAGTGTCTTTATATCTTCTGCAACAAGGTCATGCCCCTTTCTGCGGCGCCAGTTGTCCTGGACTCGGCCGTCGGCATGGATGACGATGTCTGAAGAAAAGGTCTGACCGCTGACTTTTATCTTTCCGAATTGATAATGCTCGATTACCTGTTCCATCCTGATTTTTATACCCGTTTTTCCAATAATTTTCAAGACCGGCGGCCGTATTCCGGTGGCATCCTGTGCCGATACCAGAAAAAAAGGGGAAGCATTGTGAAGGCTGCGCCCTGAACCGCAACAACTCGCTGGCGCTCAGACAGGTT
>CAYNHL010000283.1:0-2215 GCA_964397015.1 uncultured Desulfobacterales bacterium | reverse complement strand
AGGGCCGTTCACAGAGGAACGGGACGGGACCTTTGTGCCTTCGTTGCTGTCTTTATCGTTGCATGAATCATCGTGACATTCTCTTCTTTCAGGGTCGGGAAAGCAGATAGCTCCATTGATTCCCTTGGATCCGGGCCCTGTGGTGGCAGTACTGCCGCTGCCGGGGCCGAAACTGCCGGACCGCACCCAAAACAGTGCCATTGGTTTTTTGACGGGGTTACGGATAAGGAAGGGGTGTTGTCATGGTGGAAGGGGCAGCGGCCAAAATATCCCTTGCCGTTCTTTTTTAAGGAGATGCCTTTAGATTCTATCAGGTCTTTAAGATCGACGTCTTGCTTGATGGACTCAATGGTATCTTTTTCTATCATATCTCGTGTTCCTTTTTTCTCTCAAATTTTTAAAAAGGATGTCTCTCAACCCATTCAGGGCCTGCCGGAACTGCACAGGATTAACCAGAACCTGGCCGTTGACATAATCCAGGTCCAGCTGGTGAAGGCCGGTTCCCGTGAACATGAAGGATGCAATATCCCGGTCAAACCGGATATTCTCCGGTTGCCCGCCCATGCACATGAAGAACGCACCCCTGAAGATATCAGTAGTTTCTACGCTGGTCATTTGATCACCCCCTTTTTGATTGTATTTTTGCAGGAGATGGGATAAAAAAAGAAAGCGGATCAAAAGGGATGTTTCTCTTTTGAAGCTTTTGCAAAGCCATCAACCCGGACCCGCCAAAGTCATTCGATTGATGGCTTTTTCTTTATCTCCCAAAAAACCTGTCAAGAAAAATATTGATAAAAGCCAAAAAAACTTTATAATATCTAATTAGGTATTTTTAAAGTCATATCAGGTATTATAAAGTCAAGTTCTTTATGTATACCGGAAGGGGGTTGTATGTCTTTTGGAAGAAATCTTGCCAGGGTCAGGAAAGAAAAAGGGTTAACCCAGGAGGAACTGGTTAAAATCAGCGGGGTTGCCATTTCTCAAATCAGGCGGTATGAGACGGACAAATCCACGCCGTCACTTAATGCCCTCATAAAGCTGGTATCGGTCTTAGGTGTTTCTATTGATGAAATGGTTTTTAATAAAACAACCGGTATGGCCGAGAACAAAATCATCGACCGTGAACTTTTAGAGCAGTTTGAGTCCATCTCCGGCATGAGCGAGGATGAAAAATACGTGGTCAAAAAAATACTTGAAGGGGTGATTGTGAAGCATCAGGTAGAAAAGGTCATGAGACCCAAATCAGAACAATCCTGGTCCGAAAGGTTCAGGGCCATTACCGACCGGCTGGCACAAGGGGCTGCAGATTATGATCCCGATGAGATCGATCATGTGATTGATGAGGCGGTAAAAGCGGTAAGGTCCAAAAAATATGCCCATTCTTAAGGCGGTCATTGACACCAGCGTCATGGTCAGTGTTGCCTTTGCCAAGCAGGGCATAGCAAAAAAATTAAGGGATCTGATCGCAGATAACCGGTTTACCATGGTGACGTCAAAGCCGATTTTAAAAGAGCTGTACGAAGTGCTGCATTATCCCCTCATCGTGCAGCGGTTCAATCCGTCAAAAAACGATATTGAAGAGTTTATCGGCATGATTATCGAGAATGCCATGATCACCAAAGACACCTACCGTATTGACGGCATCACCCTGGACCCCAAGGACGACATGTTCATTGCCTGTGCCCTGGAAGGTGATGCGGACTATATTGTCTCGCGCGATCCCCACCTGCGGGATATCAAACATTTTCAGCGTATACAGATCATTGATGCCACCACCTTTGTCAACAAGGTGAAGTAGCCGGATAAATCATATCCAGCCCCTTACATTTTGGGTGATTGCCGAATTATTGTCATAAAAAAACGGGGCTGGATTTATGCAAATTTTGCCCGCGGCATCATATGTAAAAAATCTATATATGGTATGCATGGTAAGGATTTTGGTATATTTATCTTTGCATTAGTCCATCCAAGCAAAACCTGTTCTCTTCTGCATCGTAGGATTCCGTATCCTCGTGAAGCTCAAAAAAACCGTTGTTATGAAGGACCTTTCTTTTCAATGCTCTGGACTTTAGCTGTCTGCCGGTATTTACGACAAACTCCCTGCTGCCGACCGCTATGCTTTCCGTCCATTTGTTCTCACGCTGCCTGGCATTGGTCTTAATAAATTTTTCCAGCTCATGCACACGAAGGCCGTGTCCGTCGCCTGGCGACCACG
>CAYNHL010000282.1:0-2218 GCA_964397015.1 uncultured Desulfobacterales bacterium | reverse complement strand
CATGCGGCATCGGACTGGTTCCGGAAGACAGAAAACTGCAGGGTTTGGTCCTGAATGAATGGGAATTCGGCTACTGCAGGGACAGGTCCTATAAAGTTCAGAACGAGCCTTTTATTACAAAGGTCCCGCATGACAGGCGGCTTGTCCAGATTTCACGGAAAATACAGCAGGCCCTGGGCTTCAGGTGCGAAATTGAATACATTGTTTCAGCGGACGGAGAAATCCATGTGGTTCAAGCCAAGGATATCTCGAAAATCGAAACACTCGAGGAAAAAGAAAGTGAACGTTCCATAAAACTCGATGGCATCAGGCGCATCCGGACCAATCGCAATTACAGGGAAAGACCTGTTTATATCATGGACAACAAAACCTTTTATATAAACATTATAAGCCAGTGCGAAGATATTCTGCATGACGCAGAAGATACGGAACCGGATATCACGCCGATTTTGTCCACTATCCACAGTTATGAACAGGAACTTGAATCGTTTGCCCTCAAACACCAGCGGTTTGCGGTGATCGGGTTTTCCATACAGGACACGGGAGACCTGTACCAAATCGCCAGTCATTATCTCGATGACTACCCTGATTTGCAGCAGTCCCTTTCAAAAGCTTTACAGCACAACCTTTACAATATCGATATATTCATTGCCGAAGCAGACACCCTTATTGCAAAAGACAGAATTCGGATCAACCTGTGCTGCCATGATGCCTATGGCATCGATACAGTGAGAAACCCCATGTGGTCAGCCTTCTGGCATATCGACCGCCATGACAGCGTGGTCAAGGATTTTATTCGCCTGGGGTTTAAAACCGGGGATACCATTGCAATTGATATCGATTCAGAAGGCAGACCCCTTGTCTACCGTCATTAAATAATGCCCGGGCCCTTGATGGGGGCAGGACCTGTCTTTTTTATGGTCATGCGAAAAATCTCTTGACTTTTAGTAACGCTGTTATATGATAATTTATCTTGTGCTGGTTTTGTAAAGCACAACGGTTTCATACGAAAGGTGTAAATTCCCGTTTTTAAATGTGGTACTGCTCCCAAGATTGAAACTGCTGACACTATTTATTTTTATTACAGGAGACTGCCAATATGGCTAACGGAATCGTAAAATGGTTTAATGACGCAAAGGGATTCGGATTTATCGAACAGGAAAATGGGAAAGATGTCTTTGTACATCATTCAGGTATCAATGCAAGCGGGTTTAAATCCCTCAATGAAGGAGACCGCGTTTCATTTGATATTGAAGAAGGACAAAAAGGGCCAGCAGCTAAGAACGTCACTGTGTTATAGTAACCGTTTTACTTAGTGTGGACATTCCCGGTCCCCGGGCGGCGACAAAGCTGCCCGGGGGCCTTTTTTTGTCAGCGGCACCGGCCGGTGCCGCTGACATTTTTTGTTAGAATTATGTTAGGATAATGTTAAAGAGTTGTAATAAATCATCTGATCCTTTATGATTGCCCAGCTAAAAAAAAGCAGGCGCCTGAACCGCTGGAGAGTCCTCGGCAGGCATTAAACGGCACAATATCATAATGGAATAACATATAATGAGCATTGAATTTTATTTTGTAGCGGTTTGTCTCCTGCTCGGGTTTGCCGTGTTCGACCTTATGGTAGGAGTCTCAAACGATGCAGTCAATTTCTTGAATTCCTCCATCGGGTCCAAGGCGGCTCCGTTCAAAATCATCATGATAATTGCCAGCCTGGGAATACTTGTAGGAGTTACTTTTTCAGGCGGCATGATGGAAGTTGCCCGCAAAGGCATTTTCCATCCCCAGTTTTTCACCATGCCGGACCTGATGGCCATCTTCCTGGCTGTCATGCTCACGGATATCCTTTTGCTCGACCTGTTCAACACCCACGGCCTCCCTACATCCACCACCGTATCCATAGTGTTTGAACTGATTGGTGCTGCTGTAGCTGTATCTTTCATAAAGATTCTCACCGGGGTGAACCCGGGAATGGTTATATGGGAATACATCAACACCGCCAAGGCGTTGACCATTATAGCCGGCATACTGCTGTCCATCGTGGTGGCCTTTTTTTCAGGCGCTGTTTTCCAGTTTTTTTCACGCCTGCTGTTCACCTTTGATTACCAGTCCCGGCTGAAAAAATTCGGCGCCCTCTGGGGCGGTATGGCCCTAACGGCCATCACCTTTTTCATTCTCATAAAAGGGGCCGGCGGAGCCACCTTCATGACTCCTGAAATGG
>CAYNHL010000281.1:0-2228 GCA_964397015.1 uncultured Desulfobacterales bacterium | reverse complement strand
AAATTCCAGTAATATATGTCAAAATAAAGGGGGTCCTGATCAGGATCTTCCAATGATTGCGGCACTGGTTTTTCAGACCTGGTCCGCAAGTGACTTCGGGACTCATTCCAACCACCGGTCAGCTTGGATACCGGCTGCCGGGCCGGGTCCTCAAGGCCGATGTAATCAATATATACATGGGCTGCTCTTCTCAAGGAAGCATGTGCCTCAATTTCCAGATCCACCGGATGTCCGATAAATGAAGAAAGATTAAAGGCAATATCCTGCCACTTTTCATCACCGGAAATAGTTACGTCTTCTCCGAACTGCTCATTGTTGACAAAAAGCTTGAGTATCCACTCACCGCGGGGAACGCGGTTGGCGCATACACTGATTACAAGTCTGGAAGTTCCCTGGGCGATCTGGACATGTCTTCTGGAAATTTTTGCAGGGCGATAATCACTTTCCGGATATAAATACAGGATTCCCATGCGTCCGGTGTGCGGAACTGTATCTCCCATGCGGGGTGGTCTGCGGTAAAATCCGGCCCGCCCGCCGTCGGGAAACTTTGCAGCTGTGTGGGTTACATCCCAGTCCCGTGCCCATGATTCATTGACGCGGGTGACATCAATTACCTGCCGGCTTCGGGGAGTGGTGGAGGGAAGTGGTTGGATCTGGGCTATTGCCGCCGTGAAAAAAAACAGAAGAAAAATGCAGATGTAAGATGACAAACAAAGAGCCCTTGTCCAGGAATAATCCTTGGTTTCGGGTTTTGGCTCAGATCTGATATTTGATAAAAGAATCATGTTGTTGCACCCCGGCAGTTGGCCATATAAATTTAGGGACTGTAAGTTATGTTCATATTTGCGGACTGCTCTTTTTTCAGGCTGTATTTCTGGGTTTCCTTTCCGTCCACAACGGCCGAAAATGTTACTGATGCCGTGTTAGGCGGAGAAGAGCCCTCGTTTAATGCCTTAAATCCAATGACAATAATATCTGAACCCATGTTAATGGTCTGACTTTGCTTTTCAAAGGTCAGGGTGATGTTTGGAAAAGCCACCTTGCCGTTGATAAGAATGTCAATCATATCTCCGTCTTCAAGGCGGCCGCTGTCCCAGTAAGTGACGGTGATGGTCTTTTGATTGACGGTAATGTCGTCCATGCCCTTTTGTTGAACTACTGTGATCCGGGATTCGGCGCTCATGCCTTTGTAGGTTGCCGTAACCGGGTAAACGCCGATCTGATTTTTTGAAAAAGTCGCAGAAGGACTCCATTCAGCCTCTGATGTTACATCTTTGGTGCTGCCGTCAGTGTCAGTATAAGTGGCTTTAAGCTTAACAGTTTCATTTAGCACAACCGCCTTGTTGGCAGGAGATAAGGTCAGGGTGGCAGGCTGGCTGGGACTTGATTGCTGAGCTGAAGGGGCGGTGACACATTTTCCGTTTTTGCAGATCTGACCGTCTGCACAGTCAGCATCAGATGAACATTCTGATATTTTAACGCATTGTCCATGACGGCATTGATGGCCGGGCGGACAATGACTATCCTGGATACATACCGTGGCTTTTTCCACACACTGGCCGCCCAGACAGACATATCCCGGAGGGCATTGTGAGTCTTTCCGGCATTTTCCTGCCACAGAATCCTGGACCGATGCAAGGTCCCGGTCAAGGTCACCAGCGGTAAATCCGCTTTTGCTCCCTGCAGTGGTTTGATCTGCCGCCACCTGATCGGCCCTGTCCTGGCTGCGGTCATCATCGCGCTGGGTCATGGTATCGGTAAAGCCATCGTATCCGCCGTCAAAAGGTGAGACGCATTTGCCTTTATCGCATACATAGCCTGCCGGACAATCTGCATCAGAGCTGCACCCTGATTTTTTTTTCTGCTTTTTTTGCGCTTCAAGCTGTCCAAGAAGTTCATCAAGTTTTCTCCGGACCTGTTGATCTTTCTGGATTTTCAGACTTACCTGATAACGATCAATGGCATGGGGCAAACGTCTTTCGGATCTGTATTTATCCCCGGATTTTTCGTTTTCCTTTGCAATCCTGACAGATTGAAGGGCTTTGCTGTTGTATGCTTTAAGGCTGGTTTCTGTATTATAATTATGTTCCCAGTTTTTTAACAATGAATCCGTAAGTTTGACAACAGATCTGGGATCATTGTTAGGTTCTCTTAGTAATTCATTTAGTTTCTTCCAGCAATTATTCATCGCCTCATTGTACTGACGCCTTTTTTCGTTTAACTCCTCT
>CAYNHL010000280.1:0-2242 GCA_964397015.1 uncultured Desulfobacterales bacterium | reverse complement strand
CGGCGGCAATGCAGTCACCGACTATATCAACAGCGGTGGATATGGGTGTGGCAATGATGGCAAGGTCTATCGGATGGCTGCTTTGCCGTATCGATTCAAGCGCTTTTATACCTTTAACCTTTTCATACTTGGGATTCACCGGTATTATTTTACCTGAAAATTCTCCGTTTTTCAGGTTGGTCATCAAGGCTTCGCCAATGCTGTTTTCTGTTTCAGTGGCACCTATAACCGCAACACTTTCAGGCTGAAAAATACGGTCAAGATTATAAATTCCCATATCCTGTCTACCTTACTGATTTTTGACCACCAGGTGTGATACATCATCCGTAGCAGGATTGATCACCACCCGATCAATCTGGCCTGCAGTTTTACGATTGTGGGTAAGGACATCGGTGTTTTTTTTAAAATGCATAATAACTCCTGAAGCGTTTAAAAAATAAGTCGTTGCTTTCATGTCGTACACCGGTTGAACAGGTGCGATATAAAAGTGAAACATTATGAGAGTATGTTACCGGATAAAAATTGTATGAGAAATACATGGAATTATGCATTTAAACCAGTTTTAATCTGTATGCAGCCAAGCTGATCCTGCAGTTTTTATGCGGAATCTATTTGCTTGCCGCCTCTTTGGTTCCATGGTAGTTTTATTGTGGTTGCAGGCAGATTATTCCTGCATGGCAGGCGGGTTAACGGCACACAGGAAATTATTTACCAAGGAGATTCAAATATGCACAAAAAACCCCATGTAATTTTAATAAGGGACGGCTGGGGATTTTCTCCCGATAAACAACACAATGCCATAGCAGCATGCAATCCCCTTAACCACAATACCTTTGTCGAGAAGTATCCGGCAGCTCTTATCAATACTTCCGGAGAATATGTGGGACTTCCCGAGGGAAATCAGGGTTCCAGTGAGGTGGGCCACCTGAATATAGGTGCCGGCAGAGTTGTGTATCAAAATTTGATGAGAATCTCCAGGGCAATAAAGGAAAACCGGCTAAAAGACAACCCGGCTGTGAACGCCTGCATAAAACATGTAAAAACCTTCAACAGTGCCGTTCATCTTTTTGGCCTGGTCCAGGATCAGGGTGTCCATGCCCATACGGATCATTTGATCGGATATCTGCAGGTTTTAAAAGATGCGGGAATTGAAACGGCATATATTCATGTGATTTCCGATGGCCGGGACACACCGCCTAAGTCAGTTGCTTCATATATCAGACCCCTTTGGGAATGGATTGAAAAACATAAGTTCGGCTGTATTGCATCGGTTACCGGAAGATATTTTGCCATGGACAGGGATAACCGATGGGACCGGGTGAAGCTGTTTTATGATTTGCTGACAAAAGGTGATTCCGACAGCCCGGTCTTTGACGATGTGTATGCTGCCATTGAAGATGCCTATGACATTAACCAGACCGATGAATTCATAAAACCCAGAAAAACACAAAAATTTTATACCGTCAAAGACACTGATGCGGTCATTTTTTTTAATTACAGGTTTGACAGGGCGGCAGAAATATCAAAAGCGTTTGTCAAAGATGATTTCAGTGCTTTTGAAACCAAAGAGATCCGTCATTTGTTTTATCTGTGTACGGCTGAATATTATAAGGACATTTCTCATTCACAAAGAGCCGATGTAGCCGTGGCTTTTCCATTGAAAAAGCTTTTCAATCTCATGGGAAAAGTGATTGCTGATAACGGCTTGCATCAACTTCGTATTGCCGAGACCGAAAAGTTTGCCCATGTCACCTATTTTTTCAATGGTCAACAGGCGGATCGCTTTGCAAATGAAGATCGTATAATGGTCCCTTCCCCAAAGGTTGCCACCTATGACATGCAGCCTGAAATGTCGGCATATGAGGTCACAGACAAGATGCTCGATGCCCTCGATGCACAAAAATATGATTTTATTGTGTTAAATTATGCCAACCCCGATATGGTCGGCCATACCGGAGATTTCGATGCGACGGTCCGGGCCTGCAAAGTGGTTGATGACTGTGTCGGAAAAGTGATTGACAGGGTCCTGGAAAATGACGGGGTTGTGCTGCTGACTGCCGATCATGGAAATGCCGAAACAATGGTTGACCCGGAAACCGGCAGGATCCAGACCGCCCATACGAATAACCCGGTCTGGCTTTCCATTGTTTCCAACAGACCCGGGCTGCAAAAAGAGCGTATCCGTCTTCGTGATGATGGGAAACTCGCAGATCTTTCTCCCACAATGCTGGATATCATGGGG
>CAYNHL010000279.1:0-2282 GCA_964397015.1 uncultured Desulfobacterales bacterium | reverse complement strand
GGGTGTATCAATTTTGCTCAGCAGATGTGTATCAATTTTGCATAGCGCTATAGGGTGCAGAGGTATTTCGACACCTGTATTCAAATAAAAGCATAAAGGAGGAAGTATGGCAGGTATAACGCGACGGGATCTTTTAAAGTATGCGGCCTATGGTTCTGTCTTCGCAAGCGGCGGAATACTCACGACCAGGGTGGCGGCAGGGGAAAAAACATTTGCCGGCTTTGCTGATGCAGGAGAGGAAAAGCCTTTGGCCATATGCATCAGCGACTTTCACATAGGGGAAAGATACGGGGGAATCACGGATGATCCCGGGCATCCGGACAGATATAAACAATTGGACGATTCGGATTCCAGTAACCCTTTTGTGCGCAAAGAGTTCATGGATTTTCTGCTTCACTGCAAAACCGTGAAAGACAAGCATGGCAAGACAAAGTACCTGATTATTCTTGGGGATATGTGGGATTTGGCCATGAACAACCAGGAAAGTTCCTTTTCCCTGTCCTCTGTCTTTTTCCGCCAGCTAAAGGAGCTCAAAAAGGGGCTCGGAATCGGGGACCTGTTTGAAAATGTCATATACGTTCCCGGCAATCACGATCACCATTTCTGGAAAATGCTCCAGGAGCGCTATTGGGTGACACAGCGACTGGAACAAGGGCGTACCCCCCTGGAAATGCCCAGGGTTGCAGGGCTGACACTTGATGCAACAAGCACCGGTGCTATTCAGCAGGCGGAAACCCCGACGGGAAAAAACAGGATTCCCCTGCACAACCTGGCTTCGCCATTGCTGGGGGTGGACCGTGACACTCCGGTTTATGTTGCCTATCCGCATATTTTTCTCAAAAAACCCAACAACGAATACACCCTGCTCACGCACGGCCATCTCTTTGAGCCGAATTGGAACATGGTGACCATGATGTTTGGGGATTTGATGGAAAAAAACGATATTCCCCTGACAATACGCAATATTGAGATGTTCAACGCTATCGCGACCGAGATGCACAGTCATGCCCTTGGGCAGACACCGCCTTATAAATTCTGGGAAAAGATATACGATCTTCAATATACTGACAAGTTTCCGCCAGAATGGCAAAAGGGCGTCAAGAAGATCCTGGAGACCCATTTTTATCTAAAGGGCGATATCGTTAGCCACTCACAAACGCAGTCGGCAAAATATCACGACATCCAGGCACTGCAGAACCAGCGGGGACTCGTGAACCATTATTTGGCCCAGGCGGAAAAGGAAGGTCTGGATTCAGGCGAGCTGGTAACCTCTCTGATTTACGGGCATACCCATGTTCCTTCTTTTGGTGAGACATTTGTTCGTTATCAGGATCAAAAGAAAATTCCTGTTGATATCCATAATACAGGCGGTTGGGTGAATATTAACCCAGATACTTTCCACATGCCGCAAGCCCACTTTAATTGACAAAAACGGGACTGTCCGGCAGCTGCGCTTCAGCTCCGCCGAGTCTTAGGTTATTTTACCCTGATCCATAACCCTGAAGAAATGGCTGCATATAGGGACAGCCTTCAATCATCAATCTGCAAAGAATTTGGTGTCGGTCAAAAATATTTACATGGGAATATAAAGCCAGAAGAAGCTGGCATCGCGATGATGATGAAAGATCTGTACATTAATTTCGATTCTCTTTTAACCAATGAAATTCTTTATTCCTGGCATGATAAATTATTCAACGGAAGAACAGATATTGAAAGGGGCAAGTATCGTACAAGTAATGATGATATGCGGGTAGTATCTGGACGAATCGATAAACCAAAAATTCATTTTATTGCCCCCCCATCCTCTAAAGTCCCGGTAGAAATGGATCAGTTCATAGACTGGTTCAACAGTACCGCCCCAGGTGAAAAAACAACGTTATCGCCAATAGTCAGAGCTGGCATAACGCATCTGTATTTTGTCACCATTCACCCTTTTGAAGATGGTAACGGACGTATTGGCAGGGCTTTAGCTGAAAAAGCCCTGTCTCAGAGTTTGGGGAAACCGACACTGATCGCTTTGTCTTCGACAATCAGTGATAAAAAAAAAGAGTATTATAAAACTTTAGAGCTGCAAAATAAAAGCAATCAGATCACACCCTGGCTTTGTTACTTTGGCAGAACTATTATTGAGGCACAAAAACAGACAATAAAACAAGTTGATTTTGTAGTGGCCAAGGCAAAATTCTTTAACGCTTATAAAACACTCCTCAACCATAGACAGGAAAAGGCTGTATTAAGACTATTTCAAGAAGGCCCTAAGGGGTTTTCCGGTGGATTTAGTG
>CAYNHL010000278.1:0-2291 GCA_964397015.1 uncultured Desulfobacterales bacterium | reverse complement strand
CTCCAAGAATCAGCCCGGCCCAGATGGGGGCGAACTTTCTTTGCAGAAGGGGCAGCGCAAGCCCCCGCCAGCCGAATTCCTCGACCGGGCCTTTGATGGCTGCGAGGAACAGTGCTGCAAGCAGTGCCTGAAGAGACGTAAATGGAAACGGTTCTGTAAAAAGGTTCCCTCTTAACGCGGAACCGCCAATAAAAATCAACGGAATACCAATAATCAGAAAAACATACCAGGCCACACTGCAGCGCCAGAGCAATGCCCGTCCAAGGAAGCGCCGCAGGCCGACAATGCCATCGTTGCAGGCAACAAGTATGAATGCAGCGATCGCAGGGGAATACACCGCCAGGAAGAACAGGGGGTGATTGCCGGTGAGTTGGCCAAATACTGTTCCCATAAGTTCCGGGAGAAAGATGTACAGTCCAAGGATACCCCAGGCCATGCCGAACGAAATCAGCAGAAAAGGGGTAAAAGAACGGAATTGTATCCGGTATGCCTCACGAACCGGGGTGGTTGATTTCATATATTATTCCTTTTTATCTCATTACTTTCTTCCGATGAATACCTGAATTAACCGCTCCTCAATGATCCCCAACACTTCATCATCACTGTCGATAATCCCTATGTCCGTATTGATCTGGAATGCAATCGTCACTCCATATTTGGGATAATGCCGCAGGCTTGATACGTATCCCGGTATCCAGCCGGCATGTCCGTACACTGGGCCGAAGGGACCGCTGGAATAAACTGCCACACCGGCACCGTATGTGACGTCGGTCAAATCCGGATCCACTGCAACTGTCCTTAGCAGCTCTGAAAGATAATCGCCAGCCATAGCCTTTCCGGTAAACAAGGCCGCTCCCCAGTGGGCGAGATCACGGGAGTTGCTGACCAGCCCTCCGCCTGTCCACTCCACTGCCGGGTGCCAGTTAAGGCGGCCGTCTGTGTCAAGAGTCTTTACAGGGAACCTGAAGAGGTTGTCCGGGCGCATATACCCCGGGGCCAGTCTGTCCAGGTCACGGTGATCCGCAGGAGAGGTATCCAAGAGTCCAAGGGGTAGCAGAAACCGTTCTTGAATGAGATCGAAACAGGGACGTTTGGTGACCGTCTCGATGATCAGACCTGCCAGAATATAGCCGGTATCTGAATACGCCCATCCCTGTCCGGCTGGAAAAAGTGCGGGCTCATCCAGTACGAATTCGACAAGACGTTCGGGGGGAAAAGGGTTGCCGGTTTCCTGCCATGACTTTGCAAACGCTTCGGCAAATGTTTTCATGTGCACATGATCCGGAATCCCTGCACTGTGTGTGAGCAGGTGGCGCAATGTGATCGATTCATGGTTCGGCAGCCGATGGAACCAGTCGAACTTACCGATCCACCGGGACATTGGTTCATCCAGATCCAGGCGGCCCTCTAAGGCCAGCGCAATGCACAAGGCTCCCACAAAGCTTTTGCCAATGCTTGCGGACAGCATGCGGGTATTATCTGTCATCGGCACGCTTGCCTCGACATCGGCCAGGCCGGATGCGGCAGTGTCGACAGTTCCGTCATTCAGAACATAGGCGGCTGTCATACCGGGAAACCCGAACTCTACCCGCACACGCTCAATCTCAGCCTGAAACTGTGTGGGGTGATCCGCAGGGGGCTGGTGGACGGCACAGGCTGTGAGCATGGCGGCGCATAAAATTGAAATCGCTGTCCTCATTTGAAAAGCACCTCTGTCAAGTCCGTTACAAAAACCTGACATGTTGATTTTTGTTTCTAATCCTCGTCTTTCTGCCAAAAGTCGCCGTAATAGCGGCTATGGGCTGACGAAGAAATTTGATCGGTAATAATAAACTACCACCAAACGCTGGACAAGCAATACCAGAGCCCGTGCTTCATTCTTCTCCAAAAATTTTTGTGCAATGATCCCACCCATGGAGTGGCCAATCAGGATTGGTTTGGTGAGAGCTAATTCATCTATTACAGATTCCACCTCGGCTACATAGTCCATAATTCCAAGACCGACAATACCTTCCGATTCCCTTTTTCCATGGCCAGGAAGATCAAATGCGTAACTGGTAAAACCTTCTTCAGAAAGATAGTTCATAAGCGGCTTCCAGCACCAGGCACCGTGCCAGGCGCCATGGACGAACAGTAACGGTGGTAAGATTCTTTTTCCTTTGCCTTTTACCTCCATTATTGATTTCATAGCCAATATCCTATCCAGTGATGTAATTTGATTGCGGCTATTTTGCAACGATCCCTCAATAAATCGACTTTAGCAGGTTTTGAATTCTAATGGTATCCCAAAA
>CAYNHL010000277.1:0-2305 GCA_964397015.1 uncultured Desulfobacterales bacterium | reverse complement strand
AAAGGTCGTGGCGGTAGTGTCTTCAAGCTGGCCATCCATTGAATAAAGGGACATGGATATAGTTGAAGAATCAAACCCAGGGTTGTAAATCCCCCAGGTCTTTGTCATGTTGAAGTCAAACATTTCCGGATATTCAGGTATGACCAGCACATTGCCTCGAGGGGCAGGAGAAAAGGAAGCCATTGAGTCCTGGTACACCCCTGAAAGATTGACAATATCAACGTTTCTGGGAGCGTGGATTTTGATACCGTAAAAAGCCTGCTTTTCAAGCTGATTGCGGAAAGGAAACTCGTCACTTATCACCATCTGTTTTTCCCCGGCAGCCAGGGAAAAAGGCCCTAAAAATGTATCGACCGGCTTTCCGTCATTGTCGTATCCGGACACCATTATACCGTCAATGGCGGTATCGGTGGAATTTACCACTGCATATCCACCCCATCCAAATCCTTTCTGGGCCTTTGGCCTGACAAACTCAAAAGTCTTTTGAACCTCATAGGCCAACTGGTATATGCCTGGATTGTCATAAGAAGCCTTGGAGATACTGATCGTGAAAGGGGAAACAAATTCATGCAAAGGTATAAAAATTTCCTGGTCAATATCACCCTGGTATACAATCATTCCTGCGGCATCGGTTATTCTAGCGTGAATTGGCTCCTGAGTGTCATCGAGAACCAGAAGGGATACAGACACTAAATCTTCTTCACTGCTCCCCAGAACAAAACGGTCCCTGTCAAGCAGGATCAGGTTATAGGTGCCTGGAATTAGGGATACCGGCTGTTCATGATCGAGCTCGTCATCCCGGGATTCGGCCATTTCTTTTACCGTGTCGTAATCAATGTGAGGATTGCGGCTGCGGGCAGATTCAGGGAAGTAAACCCTGGAAGGATGATCATAGGTATTCTGCAGTCCCCACTCTGATGACACATAAGTATTCCCGCTTTTATAAAGGGTATAGCGATAGGTTTTCTGTCTTTCTCTGGTACCGGAAAAATCCGGGCTCACATTGTCATCCGCATACCAGATTGTACAGGTAACCTGCTCTTCATCCCCAAAATCAAAAGAGGTCATTTCATATTTGTAAACCGGATAATTCCAGAGTTCTTCACTGGGATCGAGCTCAGCGACAAAGGCAGTTCCCTGGTCCCTGATATACTGCTGAAGCCAGGTGTGCAGCACCAGGGGATCATCCATGGTCTGGTACTGGTCGGTCATAAAGGATAGTTCATAGGCATAGGTCATAAGACCTTTTTTATCCCCTATCCTGAACACCAGATTGTCAACTGTGGAGGGAACAAAGTCGATAGGTTCGCGTATTGCTGCAGCTGCCCATGCATCACATAGGCCATGCCATGGCAGTGCTTCAGGGTTGTAATGATTGTTCAAATAATAATTTGTGGCCGGCCCCCTTAACCTGTTGCTGGTTATAAGATCATATTTTTCAAGGGGAGACGGGCTGCCCCTGTATCCTGTTCCTGTTGCAAGTCCCCCGCTTCTTGTGGGCCACCACCAGCCGGACCAGGGAATATTGTCAGACACTGCTGATTCATTCGTGTCTGCTTGAACAGAACCGCACACAGGTAAAAGGGTGATGAAAAATAAGAACAGAAAAGCTGGAAGTGAAAAATATTTCATAATGATCAGTTTTTATGGGTGAGATTTAAAAAAGGGGGGAAGTAAAATACCCTCCCCCCTGATATATAATTCAAACTGGAGTTGATTCAAAGTATGGCGGGCAGCAAGCCGCTGCCCGCCGGTGTTTTACATCACGCAAAGCGTGTTTTGTAAACTTTTTTTACAAGTAACCTGATTCGCTAGTTGTCAGCGAGATAACCTGTACCTTCAGTTCCGTTACCTGTAAAGGCAAAACCTCTTGCCTGGAATCCACAGGAAGCGGTTACGCTGTGGTTGAGGCTCATGTCAAACGGGCTATCATCGTCAACATCTGTCAGATCGTCAGCAGTAACTTCAGAATTAACCCACTGGGCACCTGCAGCAACTGAATCGGTGGTCAATGTTGCCTGGGCACCGGTAGAGTCGCTGTAAGTCAGTGTAGCAACTCCTGCGGTATCTCCTACATTGGTGATAACAAAACCGCCCCACCATCCTGTTGCAGCCGTTCCAGGCAGCCATGGGAAGTAAAGGGTGGATGATGATGCACCAGCGCACTCAGTTACAAAAGTACCGATATCGAGAGTATCACTGAAGATCTCACCACAGGGATAACGATTAAGGGTAACTTCTATGGTAACCACTTCACCGGCTGCAACAGAAGCGCTGGTGTAGTTGAATTGAGGCATGTCGATCC
>CAYNHL010000276.1:0-2320 GCA_964397015.1 uncultured Desulfobacterales bacterium | reverse complement strand
GGGCATTTGCCATGACTTCCATGAACCGGCCGGTACCGGCGGCACATTTGTCGTTGCGGCAGCCGGAGGCTTCAAGCACCGATTTGAAAACCTTTTTTCCGGCGAGGACGTGATCATACCCGGTCTTTATCACCTTTGTGCAAAGGATCTTGTCTCCTTCTACAGGGGCGGCCTTGGCCGTGATGGAGCCTATGTCGATCCCTGCGTATATCACCGGATACCCGCACTTTTCCGGGCTACGATTTCCATGAAAGCATCGATCCTGGTTTCTACCTGTGACTGTGAAAAACTCCCGGGGTCAACCATGTCCGCCTCGATCACGATCACCAGCACACCGGTGGTCTCACGGACCGATTTCATGATGTCCATCTGGCCGAAAGAATAGGGTTTGCAGTACCGGTTTCACCATAAGGTTATGTTCTTCAATCACTTTAAACCCGGCAACCGCATGGTTCTCTGATGACCGGTCCAGGCAGGTGTCATATCGTTCATACTGCCGGAAGCGACCGATATCATGGAGCAGGGCTGCTGATTTTGCCCGTATGAATTTTTCTTCCGGGACTGCCTGGGCACCGACAATAGCCGCCGAATTGTCACACACCCGGAAGGTGTGGTCCCTTTTCAGGATATAGGGATGGGGATCTTTTGCGCGGCTGATAAATCCTGCGGTATAGGTATTAAAAAAATCAACAAGAAGCGAGTATTCATTATTTGTCATTTCCCGGTACGGTTTCTGGCTGACATACGTCATGACTGTGATTTATAGATATCTTGACTGCGCTGATCTCCATATGGGATTTGCCAGGGTCCGTTGTGAAGAATGTGGGCATGAGTATCTCCTGGCGTTTTCCTGCAAGCGCCAGCAATTTTGCCCGTTCTGCCATTAGGAACGGGTGATTGAGTATGGAAAATGACTGCTTCCTTGATGATGGCAGTTTCAAGGCGGCACCAGGTTTTATGCTGGAGGATCTGGAAAAGATTTTCCAATATAAGATGCTGAAAATGCTCAAGAAGGGGGGAAAGATTAATGATGCCGTCATTGAGAATCTGCTTTCATGGTGCCATAGTGGTTTCCATGTTTATATCGGTGATAGAATAACGCTTTCAGACAAAACCGGTCTTGGCAACCTGGCCCCAGTGCATTTTATTGTTGGGTGCAGTCTTTTACTACTTGATAAAGCGCATCATTTACCCATGTGTTGAGACTCTTTCCATTTTTTCGTGCTTGTATAACAAGAGCTTTATGAAGTTCAGGTCCAACACGAACTAAGAATTTTCCTGAGTATGGCTTTTCAGGATACTCACCACGCTCAGAACAAAATTCCAAGTAATCCTCTACTGAATCAGTAAAAGCTTTCCGAAGTTCATCTACCGATTCACCTTCGAAGGTAATTACATCTCGCAAATTGATGACTTCACCATGGAAAATATTGGCTTCATCATCAAACTCAACCCTTGCAAAATATCCTTTATATTCTATCATGGTCTCACCCCCGCCTCTTGTAGGAATCTTCTTACAGATTTAACGGCTCCCTTGTTTGTCACTCTTTCAGGATGGGGACGATGAAAAACAGCACGAATATCATTTAACGCTACTCTGACTCGTGAACCACTACCCTCTGAAATATCAGCACCAAGAGCCTCAAATAACGACTCTATATTTACCCATGGGATATCTGATCGATCAGGCCTTTCAAATATTTTATCAAGGGTTTGCCGTTGTTTTTTATTCATGGCTAAATGATACTATATTTCGATACTATGTCAAGGCATTTTAATGGAGGTTTATGGACTAATCAAGACACCCAACATAACACGAAAATCACCGGTTTATCCGGTGCATTATTTTTTGTTGGAAATCGGTATTTCGGTATTAATCCAAGACACTGAAATTTCGTTACATACAGGCAGAATGTTATAATTTTATAGAGGCGTCCCATTAATTTCATTAATCACAATCGCGAATGAAATTCTGTACTTTCATCTGCCTTTCGGAAAGCGCTTTTCATTACGCTTAACTCACGAGATGGGATACTTAGTCTTTTTGCCATGTTCGGCCAAGATCTTACAACAGTGGTTGTTTCCTGGATGATCTCATTTACACGATCCTTGTCTACTCGGAAATAAGGGGAATACCCGACACAAGATCAAGGTCCTGGCTGTTATCTTCTTTTGAAATATTAAGAGCCAATCCGCCACCGGTAGCAACAGGGTTGATATCATAAGCAGGAGAGAGTGCCCATCCTCTATATATATGCATAAAGCCATGGCTGAGGCAAAGTGCAGGCGCTCACCTTTTTCTGTCCGATCAAATCGCTTT
>CAYNHL010000275.1:0-2351 GCA_964397015.1 uncultured Desulfobacterales bacterium | reverse complement strand
TCTAGTGCCGCAAGGCGTGGAGGTTCAAGTCCTCTCTTCGGTACCAGCCAATAAATACGGGCGTTTCAGCAATTTTAAAAGGAATTTCTGAAAGGCCCGTTTTTTGTTGGGTGTGACAATAGTGTGACATTCAGGCACGTGTGACCCTGCTGCTATTCCACAATTGCCTTAAGCAATGCATCCCTGGCATCAGAATAAAACTGGATATCAACCCGTGTGGCCATATCATCGGAGAGATCAAACAGGAGGCGGCGGCAGGCCACCGGCATCAGCAGCGCACTGGCCCCTTTTTCAACCGCGTTCTCTGCAATATCCACTGGATTGTGTATTGGCTCGATGGACCCGCCCAGGTTAATCTCACCCACAATGATCAGACCGCCTCTGACACTCTTTTTCAACAGGGCGGTGCATAAAGCCACCAGGACGGCCATCCCTGTTTTTGCACCGGATTTGGCAGCATCAAAGGCCCTGAGCTGGGCTGTAAATTCATGGTGGCGGGGGTTCTTATCCCCCACCAGCTGCCCGGCCCTTGCATAGAGGTTTTGTTCTGCATACCCCATACTTTCTTTAAATGCCGGTGGTATGGGTTTATTCAGGATCTTAACTCCGGCACCCGGCCCCTCGTTGATTTCAATCCGGTATAGCCCGGGGTATTCCTCACCGCTGCCCGGTGAGATGGTCCACACCTGACCGGGTTCTAAAGGGTCGCTTCCGATATGGTTCTCACTTTGCAGTTCCGGGGTGGAAACAAACTTTTCAACCCCGTCCGTGCCCATCACATAACTGAAATGGGTGTTACGGAACTCTGCTGCGCCAATCCGTTTCTGCTGTTCCTTGACCCGCCTTCTGGCCTCCAGGGCAATCCGCACCGCCCATTCCATGTCTTCATCACAGATGTCTTTTCCACCAGGATGCAGCAGCTTGAGCAGCCCACTAACGGTTTTGTTGACCGCATTGGTATCCCGGCCGGAGAGGGCACCGCCAAAGAACACCCGGTTCTGCAACAGGCTGACATGGCTGTGGTCCCGCAGCCGGGTCCAGCATTCAGACAGAAAATCACTGACCAGCCCGAAATGGTCGGTCAGTAGGGATTTGCTGATTTTCGGGATATCCCATCCCGGAAGGAATCCATGGATGCGGTCCATAAATGCGGTGTCATTTTTCATTTCAGGAGGCATGGGACCAAACAGATGACCGACACGCTGCTGGTGCTCCACATCCACCTCAAAATTGCCAACCAGCACTATGCTCCCGTCTGCCCGTATACTCTCTTTGCCGCGACTGAACTCCCCGGATTCCATGTAGCCTTTCATGATGTTAACCCCGTCTTTCTGGTCAAAGGAAATCCCGGATACTTCATCAAAACAGACCACATCATACTGGCATACCAGTCCCCGCTGGCCAGAGGCATTGTTTACAAACATCCTGGCAACGGTTGCCTTTCCCCCTGATATCAAATGGGCATAGGGAGATACCTGCTGGAACAGATGGCTTTTTCCTGTTCCCCTGGGACCCAGTTCCACCATGTTGTAATTGCGCTCAACAAAGGGCACCATACGCAGCATAAAGGCATCCTGCTGCCGGTCTGACAACGGTTCCGTATCAATGCCTATGGAGCGCATGAGAAAGGTTTTCCATTCCTTTGTTGTAAAGGCACTGCGGGATTGTGTCAGGATATCCAGGACATCCCGTCTGGAAAGCTGTATCTCCCTTAAAGAGATCACCCCGAAGGGACGGCCGCTGTTTTCCTGGGCAATGGCAGCATCATAACCCAGGCTGATTTCCGCATAAAAACCACCTGTCAGCATGCGTTCATGGTCATTGACCATCGCAGATCTGATACGGACATCGGTGAGCTGAAGACTGGGCAGGGTGGCCACATAGGAATCGGTTTTTGCATCCAGGCGGGCGGTGATGATATCAATGATCTTTACCTCCCCGTCTTCCCTGGCTTTGGCTTTGAAAAGCTCTTCTTCTCCTGCCCGGACGGTCCGGGATGTCAACTGGCGCTGGACAATTTCCAGACCTTCTTCGATCTCCTCTGGATCAATGCTGGCACAATACCGGCCCAGCAGAAATTCCACCACATATGTGGGGACAGGAAACTGCCGGCTGAATGTCCGGACCAGGTCTTTGCGGACCAGATACCCATCCAGCTGCTCAGCTGCTTTTTTATCGATGTCATCCAATATCATCATGCGGTTTCTCCACCAATGACTGTTTCGGTCTGGGCCATGAGAGCGCCGGTTTCATCCACCAGGACCACAAAGGTGGAAAGCCCCTGCATATCCTCATTTTCCACTACCACAGAGGCGGTGCCGTTTTCTTTGAACGGCTTGGTGCTTAAGGCC
>CAYNHL010000274.1:0-2363 GCA_964397015.1 uncultured Desulfobacterales bacterium | reverse complement strand
CTGCATGGGAGACTGTGTGGGAGAGTAGGTCGCCGCCGGATTATCTTTTCTCAGCACACGGGAGAAAGGAGGTATCTGACCCATATGTATTACTGTTTCACCAAAGCTCCTTTTGGAGAAATGCTCCTGGCAGGCAGGCAAGCCCTGGAGGCCGTATTCTTTCCCCAGAACAACCTTTCAAAAATCCCCGGACCTGACTGGAAATACGCTCCTGACAGGTTTGAGACTGTGACACAACAGCTGGAATCCTATTTTGCCGGCAGTCTCAAATCTTTTGACGTGCAGGTTTCTTTGACAGGTACAGCTTTCCAGAAAAAAGTATGGTCGCAAATGCAGCGCATCCCTTATGGCCGCACCATATCGTATGGTGAACTGGCCCAAAAAACAGGCAATCCAAAAGCGGCCCGTGCCGTGGGCGGAGCCTGTGGAAAAAATCCTGTTCCAATTATCATTCCCTGCCATCGTGTTATAGGTGAAAACGGCACGCTTACCGGTTTTGGCGGCGGCCTCAAAGTAAAAAAATTCCTGCTTTCCCTTGAACAGCAACAGGGCTCCGTGGTATCCTGACCTTCGATCTGTCCGGAGTCCATATGATATGAATTTGATTGAAACGCTGATGATTGCCATGGGCCTTGCCATGGATGCAGGTGCGGTATCCATGGCTGCTGCGGCTGCCGGTTATGCAGCCACCCCGCGGGCGGTTTTCCGTCTTTCATTTCATTTTGGACTGTTTCAGTTTTTTATGCCGGTGATTGGATGGTTTCTGGGAATATACGTTGTGCACTATGTCGCCCGGGTGGATCACTGGATTGCTTTTCTGCTGCTGGCTTTTGTTGGAATCAGGATGATACGGTCCGGTCTGGAGCAGTCACCTGCCGGTGCCGGGGACATTGATCCGTCAAAGGGAGTGACCCTGGTTCTGCTCAGTGTTGCCACCAGTATCGACGCCATGGCCGTGGGCCTGAGCCTTGCAATGATAAAGGTTTCCATCTGGTTTCCCAGCGTCATTATCGGAATTGTGACAATAGTTGTTTCCATTGTATCCATTGCAATTGGTAAAAGAATGGGTGTGCTGTTCGGATCCCGCATGGAAATCGCCGGAGGGTTGATACTGCTTGCCATTGGCGGGAAGATCTTATGGACTCATTGAAAAAAAAGGTCTTGGAAAAAAATGAACGGCCGTTGAAAATTTCTTCAGAGGAAAAACATGTCAGGCGTGTAACATGGATCGGGCTCTGGGGCAACCTGCTGCTCTCGGGGTTCAAGTTTTTCTGCGGCCTGGCAGGGCACAGCCAGGCCCTTATAGCCGATGCAATACACAGCCTCTCTGATGTCGTGACCGATATGGCTGTGATAGGGGGGTCGTATTTCTGGTCGGCACCCCCTGACCAGTGCCATCCCCATGGACACCGACGTATAGAAACCATGGTCACCCTGGCCATCGGAACTATTCTCCTCGGTGCCGGGATCGGCATTGGACTGCATGCAATTCAAACCATCCACCATACGGAAGGAGGCCGCCCTGGGGGGATTGCCCTTTTGGCTGCCGGTTTTTCACTGGTTTTCAAGGAAATACTGTTCCGCTGGACCCGCAGGGAAGGTCGGCAAATACACAGTCCAGCCCTGATTGCCAATGCCTGGCACCATCGTCTGGATGCGATAAGTTCCATACCGGTTTTTTTGGCCGTGGGCGGCACCATCCTGTTTCCCTGGCTGACATTTCTGGACCATATCGGGGCCCTGGTAGTTTCTATCTTCATCCTGCAGGCTGCATGCAGGATTCTGTGGCCGGGGATTGAAGAATTAATGGAAAAAGGGGCCGATCCCGACACGGTAAGCCGGATCAAAAGCCTTGCAGCCCAAGATCCCGAGGTCTTAGACATTCATGCTCTGCGTACCCGCTACATAGGCAACCGGCTCCGCCTGGATTTCCACCTGGTGGTTGACGGGCAGATAACAATCCGGCAGGGTCACGATATCGCCGAAAGAATCAAGGCGGTTCTGCTTCGTGAGGTGCCGGGTTTAGAGGATGCCATCATCCATATCGAGCCGGCAAAACCGGACACACAGGCATAAAAGGTTACATGCGGTCGACCAGCCGGCCGGTGGTTCTTCTGAGGCGCTGGCTGATGGTTTTTGAAATTTTCCACAGAAATTTAACCCCCAGCCTTGGGTTTTCTTCAGCCAGGGTCAGCAGGTTGTCCCGGGTAATGTAAAATATTATGGTCTCTTTTGCGGCGATTCCGGTAGCGGATCTGGGCTCATCGTCAATCAGCGCCATTTCTCCGAAAGTCTGGGAGCTCTGCAGGGTTGTAATCTTACAGCGGGAGGCCCCATCATCCTTTGTAATATCGATGGCACCT
>CAYNHL010000273.1:2151-2364 GCA_964397015.1 uncultured Desulfobacterales bacterium | reverse complement strand
CGATAGAGTAGATTATCATCAAATTTTAATAAATAATATTGAAATTGAACAATCATTGTATTTGATATACCCTAATGATGCAAAAGTAATAGTTACAAAAAACCTTGAAAACCGAAAACGTATACGAGTTTCTTTTGTTTATAACAGGGCAACTTATAATTTGGCAACAACAGATCCCAACCTGTGGAAAGAATATTCATCAAAAGATATTGG
>CAYNHL010000273.1:0-2141 GCA_964397015.1 uncultured Desulfobacterales bacterium | reverse complement strand
TAAGTTTGAAATTTCAAAATTCTTATGTATTAGCCTTGCAGGAAAATTTGATGATGGCTTTTGTTACAAATTGGTTGCATCTGCAATTTAATCACAGAATCTGACGTTTCACTGGATTGCAGGGATCTCAGCCGCTCTGAAAAGCTTTGGCTTGACAACCTTTATTAACACAAACAAGTTTACTGGAAATCCCTGCAACCAGTAAACTTAACCTGAAGTTTGACAGTTGATTTTTTAATATCCTTTAATTTCAACAAGATAACCCCATACAAAAATTCTTTGGCACTACCATGCCACATTCTCATAGCCCATTAGCCAACAGCTTTTATGGTAGGCGGAAGAGCGACGCGAACCGATTGAAAAATTTTGCCACAAACCCCTTTACATTCACTCCTGATTGCAAAGCGCTGACCACCTTCCTCAATTTCAACCTGTTTGAGTGCTTTCAGGTCCTGTTTTATTGCAGCCCATTCAAACTTATGGTTATTTTCAGCCAGGCATCGGTCAAACCCCTTGCGCAGGACAAGCGCCAGGAAGCTACAGAACACATGCCCTGCAATATTGGCGTCGTTCTGATGATATACCGGTCTGGTATCCAGGAGGGATTTTACATCCCGGAACACCCGCTCTACCCGCCAAAGTTCCTTGTACTTGAGAGCGACTTGTTCCGATGACAGGCTAGTGTTGGTCGTAAGCACCCATTTGCCGTCGTAGCGTGCTTCATCTTTGACTTTGTCAGTATCAATCTGGGTGCTGCCTTTCTGAACTTTCAGATATTTTCGGTATCCGTTGTTACCGACCAAAGCCTTGGGACCTTTTTTCAGCTGCTGTTTCAGAGATTCAATAATGGCCTGCCTGTCCAATTCATCTTTACGCGCCTGGCGGTCGTTCAGGCAGACGATATACCGTGCGCCATTTTGGCGAACTTCCTTTACCTTCAGCGGGGCCGGTTTGTTTTTGTCAGCGTTTTCAGGGTAGACATCTTTGTAGCGGCCCGCCCGGGTAAGGACATCTGTCTTGACCTCTTTTACCCGTTTCATCCGGGTGCCGAGGATATAGGGAATGTTCTGGGAGTCAAGCTTGGATATGGTATCAGCACTGATCATGCCACGGTCGGCAACGATGCAGAATCGGTGGATGCCAAACCGGTGGCGCAGCCTTTTCACGACCGGCATCATGGTTTTGATGTCTGTGGTGTTTCCCGGCCACATCTCACAGCAGATCGGCTGTCCGTTATCATCCAGCACTGCACCGACAACCATCTGGTGCAGATCCGGGCGATGGTCCTTGCTGAATCCCCGGTTGCCAAAATATTCACCGCCCTGGCCCTCAAAATAGATGGAAGTGGTATCGAAAAAAACAAGGTCCAGATCAGAAAAAAGATCCTTGTTGTGCTGGAACATCATCTCTTCAATGCGGTCTTTATTGCGTCTGATTCCTGGATCATTCTCCTGGAGGCTATCGGCCAAAGGTTCTCCCAAAAATGCCATGGCACGGTACAGATGATGCAAATCTATATTTTCTGTCCCAGGGAGCAGGTAGCCTCTTCTCCATCTGTCACAGTGCCGGTCAGATCCGGATGCCACCAGGCGATGCAGCACTGTCATGAAGATGGCCCGCTCCACATCAAATTCAAATTTGAGGTCTGCAACCACATGCTTAATGCTGTCTTGAATACCGCTTTCTTTCCACAATTTTTGAAAAATCAATGTCGGGCCTAAGGATGAGCAGAGCCTTTTCAGAAAACCGGGAAAGAGATCGGATCAGGCTCTCAACCCGGTCCTTATCATGAAGCTGGTCCATTCGACCGACGGTAGCGATCACTCTCTGCTTTACCTTTCCGAGCTCTTTTCGATTTTCAACTATCTGCAGATATTGGTACTTGCCGGACTTTTTTACGCGTGCAAACATTGGGAAGCCCTCTTTTTATTGAAGACACTCCCAATTTATAACACAAGATCATATAATACAAGGGAAAATTGCCAATTCTGTGGCACTACCTTGCAGCGATTTCCTACATTCTGGTCCTGTAATTACAGGGGTTTTCATCGATTTAAGTAATTTTGCTGTCAAACTTCAGTAATGTATTCACCGGACGACGAATCCCATGTGACAAGAGCCTTTACTCCCCATGGTGTTGC
>CAYNHL010000272.1:0-2364 GCA_964397015.1 uncultured Desulfobacterales bacterium | reverse complement strand
GATCCGGATATCCATTTTTCGTTTTCTTGAGTCACCGACCCGCTCGATCTCTTTTTCCTGCAGTACCCGAAGCAGTGGCTGAATCTCAGTATCCGGAATTGGTGGCGCCACTTGTGGCGCTACTGTTATGTTTTTTGATCATAGGTAACGGGCAAACAGAAGTCAATTTTTTTTACCCATGGGTGTAAAGAAAAACTGTCATGAAAATTTTCTTTATATAACAATGGGATAAAAAAAATGTTCAACATCCGGGCCAGGCTGGCATGCTTGTTGATCTGTTTATAAGTAACCCGAAACACCGTGGCCATGGATAAAGGGGAAACAGTTAATCAAAACTATAAACAAGGAGGTTTGTCATGAGTAAAATGAATAAATATATGATGGTTCATAACAACCCCGGTATCGATTGTGAAGAGGTTCAGGCCAACTGGCGCAAGCTGGCACAGGTGGAATCCTGTACCTGGATCAGGACCTATTACAACGAGGAAAAGGGAATCCGGTACTGCATCTGGCTGGCACCCGGTGAAGAGGATTTAAAAGACATCTTTACCGAGATCGGCATCAGCTGGGATTCCATTATCCGGGTCGAAGAGACCGTTCCCGATCTCTGGGGTGAAAAATGGAATGAACACCTTGAAAAAGAAACCGTTGCCGACACCCTGGGTAACTGATGACTGCCGGTCAGGGTACCGAAAGTATTCTTTTGGTACCCTTGACGGCCTCGTTCGATACAGATACAAGGGTTAAGGAGGAAATTATGTCTGAGCAGTCATTTGAAAATACGGCCATCGTTTCATGCGGCACCATGAGTCCTGAAATCAATCATCTGAAATCGGAAGGGTTTCTGGATACAGCCCATATCTTTTTTACCACCCCTGGACTTCATCAGGATATCCGGGAGCTTGAGCGCCAGCTGATCAAGTTGATCGGCAAAGCCAGAAAATCGGCAGACAGCGTGATTGTGGTTTACGGGGGGAAATTTTGCTATGTGGATGCGGATAATCCGACCCGGCTGATGGGGCACATTATCGAAGAGCAGGGCATGAATGTAGTCAGGATCGAGGCGACCCACTGCATGAATATGCTGGCCACCGAAGAAGAGATGGACCGGATCAAAGATGAGATGGCCGGTGGGGAGCCGGTCTGGTTCATGACTCCGGGATGGGTCAAATACCGGACCCAGGTTTTCAGGGGATGGGACAAGGGGGTGGCCAATGAAAATTTCCCCCGGCATACCGGCGGGGCCGTTGTCCTCGATGCCATCGGATACCTGGACCAGTATATGGCGGAAGATCCCGAGGAATTTCTCGAGTATTGCGACTGGATGGGAATCCCAATGCAGGCGGCACCCGTGACCCTGGACCGGTTCAAGTCTCTTTTAACGGATGCGCTGCTGAAGCTGGAGATGAACCGGCAGGCCTAAATCATCTGGGATATCCTGGTTATCAATTTGTCGAGTTTTTTAGGCGAGACTTTTTCAAGGGTTTTGATCTCCTGGGCAAACAAAGATATCTTGAATTCTTCAATCAGCCAGTAAAGGGATTCCACTTCTTTTACCTTTGCAGGGGAGGACTCGGGAGACAAACTGTCCAGAAGGCGCTTGAAATAACGGGCATAGGGCTGGCAGCGTTCTGCTTTCAGGGCATCCTTCGTGATATTGTCCGCAGCCCGCCGGGCCCGTATGCCAATGGCCGAGACATACCTGTGCAGGGTCTGGATCCGGCTCGTGTTATACAGGTCCAAAAAGTTATCGGGTACAAGATTGGCAAGATCGGAGTCAAGCTCCTTCATGAGGGCCTGGATCCTGGGCTGCCTGTTTCCGGCCTGTCTTGAAAGCGTCTGCAGAAGCGTTCGTGTCTGTTCAATTTCGTGGCACAGGTTCGAAACGGTTTGGATCAAGGTTCTCCCGGCCTGGTAAAGGCCGGGCAGGGTCTGCGCGGCATGCTGTTCAAACTCTTTTCTGGTGCGGATGTTTTTTTCGAACATGTTTCGTACCAGGCAGTTGAACAGCGAATTTTTAAACGATTTCGCACTGGTGCCGGCAAAAATTGCGGCATGGCGGGACAATTCAGGAGCGCGGTTGATATCTTTTTCAAGAGCTTTGAAATCATCGGGAAAGCTTGAAGTGAAAAGCTTAGCAACTCCCTTTGAATGTGATGAAACAGCCTTGTCTTCAGACCTGAACAATCTCAGGGTCAGGCTCTCTTTTTCGATTGCCAGGCCGGGATAAAGCCTGATGGTGCCGCCAAGGTCATCGGTGACAGGTATGTGGTCGTCCAGGTCATAAAAGTCCCAGGCCGTAACGTGGTCGATCTCCATTTTCTTTCTTGCCCTGGTGACGGCAGGATTGTCCTGGTAGGCGCC
>CAYNHL010000271.1:0-2365 GCA_964397015.1 uncultured Desulfobacterales bacterium | reverse complement strand
CGAATGCGGAACTCCAGCAGTTTGCCTACGTGGCTTCCCATGATCTGCAGGAACCCTTGCGGGCGGTGGTGGGGTTTTTACAGCTGCTCCAGTCCAGATACCTGGATCAGCTCGATGAAAAGGGGCTTCATTATATTGAAAGGGCAGTCAATGCCGGCTATCGCATGCAGGGTCTCATCAATGACCTGCTGATGCTGTCCCGGGTGAATACCCAGGCTCTGTCGCCTAAGCAGACCGATCTGAACCGGATCATGGAGGCAATACTGGAAGATCTCAAGCCCGATATCCAGGAAAAAAATGCAACGGTCACTTACCCGGACATGCCGGTGATCAGCGTGGATAACAACCAGGTTTCAAGCCTGTTTATGAACCTGGTCGGCAATGCCCTCAAATACAACGAGAGCAGCGTTCCGGCAATCGAAATCACCTACCGTCTTGAAGGAGATGACCACTGTTTTGCCGTAAAGGACAATGGCATCGGCATATCCCCTAAGTTTCATGACCGGATTTTCATGATATTCCAGCGCCTGCACGCAAGGCAGGAATATTCCGGCACAGGGATCGGTCTTGCTTTGTGCAAAAAAATAGTGGAACGTCATAACGGCCGTATATGGGTGGAGTCAGAAAAATCACAGGGATCGGTGTTTTATTTTGTTCTGCAGGAGAAAAAGGAGGAAGACAATGGCGGTTGACAGTGCAATACCGGCACAGGTTCTATTGGTTGAAGACAGTGAGGATGATGTGGAACTGACCATGGAAGCGTTGAAGGATTCCAAAGTTAAAACCGATGTCCACGTGGTTTATGATGGAGTGGCCGCCATGAAATTTTTGCGGCAGGAGGGTGAATACAGGGACAAACCAAGACCGGATCTGGTGCTGCTGGATTTGAACCTGCCTTTGATGGACGGCCGAGAGGTGTTAAAGGAAATCCGAAACGACCCGGAGCTTACAGATTTACCGGTCGTGGTGCTGACCACATCCCAGGACGAGGAAGATATCTGCAGGTCATACAAACTGCATGCAAACTGTTTTATAACCAAGCCTGTCGATTTCATGAAGTTTTCTGAAATCATAAGGCAGATAGAGGGGTTCTGGCTTCAGCTTGTGAAGCTGCCGCGCAAAGTGAGGCGATAGCAATGGAAAAAATTTGTGTACTGGTCATCGAGGACAACCCGGACGATTTTTTTCTGTTAAAGGAATTTTTAGAGGCTTCGGAGGACATTGATTTTACGATCCTGCACAGTGACAGATTTGAAAAAACCATATCGATCGTGGAACAGAACCGGGTGGATGTGGCCATTATAGACCTGCAGCTTCCCGACAGTATCGGTATCGATACCTTCCTGTCTTTTCACGAGCGTTTCCCGATCATCCCTTCGGTTATAATGACCGGGAACAGGGACAGGGAAATGGCACTCAAAGCGGTCCGGGCAGGCGCCCAGGAGTATCTTTACAAGGGCGAGTTTTCGTCCGGTACAATTGTGCGGACCATCCGCCATGCCATAGAAAGACACAGGCTGATGATGGATCTCAGGCAGACACAGTACGAGCTTCACCAGACCCTGGAGGCGGCCAGGATACGGGAAAAGGAAATCAAGGGATTGCTCAGGGGAGCCCGCGCCGTACTTGAACAGGAAAATTTTCTTGACACTGCAAAAAAAGTTTTTTCCATCTGCTGTGAATTGACCGGCGCTAGTTCAGGCTACGTGGCCTTGCTGTCAGATGCTGGTGAGGAAAACGAGGTGCTGTTCCTGGAGTCAGGAGGCCTGCCCTGTAATGTAGATCCCGAACTGCCCATGCCGATCCGGGGCCTGAGGGAAGTTGCCTATCGAACCAATTCGGTTGTCTATGATAACAGGTTCATGGATTCAAAATGGGCAGGGTATATGCCTCAAGGCCATGTCCGCCTTGAAAACGTCATGTTCTCACCCCTGGTGATACAGGAAAAAACCGTTGGTATAATAGGCCTTGCAAACAAGCAGGGTGATTTTACTAAAAACGATGCAGATATTGCGGCCGGGTTCGGAGAACTGGCCGCAATAGCACTTCAAAACAGCCGTAATCTTGAAAAAAGGGAGATGGCAGAACAGCAGAAAGAAACCCTTATCGAGGAGTTGACCGCGGCACTGGCCAGTGTAAAGCAATTGAGCGGGCTTGTTCCGATCTGTTCCCACTGCAAGAAAATCCGGGATGACAAAGGATACTGGAACCAGATCGAAGCCTATATCCAGGAACATTCCGAAGCCAAGTTCAGCCACGGCATATGCCAGGAATGCGCTAAAAAGCATTACCCGGACCTGGACCTTTACAAGACCTGATGGTCAAGTGTAATTATGCGCCGGTCATTGTGACTGTTTAAGTACCT
>CAYNHL010000270.1:0-2369 GCA_964397015.1 uncultured Desulfobacterales bacterium | reverse complement strand
ACCAAAAAATCATTTACAAAATTTAAACTTTGAACATTGGTGCTTCTCATAGCTTAAGAAGCTTGACTGGCTTTTCAGTTGCTGGTATTAAAGGCCAATGAAAGAAGAATTGAAATTTTCCCGCTGGCGCCTCAATATGGTCAAAACCCAGATCGAGGCAAGGGGTATTACAGATCCAAGGGTGCTCGCTGCAATGGCAACCGTACCCAGGCATGAATTTGTACCCGGCGCCCTGGTAGAAAGCGCTTACGGGGACTATCCGCTGCCCATCGGTGAAGGCCAGACCATTTCACAACCCTATATCATTGCGGAAATGACCCAGACCCTTGATCTCAAAGGGGATGAGAGAGTGCTTGAAATCGGCACCGGCTCCGGATACCAGGCAGCCATTCTCGCACAGATGGCATACCGGGTCTATACCATCGAGCGTAACCAGACTCTGTTTCGGCAAACCAGGAAACTGTTTGACCGGCTCAAATACCATAATATCGTCACCAAGTATTCAGACGGCACCCAGGGCTGGAAGGAAGAAAGCCCGTTCGATGCAATAATGGTCACTGCAGGTGGTCAGCATGTCCCGCCTCCCCTTATCGAACAGCTGGCGTTAGGCGGCCGCCTTGTCATGCCGGTTGGAAACAGTTCCACCCAGGAATTGATCCGGCTGGAAAAAACCCCTGAAGGACTGACGTCATGCAATCTAGGCGCATGCCGTTTTGTAAAGCTGATAGGCCAGTACGGCTGGGATGACGTCTGAATGATAAAAGAGCTGCTCACCGGTTTCTGCCTGGGCGCCGCCAATATCATCCCCGGGGTGTCCGGCGGCACTTTTCTATTGATATTCAACCTGTATGACCGCCTCTTCAGCATATTGAGCGCCGTAAACGCCCGGCTGCTGAAAGAAACGGCCCGATACGGCATTCATATCATAATGCATCCTTTTGACCGGTCCGGGTACAGGCGGATGGCGGCTGTTTTCCATGAAAATGATTTTTTCTTCTCTTCAAGCTATCCACCGGAGCTGCTGCTGCCATTCTACTGCTGTCAAGCGTTATTAAATTTCTTCTTGCACACTACTTTGTTTTTACCTATGCGTTTTTTTTCGGGTTGATCCTGGTATCAATCGCTGTGCCCTTAAAAATGATCACGGCCAGAAAATGGTACCTGGTCTTGTTTGCAACTGCCGGAATGGCAGCCACACTTTTGCTGACAACTGCGGTTGATCCATACAAGAAAGCGCTTGAAAAATCAAGTGTATACGAGGCGCGATACAAACAGACCGTGTCCTCTTCTCCCGAAAATGCAGCTATTGATGAAGCGGCTGCCCCGGACCTCCTTCATTCCAGCAGCCCGGGAGACTACCTGTACATCTCACTGTGCGGCGCTGTCTCCGTTTCCGCCATGGTTCTTCCCGGAATCAGCGGCTCCTTGATTTTGATCCTGATGGGAGAATATGCATCAATCATAACCGCCATTGCGGAACTGAGACAGTTGCGCCTGGACAGCATTTTTTTCCTTCTGTCGTTCGCCACAGGAATGATCATCGGCATTCTTGTTTTTGCACGGATAGTCAGCCATGTCTTCAAACGGTATTACAACGCCACTATTGCGTTTCTTGTCGGACTCGTGGCCGGATCACTTCATGCCCTCTGGCCCTTCAAGCAGGCCATGGTGATCCCCCGCCAGTTCATGCGGCAGGAGGGAACCATTGTTCTCGCCCGGGATGTAATTGTCTATTCAAACATCAACACCCTGCCCGGGGATGTCAAAACTGCCATGTACGCCCTGCTGTGCTGCGGCATAGGCGCCCTGGTCATGTCTGTTTTTATCTGCCGGTCCTGATGACACCCGGGCCTTGAATACCGGATACCTGAACAAAAAGACTCACAGCATTTCCGGTGTGAAGGCAACCACATCATCTATGGATACCGCATTGCAGAACAACATGACAAGGCGGTCCAGCCCCAGCGCCACACCGGATGATGCAGGCATGGCCTCCAGGTGGTCAAGGAATTTGTCCGGAATGGGAATCGCGGGTTTTTTCAAGGCCTGCCGGATCCTGTTTTCTGATTCAAAACGGTGTTTTTGTTCAACCGGATCAGTCAGTTCCGAAAAGCCGTTGGCCAGTTCGATGCCGCAGATATACAGTTCCATCCGCTGGGCTGTTTTTTCCGGTCCTTCATTCAACCGGGCAAGAGAAGCCATGCTTTCAGGATAGTCATACAAAAAACAGGGGGTGCGAAATCCCAGGCAGGGCTCTATATCAAATCCCATTACTGTATCGAATGTCCCCGTCTCCAGTGCTTTTTCAACAGGCATGCCGGCATGCCGCGTGAATGATTCAGCCACGGTCAGGCGCTGCCACGGGGCAT
>CAYNHL010000269.1:0-2427 GCA_964397015.1 uncultured Desulfobacterales bacterium | reverse complement strand
CAGCCGTATTGCCATATAATATGTCCTTCAAAAGAAAGCGGCAGAAAAACCCAGATCATGATCAAAAACAGCAGCAAAGGTTTCAACCGTACCAGGGTTTCTCTGGCAGTCAAGGATGCACGGAAAGCCAGGATTATGGAACAGAACAAATAAACTGCCAGTACCGGGTATGAATGACTCAATGCCACGCCGAATGAAAGAAACCCGGCCGACAGGATCCTTGCGGACGGATCCAGGCGGTGGACGGGTGAAGATCGAAAGGCAAGCGATTCATCAATCATTACCGGCGATCCCGTTTTTTATATCTTCGGTACCCCAGGGCCAGGATAAAAATTATGGCGATCCCGCCGGCTATCCGGGCTGGTGACGGCCCTTTTTCCAATGATTCACGGGTAGTTTGATCAGGGCTTTTACCCGGTGTCTCAGGCAAGGGGGCCTGCAGGTTCAGCTCCTCGAGGGGGATACGCCAGGTCGCCCTGTGGGCGGTACCGGCATCCAGGACTATTTCCAGGTCCGATTCGACTGCCGGCGGTACCGGAAAGGCCAGGTAACCGCTGTCATTAGTGGTCCCCTTGAAAACGACAGTGCCGTCTTTATCCAGCACCGTGATCTTCCCCTGGTGGACCGGCCGGTCTTTACCAAAGCTGCCTTCAACATGAATCATTTTGTTGTCCACCCATGCGTATACAATAACCTTGTGGGCCAGAGATTGAGATGCCGACAACCACAGAACCCCGATAATGAACACCACAGTCGACACTTTCTTCATGACCCTTTCCTTTCAGGCAGAATTTCAGGATAGACCTTGAGAAAAAAGGCTATGCAGAAACCCGTTATCATGCCTTCTATAACCATGACAGGCAGGTGGGCCATGACCACTGCGGCACTGATTTCAAAAAAGTTGGTTTCAGTCAGGCACAGGGCTCCGGCCAGCAGAAGGGCTGAAAAAAGTATTGAAGCGGCACCGGCCAGGAAAGCGGCTGCAAAAGTGACCCGGGCAGAACGGCCTATAAACGGCCCGAACAGGTAATGGCAGATCACTGCCGGCAGTGCCATGACAATAGTATTGGCCCCCAGAGCTGTCAGTCCTCCGTATTGGAAAAAAACGGACTGGAGCACCAGTGCCACGAGAATGGCAGGGAATGCAGCCCAGCCCAGGAGCAGTCCTACTATACCATTCAATATCAAATGGGCACTTACCGGGCCGATATTGACATGGATAAGCGACGCCACAAAAAAAGCCGATGCCAGTATGGCCACGTGGACGATCCGGTCAGGATCGATTTTTTTCAACCCGGCCGCCGTGCCCGCTGCAGCTGCAAGTGCACCTGCAGCGAGTACGGGGCCGGAAAGAACACCTTCAGAAATATGCATGTTTACTTTTCCTGCCAGTTTTCAAACTTCACCCAGATGACGGCGCCCAGCTCGATATCCTTTTGCTCTCCATTGTGCATTTTTTTCTCGTCTGATGTATTCAAAGCGGCAAAGCCCCACCAGCCGGGGCCGGGAACGGCATAGCTGAATACACCCATTGCATCGGCCTTGAGCGACTGGGTGATCATGTAATCACTTGGCGCCTTGACCGACTGGTTCGAATTGTAAAACTCCACCTCCACCTCTGCCATGGGAACGGGCTTACCGTCAAGCTTTACAATCCCCTGGAAAAGATTTCCCTCCCAGAGACCGAATGGTTTGGTCAATGGTACGATCTCGGTTTTCAACCCCAGCTCATCGTCCCAGCCCCCATCATCACCAAAAGCGGCAACGACTGTTTTGGTATAGTGAACGATGAAACAGTCTTCAGCCGGTTCCCAGTAAGGAACAGGGGTCATGACAAAGGCATATGTTCCTGGCCTTTTGATATCATACCCGGCCCGCCAGGCATCATACTCCATAACCTTTGTTTTCTCAAGCTCCGGCAGCAGATCCGTCCGGCTGCCGTTAAAATATACGTCAAAAACGGCCGGCTTTTCAAGGGTCATGCCCTGCCCTTCAAATGGATGGGAAAAAGACAGGTCAAGTAAAACAGTCCTGTTCTCATTCTGCATCACCATATTGTCCGAGGGGATCACCATGCCGAAATGGGCAAGGCCCACCGTGTTCGAAACAAGTACAAATGTGACTGCCATTGCAGCTTTCAATAAAATACCACGCATCATTATCTCCTTTTTTTATATCTCATTAAAATAAAAAAACCACAAAGATCCAAAGGCGGATTCCCACCTTGCAACCTTCATGGTTTATCTTGAATTCAGATTTTTGTATTCAATTTCAGGCCCGGCTTCTGCCAGGCATTAATTGTCTTCTACCGCTGATTCTAAGTAATGTCAACACTCTTTGTTAAGACCTCAGGGCAATCGCATAAAAAAAAATTGCAGGTGGGGTTTTGTTGCTTCTGCCTAAATAAAGCCGCCGCGGCCGTATTCC
>CAYNHL010000268.1:0-2447 GCA_964397015.1 uncultured Desulfobacterales bacterium | reverse complement strand
GGTCTTCTGGCTGTTTTTCAGAATGGAAAACCGCTCCTTCATCCCAGCCAAACTGCCCCCATTGGTGAACATCCCGGGCAACCATCAGGTATTTGGTTTGTCCGGTTTGCACCTGCTGGAGAATATGAGCCAGATCATTGGCTGTTTTGCCCGATCCTTTCAAGTCCTGGTATACTTTTATCGCCTGGTCCAGATTTTTACGGGTGCCGGGTGCAACAATCTGCCAGGCAGCTTTTTGCAGATCCTGTGCCGAAAGGTTTTCCGGATTTCCAGTGATCCCCTTGTTTACAAGATAGGGATAGGTGTTGGCTGATCTGTACAAAGAATGCAGATAGTCAACCCCTGCCAGAACCAGCGGGTCCGTACGCGGGCCCAAAAATGTTGTCAAAGCTTTGTTTATAGTCTGGAAATAACGCAGAATCCGGTCTTTATCTTCATCATCAGCTACGCCCTGTCCATGGAACGTAGCTGCTTTTCTGCCCGGAGCATGGCTGGTCTGACTCGTGGTATGAAACTGGAGCTGTTTTTCCTGAAGATCGAACCGCAGAGCATCGGACAGGCTCTTTGGCATATTTTTGGGTCTGATTTCATCACAATGCTGCATCGTGCATTTATAAAGCCGGCATTCATTCTGGCTTAAGGCAAGAATAAAAAAAATGGTGTCATACACGACCATTGGCAAAACCGGTTTCAAATGAAACTGATCACCCGCCACAACTGTCTGGCGAAAGGCTATGGGAAGCCGATAGGCAGCCGTGATTTCTGAAGATATAAACAGGACAAATCCATCCTTCTGGTATTGCCAGAATCCGGCATTGTCATTATCCAGAAGTGCCAGGGCCTTTCCCATATCGATGTCCGGGGCTATTTTTCCGGCGGTTTCCAGGGCATTTTTAAAACGGGTGGCATTCTGCATGGTTTCCTTGGTGCTTCTGTAAGTAGGTATATATATGGATATACATGGCTTACCGTTATGCTTCAGCAGTGTCTCAAGGTCCTTATTTGTAAAATCGTCTGCAATATTGATGTCAATTTGTGTTTTTATATCCTTCATGTGTTCATCTCCTGTCCTGTCCTGGTTTTTTTCCTTTCTGACCGGAAAGCCAATTTTAATTTTTAACACTAACAGCTCTTAAAAAAGGATCATATGGTGAAAAACCACCATTTTTTTCTCCGGCAGTATGCATATGGTTTTGCTTTTTTCCTTGCATTTGCCCTGTTGCAAAGAGGCAGGGAGAAAATAGTGTATATCAATTTGGATTATGGGGGTTTTTGTGTATTGAAAAATGGACGACGGACAATTTAAGATGATCAGATCCTGCCAGTTGAAAAAATTATATTTCAGGCAGACAGATTACAGGCAGACAGGCATCGACCGAAAGGACAAAGTACATGAACCAGACAGATTATGACATTGCAAAAACAAATTGTGATGGTGTTATTTTCGACCTTGACGGGGTGATCACCCAGACCGCAAAAGTGCATGCCAGGGCATGGAAGGCCCTTTTTGACAGATATCTGAAAGAACGGGCAGACAAAGAAAATAAAAATTATGTCCCCTTTGACATTGACAGTGATTACAAGACCTTTGTGGATGGGAAACCCCGGTATGACGGAATTAAATCTTTTCTCGACTCCCGCGGAATTGAGCTGCCATGGGGAGATCCTTCAGACGATCCGGACAAAGAAACCATATGTGGTCTTGGTAACCGGAAAAACCTGATTTTCAATGATTACCTGGAACAACAAGGGGCACAGGTATATGAGGACACCTTGAGCCTGGTGTATGAGTTTAAAAAACAGGGATGGAAAATGGCGGTCATTTCAGCCAGTAAAAACTGTATTCCCGTGCTTTCGTCTGTTGGTATCCTGGACTGGTTTGATACTGTGGTCGACGGCGTGCTTTCCGAACAGCTTGGAATAAAGGGAAAACCTGAACCAGATATATTTTTTGAGGCTGCCCGCCGTATTGGGACCACCCCGGAGCGGACCGTTGTTTTCGAGGATGCTACCGCAGGGATAAGAGCTGCAAAAAAAGGGGGGTTTTATCAGGCGATCGGTGTGAACAGGGCAGACAATGAAGCCATTTTGAAAAAAGCGGGTGCAGATGTTATTTTTTCGGATCTGTGTGAGATCCGTATCAACGGCAAGCAGCCGGTAAGAAAAAAACAGATGGCATCCCTGCCCTCTGCAATGGACCATATCCAGGATATATTAGACCAGGCAGGCGACAGGATACCGGCACTTTTTCTGGATTACGACGGTACCCTGACCCCTATTGTAAATGATCCGGAAAAGGCATTTCTTGATGACAGCACAAGACAAATTATGGCAAAAGTGGCTGAAAAATGGATGGTTGCCGTTATCAGCGGCAGGGACCTTGAGACCATTCAGCAATTCGTAAAACTGGAAAACCTCTATTTTGCCGGCAGCCACGGCTTTGATAT
>CAYNHL010000267.1:0-2461 GCA_964397015.1 uncultured Desulfobacterales bacterium | reverse complement strand
ATTCCATGCTTTTTCAATTTACGGACCGCTGTTGGCTGGCTTATTTTCAAGAAGGAGGCAACCTGCCTGGTAGTCCTGCAGTGCCCGACAGCTTCTGAAAGCATCTCGTGCTCGAGGGCATCGACCCGGAAGGTAAGGCTTTTTGACTGCCCGGCGGTCTTTTCGGGTCCCGCGGCAGCTCCGGGGCTGCCCAGTGCCGTGACGATATAATCATCGAGAAACCGCCCCTCACACATGACAACCGCCTGCTTGACCGTATTGACAAGCTCCCTGACGTTTCCCGGAAAGCGATGGCGCCTGAACATTTCAAAGCCGGCATATCCAATGCGTTTTCTGCGGTTGTATTTTTTATTGTATTTTTCAAGACAGATCCTTACAAGCTCCAGGATATCCTCCGGCCGGTCCCTCAAGGGCGGAATGTACAGAACAAAAGTTTTGAGCCGGTGCAGCAGGTCCAGCCGGAAACGCTTTTCAAGGGTCAACTTTTCCAGGTCCCTGTTGGTGGCGGCTATAATCGAGCAATCGATTTTTTTCGACCGGGTACCGCCCAGCGGCATGATTTCCCGGTCATCCAGGTATTTTAACAGCTTTGCCTGGACGTTTAGCGACATTTCTCCGATCTCGTCAAGGAAAAGCGTGCCTCCGGCGGCCAGCTCGAACAGCCCGGCCTTGCCCTTTTCACTGGCTCCTGTAAACGCCCCTTTTTCGTGGCCGAACAGTTCGGCTTCCAGCAGGTTTTCAGGCAGGGCCGCACAATTGATCTGGATAAAAGGCATGCCGCCCCTGGCACTGTTCTTGTGGATGAATTTTGACAACAGCCCCTTTCCTGTACCGGACTCGCCCTGGATCATGATGTTGGAGGCATCGATCCCGGCCAGTTTCAATGCCAGGCGGAGGGTATGCTTCATGGAATCGCTCTGGGCCACGATATCGTTGTGTGCAAGCTCGAGAAGGGCAATTTCAGACAGTTCGGTGCGCATACGTTCCGATTCCTGCCGGGCCTGTTCCAGCTCCTGGCGCATGCTTTCAATCAGGGAAATATCCCGCTCGTTGATCACCACATATTCAAGATTTTCGTCTCTGTCAAATATGGGGGTTCCTGTAACCAGAAGGGTATAGTTTGAATCCTTGGACCGCTGGACCACGCTGACCTGGCGCCTGGAATCGAGAACTTCCTGGGTGGCCGACCTGTCTATCCGGCCCTCTTCGACCAGGGTCCTGACATTTTTTCCCAGAAGCTGGGCAGCCGTGGCGGCATTGAGCTTTTCAGCGGCCCGGTTCAAGACAAGAATCGTTCCGTTGCCGTCACACAGCATCAGCCCGTCGGCCGACCGGTCAAAAATCATCTCGAGATACCCGGTCTTCACTCCCCCTGGTTCATCCTTCATAAACAATTTTCCCGCCGGACAGGGTCATGCCGACCTTTATGCCGGCAATTTCTTCAGGCTCTATATCAAAAGGGTCTTGTTCCAGGACCACCATATCCGCAAACTTGCCGGCAGAAAGCGTCCCGAGGCGGTCACCCTGCCCCATGACCCTTGCCGGTACACTGGTATACCCCCGGACAGCGGGCTCGATTCCAAGGCACTGCTCCCTGTACCATCCAGGGGCAGGCGTTTTGTCCATGCGTTTACGGGTCACGGCGGAATAGATCCCTGCCAGCGGCGAAGGATCGGCCACCGGGGCGTCGGATCCCAGCATCATCGGGATGCCGGTATCGTGGATGCTTTTCAGATTATAGGCATATTGCCCGTGTGTGCCGGCACACTGGTCAATCATTGAAATATCCAGGCTCATATTGTTTGGATGACACGATACCACCACGTTGCCGAGCAGGCCAAGACGCGCAAGATCCTGAGGCAGGATAACCTGCACGTGTTCGATACGGTGTGGAACAAGACACCTGCTTTCTTTTCTGCCTTCGACTCTTTCAAACATGGAGATCACTTCCTGTACCGCCCGGTCACCCACTGCATGCACCATGCAGGACAGACCGGCACTATCGGCTTTTTTCACGGCCGATTCAATGTTTTCCATCGGGGTGAGGTTCATTCCGTATTGAGCATCCAGGTATTTTTGTGTCATCCATGCGGTCCTGGCGCCCATACCCCCGTCGGCAAAAAATTTCAGGTGTCCTATCCTCAGGCAGTCGTCCCCGAACCCGGTTATCAGTCCCAGATCCACAGCCCGGTCCGTCATCTCTCCGGGAACAGCCACATGGGTCCTCAATGTCAAATCACCGGAACTGTGAAGGCGCTGCCATATCCGCAGCGCATCGGCCCCTTCGGCACCCCCCATGAGCCGGATATCGTGGACCCCTGTCAAACCAAGTGCATGGGCCTTTTGAATGGCTGCACGCATATTGCTTTCCATTTTGTCTTCGGACAAGACCGGGATCACGTGCCTGATCAGCTCCGGGGCCAGCTCCTTTAAAATTCCTGTGGGGGTTCCGTCCGGCGCC
>CAYNHL010000266.1:0-2480 GCA_964397015.1 uncultured Desulfobacterales bacterium | reverse complement strand
GCTTCGCTTGCAGGTCTTTGATAAGGTCATTTTACACCGGATCAGCCGAAATGAAGATCTGGCCGGGTTCTGGAAAGAATCTGTCAAAGACGGGTGGCTGGTGGAAACCGACCAGCGGGGAAATGTCAAACAGGCCCTGGTCAAGGCCGGATATCCCGTTAAAGATTTGTGCGGATATGTGACCGGCGATGCCCTGGCCCTGGCACTCAAAGATAAGGACACTTCGGGAAACGCCTTTGCACTCCGGGACTATCAAAAAGAAGCCGTGGATATTTTTTACCAGGGAGGGCGGTCTTCCGGGGGAAATGGTATCATTGTCCTGCCCTGTGGTTCAGGAAAAACCATTATCGGGCTGGGGGTCATTTCCAGTATAGCCGGGCATACATTGATCATTTCCACCAATAATGTCTCGGTCCACCAATGGCGCAATGAACTGCTGGCAAAAACCAGCCTTGATCCGGATGCTGTCGGCGAATTCACAGGACTTGAAAAAAATATAAAACCCGTGACCATCACGACGTATCAGATGCTCACGTATCGACAAAACAAGACAGAGCCCATGCACAATCTTAACATTTTCAGTCAAAACAACTGGGGACTGATTATTTACGATGAGGTGCACATGCTGCCGGCCCCGGTTTTCAGGGCCACCACCGGCATACAGGCCAAACGGCGGCTGGGGCTGACCGCCACCCTGGTCCGGGAGGACGGAAAAGAGGAGGATGTGTTTGCCCTGATCGGTCCCAAGCGGTATGACATTCCATGGAAAACATTGGAGAACAAGGGATTTATTGCACAAGCTCTGTGCACGGAGTACCGGGTTTCCCTCCCCCCGCATGAAGAGGTGAAATATGCCCTGGCCTCCAAACGGCAGCGGTTTCGGATTGCATCGGAAAATTCTTTGAAGATAGACATTGCCAGAGAACTCATTGCCAATCACCCGGATGACAGCATCATGATCATCGGCCAGTATATTTCCCAGCTGGAAACCGTGGCAGTGGCCCTGGATGCACCTTTGATCACCGGGAAAACCAGGCATCCAGACAGGGAAAAACTGTACGAGGACTTTAAGAAGGGAACCTGCCGGGTACTGGTTGTTTCCAAGGTGGCCAATTTTGCTGTTGACCTGCCCGATGCCAATGTCATGATCCAGATTTCCGGCACTTTCGGCTCCCGACAGGAAGAGGCCCAGCGCCTCGGGCGGATTCTTAGGCCCAAGGAAAAGCTTTCCCGGTTTTATACCCTGGTATCCAAGGGCACGGACGAACAGGAATTTGCATTGAACCGCCAGTTATTTCTGGTGGAACAGGGCTACAAGTATGAGATCCGGTATTTTGATCCCGGCAGGTTATGAACAAGGTAACGTAAACACGCGAAACAAAAAAAGGAAAAGGGCAGATGGCAACAGACATTTACCGCAGAGTACAGCAGCACCTGGCCCGGAAGCGGGGGGTGATATGACCGGCCTGACCAGAGAGGATATTGTCGCAAAGGCCTGCAAAACTTTTTAGCTCTCCTCAAAAATCCTTGCATTTTCCATCTAAATAATACATATTAATATGTATTATTTGTGCATATGACAGGAAAGGATAAAAAAATGAGAACCACATTAAATATCGAAGATGACCTTGTTGAGAGAGCATCTAAACTAACGGGAATAAAAGAAAAAACATCTCTTGTTCGTAAGGGGCTTGAAACCTTGATCAGCCTGGAGAGCAGTAAGCGTTTAGCTGCGCTCGGGGGAAGCGAAAAAAAAATCCGGATGCCGAGGCGTCGAAGATCGGAGTCATAAAAAATGATTCTTGCCGACACAAATGTCTGGATCAAACATTTCAGAGAATCTGATGCTGAACTCATTTCTCAATTAAATATCGGCTTTGTTGCTTGCCATCCATTTATAATCGGAGAGTTGGCCTGTGGTAACTTGGGCAATCGAGCAGAAATCTTGACGCTTCTCCAGGCACTTCCCCCGGCACCCCTTGTTGAAGCTACAGAAATTTTAGAATTTATCGAAAATAATTCACTAATGGGGCGAGGCCTTGGATACGTAGATATTCATTTGTTAGCTTCTGCCATTATAGGTAATGTTGTCCTTTGGACTTATGATCGACGTCTCAATGACGTAGCTATAGAGCTCGGTGTCGCGTACCCGGAAAGCTAACTCTTCCAGCGGAACCCAAACAACCGTGCCCGCTGAAGAGCGGCGTTCTCCTTTACCTCAGAGTAAAGCAGCACCTGGCCCGGAAACGGGGGGTGATATGACCGGCCTGACCAGAGAGGACATTATCGCAAAGGCCTGCGAACTGGGATTTGAAGATGTGGGGTTTACCACGGCCGAACCCTTTGGCACCCATCTGGATTTTCTGAAAGACCGGGAAGATGAGTACGGCTGGGCTGAGGCAACAGGGCTGAAGCTAGAGGGATAGGAAGTTCTTCGATAAAGCTGATGATTTTCATCGAGCCCTGGCATTTTGGGCACA
>CAYNHL010000265.1:0-2497 GCA_964397015.1 uncultured Desulfobacterales bacterium | reverse complement strand
CAGAGCCCGGATAGTTCAAGCTTACTGGTTTCTCCGGTGCCCTGGCCAAGATAGGTCAACATAAGGCCACCGATCTCTGCAGATCTCCGGGCTGCCTCCATGGCTTCAGTGAGATTGTCAAGATACACCGCATCAGCCGGGGTATCCTCTATGGCCAGCTCCAGGTTACCCATGACCACATTGAGCAGGTTGTTGTAATGGTGGGCGACGGCACCTGCCATGCGGGCCAGGCTATCGGCTTTTTGGGCATGCTGCAGTCGTTTTGTCAGGGCAATACGTTCCTCCTCCAGTTCCTTGTAATCAGATATATCCTTGATATTGCCGACGATCTTGACCACCCGGTTCTTTTCAATGACCGGCCACCCCATGGTGCGGACCCATATCCTTCGATTCTCGTATGTCGTGATACGAAACTGCATATCATAGGGCAGTTTTTTATTTATGCACTGCTGGAAAGCCTGCCACACAACAGCCCGGTCTTCAGGATCGTAGCATTTCAGACTGTTTTCAGGAGAGCATTTTTCATGACTGCCGGGATCTAAACCATGGATGCGGTATGTCTCGTCGGTCCAGAGCAGGGTCTGCTTTTCCACATCCCATTCCCAGCCCCCGATTTTTGCCATTTTCTGGGTCATATCCAGCAGGCGTTCACTTTTTTCAAGCTGTTCGGTTCTCTCTTTTACCAGGGCCTCGAGGTCATGATGGTATTTTTCGAGCGCACTGTTTTTTATCTGCAGTTGTCTTTTTTGCCAGACATTTTCCATATTTATTGTCATGGTGTTGGAAAAATTGCTGACAAACGGGGAGTAAAGGGAGAATATTTCCTGATCGGTAATTTCAAGAATCATAAAACCAAAAAAAAGGGCAGGTGTACTTAAAAAGTAGGTTTCATGATTTTTTTTGCCTTCCAAACGGCACGTTATTTTTTCATTCTGAGAAACAGAACAGGCCGCTATGTCGCAGTCCTCGCAAAAGTCTTGCAGAAGGTCGCCTGCAGGGTGTGATTCTTTACAGATGCAGATGCAGCATCTGGCTACCCCGGGAATTTTTTTGAGTGCCTGGACGGAAAAATCACAGATTTTTTTGTTGGAGGGAAAAACGTGAAGAATGTTTTCTGCAGCAGAGAGCTGCCCGATGATCTTGATTTTTGCATTCATACTCCTCCCGGTCGCCTGATTTAATTCATAGCCTGTTATACTGACCTAAGAATTCTTCCGGTGTCAGATAATATGGGTTGTGTACCACCTGCCCGTGGACAATCATGTATGGGTGCACTTCGAGGCACTTTAATATCGTGGCTCCGTCAAACCGGTTGGCGTCATATTGGCATACAGCTGTTACGGGATGTGTTTTGACGACAACATTGACCATTGATTCATATTCCATGAGCCGGTCAGACCCTGGTATATTTTTCAGAGCCCATCCCATCTCGCCGCTGACACGACAATGGGGACACTCCTGGTTTACAGACTGGTTATAAAAATCTTTAAGGGTTGTCAGCATCCTTTCCGGAACAAAGGTTCCGTCAGGACAATAGGTTTTTTGAGCCTCTGCCGCCGTGAACACTGCATCCATTTTTTTCTGCGGTATCGTGATATCCATTTTTTCCAGCCACTCATATACATCCATGGGCGATATATTGTCCACAAAATAGGCAACCTTTTCTCCTGCTTTCAAGCCTCCTTTAATAAATTTTGCAATAATTTTCCGGCGCTCAGCATCATCGTTGTAAATAAGGCACATGTGGGTGCCGGCAGGATAAGTCTGCTTTTCAAAACCCAGGGATATTCTGTCATCATCTCTTTGCATGAAAATTTCCTCCTCTTGTCTCTGCCGGGCCTTCCATCCGGCTTAAATTTCAATGCCAGGGTAATATTTTTCAGCACATTCCCTGCAGATACCATGAGTGAAACTGGCTTCCGAATGTTTCTGGATATAGGCTTCAACCAGGTTCCAGTATCCTTTGTCATCACGGATTTTTTTGCAGTGCATGCAGATGGGTAATATCCCCCTCAGAGTTTTAATTTCAGAAATATAATCTGTTAAATGTTTGTTTTCATCCTTGAGCATTTTGTTCATGTAAATGATTTCCAGGTCCGTCTGGATCAAATCCCGGAATTTGAGAACAAGTTTTTCAAACTTACCACAATAAGCGTTTTCCTGCCTGTCCAGAACACAGATAGTACCGAATGCATTTCCGTCCGGCAAAAGAATAGGAAAACCCATATAGGAAATCATATTTAACTTGATATCCGGGTTGTTTTTCCAGTTTTCATCTGCCAGGGCATTGGGCACAAGCAGCTTGTTTTGAGTTTTTATGACTGTCTCACAATACAGTCCGGATCCCCATACCTTTTCTTTGTCTCCCGGCTGGTATGGGTTATCCTGCCCTTCGCTCGATACAAGTACTTCGATATCAGGTTCATTCAGCCGCATTATCAGGCCTGCCGGAATACCTATGATATCTGCCATGGTATCCACTATTTCCTGCCAGGCA
>CAYNHL010000264.1:0-2521 GCA_964397015.1 uncultured Desulfobacterales bacterium | reverse complement strand
TGCCTTCTGAAATTAACTACCCCATTTGCACAGTCGAGGTCAAAGGCAAGAAAATCAGGACTCTTGATTTAGGAAATGAACAATTTTACTTCCTTGGCTAAAAATCTCACATATTATCAGAGGTTTGCATTCTCCTACCTGAAAAAATAATAGATATTGCAATGTGAATTTAAAAATGGCACCTTATAGTCAGAAAATGGAATTAAAATTGATAGCGAGGTAAGTAATATGCCACAATTAATGCTACCGTTCATTTCTGCAGGTGTAACCAATATAAACTCCCTGATAACTGTTTGGGAACTAGAAGGCAGCTGGCATTATTTTTTTGGAATTTATCCGATTTATTCACACAGGCCTGATGACCAGCGAATGTTCCGTTTGACCATAGCCAACCTGATTGAGTCTGGTGCATGTAGACAGATAGAGATAATTTCTGCATTCGGCATATCCAAAAGTGGTGTTATAAGGGCTCAGCGAAAATTAAGAATGCATGGACCTGATGCATTTTTTATTGAACGGAGAGGTTACCGCACTGGTGGGACTATTCTAACGCCGGAGATTCTTGATCGAGCTCAGCGTCTTCTTGACGACGGTGTGTCGAAAAAAGATGTTGCTGAGGAACTCCATGTTAAATATGACACCCTTCGTAAGGCAGTTTATGATGGCCGACTAAAAGATGGATCGCCTGCCGATACCACCGGAACCAAATCTGCACGAACCGTCATTGATGGACAGGCCGCAGAGGCGATGGGCACTGCGTGCACTCGTGTACCAGAGCGAGTTTTTGCGGCATTCGGGGTTTGCAGTGGAGCTCCGGCAAGATTTGAATCTTGCCTGGATGTGCCCAAAGGGGGTGTTTTGTGTGCTTTACCAGCTTTGTTAGCCAATGGTCTTTTGGAGGGAGCAGAACAATTTTTAGGTACCCTGAAGGGGTATTACACATTGTTTCATATTCTTTTGCTTCTGGCATTTATGGCACTGTGCCGGATTAAAACAGTGGAACAAATACGAGGTCACGCTCCTGGCGAGTTTGGAAAGCTGCTAGGCCTTGACCGGATACCTGAAGTACGTTGTTTAAGGAACAAAATCGAAGTGCTAAGCGCTGATGACACAGCAGAAAAATGGGCATCCCATTTAAGTCGTCATTGGATGTCTGCAGATTCAAAGGCAGCGGGGACACTGTATATTGATGGCCACGTACGAGTATACCATGGAGGGCTTACCAAGCCGCCCAGAAGATATGTATCCCGGGAACGCTTGTGTTTAAGAGGCACAACAGACTATTGGGTGAATGATGCCATAGGCCGTCCTTTTTTTGTGATAGAAAAGGCCATAGACCCCGGTATGTTGAAAACCCTTGAAACAGATATTGTGCCAAGACTGCTCAAAGACATACCGGATCAGCCTTCTGATGATGAACTGACCGCTTCCCCGGGAAAATGCCGCTTTATTCTGGTTTTTGACCGCGAAGGCTATAGTCCTGCATTTTTCCGTAAAATGTGGCATAAATACCGGATCAGCTGTATGACCTACCATAAATACCCTGATGGGAAGTGGCCGGAAAAATGGTTCCATGAGCATGATGTAATGATGCCCAACGGAGAATGTGTGACCATGTCACTGGCAGAAATGGGGAGTAAGGTTGGCACAGGGAAAGATGCCATGTGGATGCGTGAAATCCGTAAACTGACACCATCAGGGCATCAAACAAGCCTTGTTAGTACTGCTTTTGAACTTGAAATGCCCCAATTAGGTTCTCGTATGTTCAGCCGATGGTGTCAGGAAAACTTTTTTCGATATATGATGGAACACTTTGCCATTGACCTTCTTCAGGAATATGGCACAGAAGAATTTCCTGACACCGAACGTGTTATCAATCCGGCATGGAGAGTCCTGGAAAGGAAGCGGAATTCGATCCAAAACAAACTTAGATATCGCCAGGCTCGATTTGCAGAAATGATTATGCACCCTCAAACTAAAGACAATGCCGGGAAATATGAAAAATGGATAAATAAAAAAGCCAATCTGCTGGAAGAAATTGAGCAGCACGAATCTGAGCTGTCTAAGATAAAGGTCAAAATAAAAACGACACCGAAGCATATCACCTGGGAAGAATTGGAAAACCAAGACAAATTTTTCCACCTGCTTCCAGGTCGAAAACGCCTTATGGATACAATTAAGATGATTGCCTATCGTGCGGAGACTTCAATGGCCGGTATTTTGAAAAATTCAACAGTGGATATGGCTGCTGCCCGCCGGCTGTTACAGGATTTATATGTTACGGAGGCAGACATCCTGCCTGATTCTAAGCGTAAAATATTGACAGTACGAGTTCATAATGCCTCAAGGCCAGCAGCAAATATGGCACTTAAACAACTTTTTGAGGAGTTGAACTTGGCCAGGGTTTATTACCCTGGCACTGAGATGCAAATGAAATATGTACTTGCGACCTCAAGTGAAGGGTAGGAAAAATATGATGGGCGAAGTGTCAGAAACTCTTCCCAGAGGTAAAGAGTCCTGA
>CAYNHL010000263.1:0-2551 GCA_964397015.1 uncultured Desulfobacterales bacterium | reverse complement strand
ACCACACAGACAAAGTCGCCTGCCAGTCCTGCCATATTCCGGCTTATGCCCGTCAGCTTCCCACCAAGATGTGGTGGGGCTGGTCCGAGGCCGGACGTATGAAAGGCGGCAAACCTTACACCGAGCACGGTCCTTTTGGCAAGCATTCCTATGACACCAAGAAAGGCGAGTTTGTCTGGGCCAAGAATGTTGTGCCCGAATACTTCTGGTTCAACGGAGGCCTGGAATACACCCTCCTCACGGATAAAATCGACCCTGCAAATCCGATAAAACTCAACCGGGTCATGGGCAGCCGGGACGACCCCCGGTCCAGAATATACCCGTTCAAGGTCCACAAGGGCAAACAACCCTATGACAGCATACGCAATACCATGGCGGCGCTGCATCTGTTCAGCCCCAAGGAGGAAACCGCCTACTGGGGATCCTACGACTGGCAGAAGGCCATCTCCTCGGGTATGGAATATGTCGGCCTGGAATACGGGGGCGAGTTCGGGTTCGTGGAAACCATATACCATTTCCCCATTACCCATATGGTCGCCCCCAAAGACAACCGGCTCAACTGTGAGGAATGTCACAGCCGGGAGGGCCGCCTGGCCGATCTGGCAGGATTTTATATGCCCGGCCGGGATCACCACGCCGGACTGGATATGGTCGGGTGGATCGGTGTGGTCCTGAGTCTGATAGCAGTAATCCTTCACGGTATCTTTCGAAAGATTGCCGGTAAGAAAACACAAAGGTGAAATATATTATGAATACAAAGAATATCATCTATCTTTATCCCCGATTTGAGCGGCTCTGGCACTGGGCCCAGACCCTGCTCATTTTGGTGCTGCTCGTCACCGGCTTTGAAATCCACGGCACCTATGCGCTGCTGGGTTTTGAAACCGCGTTCACGGTCCATAATTTCTGTGCCTGGGCCTGGCTGGTTCTTTACATCTTTATCGTGTTCTGGATGGTGACCACCGGTGAATGGCGGCATTACATACCCACATTCCGGAAACTGTACGATGTGAGCTGCTATTATGCCTACGGCATTTTCAGGGGAGACGTCCACCCGGTGCCCAAAAGCGTCCGGATAAAGCACAACCCCCTTCAAAGGCTCATCTATCTGGGGATCGTCTCGGTCCTGGTTCCCTACCAGATGGTCACCGGCTTTTTTTATTACTACTACAATTCCTGGCCCCTGCTCGGACTGGACTGGCGGCTGGGAACAATGGGTTTTTTACACATGGCCGGGGCTTTTGCTTTTCTGATATTCCTGGTGGTGCATCTGTACATGATCACCACCGGCCCCACAGTCATGGCCCACACCCGGGCCATGTTCACGGGCTGGGAAGAAGTGGCGGACGTACAGGCCTGTGAATGGGAAGACAAATCCCAAAAAAAGGAAACAGGTGCGGCCCTGAAAGCCTGAAAGCAGTGGGCACCGGTCCAGGGCCGGCCGAATTCCGACATCGCCGGGTGCGGGAAAAGTTAATATTGCCCCGGAAATACTTTATGCTGAAGACAGGAATTCCCTCTGCCGGACTGGATGACTCCGCAAAAGGATTCTCCGGCGGACATATCGCTTCAGCCGGCCTCGTAAATCAAAAGAAAGAACTACAGTTTTGCAACTTTGCGCCTGGCTCTGATTTTATTGAGTGCGGTTATTGTCTTTTTTTCTTTCGTGCCCGTTGGTCATGCTCAAAAAAAGCTATGGAAAATTCCCGGCCTGAAGATATACAGATAAAAGATGCGGAGCAGATTGGCGTATCCAGTCAAAATCTTGAGGAACTTATTACTGTTTTGCAGGACGAGCAAAAAAGAACCGAATTTTTGAACAAGCTGCAAGCCCTCCAAGCTGTATCCGAAGATCAACAATCGGGAAAACAGGAAGTAACGATTGCAAAAGGATTTTTTCAAAAAATTGGTTCCTGGTTTGCAGACAAGTATGCGCTCACCCTGGAAATGTTCAACTCTCCGGAGGGGATTAAAATATTAATTGTCAGGAGCGTTCTCAGTTTAATCCTATTGGTTTTGGCAATTTGGGGTTTGAAATTTTTGAATCGCAGAGTCTTTGACGCTAAGAAGCTGCATTTTGCTTTAAAATATGCCGGCAATACTGTTCTTGCCGCAGTTGTCCTGTCGATTCTGCTCTTGATTTGGGATGTCAATCTGTTTGGAATAATTGGGCTATCGGTATGGAAGCAGCTGATTCTATCGGGGCTCTTTATCGGTATGCTATAGTTTTATGGGCGTCCAATTAATTTCATTAATCACAATCGCGAATGAAATTATGTGTTTTCATCTGCCACTCGGAAAGCGCTTTTCATTACGCTTAACTCACGAGATGGGATACTTAGTCTTTTTGCCATGTTCGGCCAAGATCTTACAACAGCGGTTGTTTCCTGGATGATCTCATTTACACGATCCTTGTCTACACGGAAATAAGGGGCAATACCCAACACAAGATCAAGGTCCTGGCTGTTATCTTCTTTTGAGATATTAAGAGCCAATCCGCCGCCAAAGCTGTTCCAAATCCTCATTGGCTTGTGCACCATTGCGGACAAGA
>CAYNHL010000262.1:264-2580 GCA_964397015.1 uncultured Desulfobacterales bacterium | reverse complement strand
GTATTTTTTCCATTGCGTCGGACGAATGACGGCTGTTTTCAAAATACGGCACCGAAGCAGGCCAATCGATAAAGACAAGGCAGTGTTCAATTACTTGTACCTGGACAACTGTTAACGGAAATGACTGATTTTAGTGATTTTAATCAGCTGATCATATATATTAACATGCTTGAGTTTAAAAAAGGGAGTGGGGAATTGAAAACAGCTCAAAGAAAAATGACCGAATGATAATCCCGGCAAACAGACATACCGGACGTCCCCCGCGGATTGTGTTGCGGCAGCTGCTTCTCCCGCTGATCGTTCTGGTGCTGTTGTTCACGGTAGGTGCAGGTGTCCTGATAATGCTTCTGGAACATCGAAGGTTAAACGAGAGATTCCGCCTGCAAACAGCCGCTGTCCATCGCGAATTCCACGTGGATATCACCAATCAGGCCCGTGGGATGGCTGCTGTAGCAAAGACGCTTGCCCATGATCCTGTTGTCCAGACAGCCCTGGTCGAACAGGATGTCGACCGTTTATCTGAACGGTTCAGGCCGGTTTTTGATCACCTTTTCCGGGAACACCAGATAACCCGTTTCAAATTTCTTGGAACTGACCGTATTACTTTATTGCGATTGCATCGCCCGGGGGTATCCGGAGATCCGGATAATCGGCGCACTACCCTTCAGGCCGAGCGCGCCGGTAAATCCGTCTGGGGTATTGAGCCTGGATGGTCCGGCCATTTTCAGCCGACACCCGTGTTCACGCTGCGGGTGGTCCAGCCGGTCTTTCAGGAAGGGGAACCCACAGGCTTTGTGGTGATAGCCAGGGAGATCGATGATATATTGCAACATACCCGTTCGAGGTTCAAGGGAGAATGGGCGGTCATGGCCCAAAAGGATACCATCGACCGCCAGTGGTGGGAAGCGGGCATGGCGCGCCTCGGCCTGAAGGCGGACTGGGAAGGCCTTCCTGAAACTCTGTTGATTCATGCTTCGCCTGGTTTTCCTGCCGGCGACCCGGCAACGGTTGCCGGCGGGGACGTATTTGGCCTGTTGTCCAGGAATGCAGATCAGGGATTGCGGGTGGGTGAACGCGAGTGGAAGGTCCAGACAGCACCGATTGTGCCTGCTTCCGAAAAGGAAGCAGGCATCCTGGTGCTCATGATGGATATCAAGGCTGAAAAAGCCGGTTTCAATTCCTTGATGGTCCGGGTCATTTCAGGCGGAGGCGCGGTCCTGGTCATCCTGCTGGGCTCCATTTTTTTCCTGCTCTATCGGGCCGACAGAGAGATCCAGGCCCAGGATGCCAGAGAAGCGCATTTGAAACAGGCGCTGCTGGCCGTCCGTAATGTCAACCAGCTTATCACCATGGAAATAGATCCTGCACGGTTGACAGAAAGATCCTGCCAGACCCTGGCAAAGACCCTGGGTTATAATCTGGCCTGGATCGCTTTGTTGGATGATGCCGGCGACCGTGCCGTCATGACCGCATCTGCAGGCGTTGACAGTGGGTTTGAAACTCTGGAATTGCGTCTGGAACGTGGTGAATTTCCCTGCTGTATGCAGCAGGCACTGGAACATAACAAGGTTGTGGTGATCGATGATCCAGCTACCCAATGCCTGGAGTGCCCCCTGTCAGAGTCATACGCCGGCCAGCCCAGAATGACCCGCCCTATGGCAGCCAGCGGCCGGATTCTTGGTGTGGTCACGGTCTGTGTCAAGGGCCCCTGGGCAGGTGATGCCGAAGAACAGGAACTGTTCAGTGAACTGGCAGCAGACCTGGCCTTTGGCCTGGACCGCATCCAGAAAGACCGGGAGCTTGTCAGAAACCGGGATCAGCTGGCGGCGGCCAGGGACCGGGCGGTTGAATTGTCTGAAAAGGCAAACGCGGCCAATCAGGCCAAAACCCGGTTTATTTCCCGGATGAGCCATGAAATCAGGACCCCCATGAATGCTGTGATCGGGTTTTCCCAGCTGCTCTCCAGGGATCCGCTGCTATCGGCCCGGCAGCGGGGAGACGTAGCCGTGATTCAACGCAGCGGTTATGACCTGATGAAAATCATTAACGATATCCTGGATGTTGCCAGAATCGAATCAGGCCGGGCAGTTCTCAATGAAACAGATTTTTCCCTGGCCGGGATGCTGGAGGACACAGCGGCGGTATTCGGCTCCCGGTGCAAAGGCAAGGGGTTGCGACTTTTGGTGGAGCGCGGGCCTGGATTGCCGGATTTCCTTTATGGCGACGGGGGTAAACTCAAACAGATCATGGCGAACCTGCTGTCCAATGCCGTGAAATATACCCTTGAGGGAGGCATTGCCCTGCGAATCCGCAGTG
>CAYNHL010000262.1:0-254 GCA_964397015.1 uncultured Desulfobacterales bacterium | reverse complement strand
CCGGCGGAGAACGGTGGCAGCACCGAAAAATACCGGTTGATTGTAGAGGTGGAAGACAGCGGTATCGGTATATCAGAAGATGATCTGTCCCGAATTTTTCAGCCTTTCGAGCGGGTGGAACACGGCGGCAATATCGAAGGGACCGGCCTTGGCCTGGCAATCTGCCGGGAATATGCGGCCCTGCTGGGAGGAGAGATCCGGGTGACATCCAATAAAGGGGAGGGAAGCTGTTTTTCGTTCACCGTGGTGATGAA
>CAYNHL010000261.1:203-2601 GCA_964397015.1 uncultured Desulfobacterales bacterium | reverse complement strand
CTTTCAAGGAAATGGCCCACCTGTACCGGCAAGGACACCTGGCCCAGCTGCGGGCCGTCATAGACGACCCGCAAAGTTCTGACAATGACCGCTACATCGCACTGGAGTTGTTGAAAAATGCGGTCATTGCCGCAAAAAAGGTCTATCCCATGTGCCAGGATACAGGAACGGCCGTTGTCATAGGCAAAAAAGGGCAGCAGGTATGGACCGGCGCAGATGATGAAAAATTCCTGTCAAAAGGTGTGTACAACGCCTATACCGGAAATTACCTGCGTTATTCCCAGAATGCCCCCCTGACCATGTTCAGGGAAGTCAATACAAGGACCAACCTCCCGGCTCAGCTTGATCTTTATGCCACCGAAGGTGAAGCCTATGAGTTTTTATTCCTGGCAAAGGGCGGGGGTTCTGCCAATAAAACCTTTTTGTTCCAGATGACCAAGGCGATCCTGGCCTCTGAAGAAACGCTGGTGGATTTTCTGGTTGAAAAGATGAAAACACTTGGAACATCAGCCTGTCCCCCTTACCATGTCGCTTTTGTCATCGGCGGCACCTCGGCTGAAACCAACATGAAAACCGTCAAGCTGGCCTCCACCCGCTACCTGGATGCGTTGCCCCTGGAAGGGAGCGAAAGCGCTCATGCCTTCAGGGACAAGGGCCTGGAAGACAAGATTCTGGAGCGTTCCTGGGATATCGGACTTGGCGCCCAGTTCGGGGGAAGGCATTTTGCCCTGGACATCCGTGTAATACGCATGCCCAGGCACGGGGCTTCCTGTCCCGTGGGCATGGGCGTCTCCTGTTCCGCTGACCGGCAGATCAAGGCCAGGATCACCAGGGACGGCATTTTCCTTGAAAAACTTGAAGACAACCCGGCCCGGTTCCTGCCGGAAAAGGAGCCGGAAATCGCCCCGCCTGTGGAAATAGACCTGGACCGCCCCATGGATGAAATCCGGGCCGAACTGTCCCGTTACCCGGTATCCACAAGGCTGTCCTTGACCGGAAAGATCGTTGTTGCAAGGGATATGGCCCATGCAAGGTTCATGGATGCCCACCGGGCCGGCAAAGGGCTGCCGCAGTATCTAAAGGACCATATCATCTACTATGCCGGTCCTGCCAAGACACCAGATGGTGAGGCTTCGGGATCATTCGGCCCGACCACTGCCGGGAGAATGGACCCCTATGTCCCTGTATTCCAGAAAGAAAAAGCGTCCATGGTCATGCTGGCCAAGGGTAACCGTTCTTCAAAGGTGACCGAATCGTGTAAAGAGAACGGCGGGTTTTACCTGGGATCACCCGGGGGGCCTGCCGCCCGCCTGGGCAAGGATTTTATCAAAAAGGTCGAGCTGGTCGAGTTTGAAGAGCTCGGCATGGAAGCGGTTTACATGATCACCGTGAAAAATTTTCCAGCCTTTATTGTCGTGGATGACAAGGGCAATGATTTTTACGCGGACATGGCCTGATCAAAACAGGGAACAATAGTCAATAAAGGCGGTAACGGGTAATATATCCGGCCGCCTTTTCAAGTTTTTGCAGGGAAATCGAAACATGGAACAATTATGGTTTATGGTGCTGCTTCTGGGATTAGGATACCTGTCGCAGAGACTGCCGGCTTTTCCGGAAAATACGTCCATGGTGCTCAACCAGTTCGTAATTTACCTTTCCTTTCCTGCAACTGTACTGCTGAAAATCAACGGGCTCAATATCCAGCCCAACCTTTTGGTGCTGGCACTGGTTCCCTGGATACTGGTCCTTGTTTCCATTGTCCTGGTCCACGTGCTGGCAAAGCGGCTGCACTGGTCAGGACCCATGAAAGGAGCTGTGCTGCTTTCCATGGCCCTGGGCAACACCTCTTTTTTCGGCTTTCCCGCCGTATCGGCCTTTTTCGGCGCCGACGCACTTGGATATGCCATTATTTACGACCAGCTGGGTTCGTTTCTGACCCTGGCCACCTTCGGGACTGTCGTGGTATCCCTTTATGGTAAGGGCCAGGCCATGTCGGTGCGGACGGTACTTGGAAAAATTTTCGGATTTCCGCCATTCATCGCTCTTTTGATCGGGTTCGTTCTAATTGACGCCTCTTTTCCATCACTGGTTCATACCATTCTGGAAAGCCTTTCAAATACACTTGTACCCCTGGTGATTTTTTCTGTCGGGTCACAGATGAAATTCAACCAGCCGGTCTCCAATCTTGGGCCTTTGGCCATGATAATCAGCTTTAAAATGATCGTTTCTCCAGTGATCGCATTTTTTATTTTGCTCCTTCTCGGAGTCAAAGACGACATCCTGAATATCTGCGTGTTCGAGGCAGGCATGCCGACAATGGTGATGGCCGGTGTGCTGGCATCCCCTCAGACTTTTAGACCTGGCAATAACCTGCGTTGAATCAAACCGCCGCGCACAT
>CAYNHL010000261.1:0-193 GCA_964397015.1 uncultured Desulfobacterales bacterium | reverse complement strand
CTGGCATCCGCCGGACACCTTCGCTCTGACATAACCAGCGCTGCCATAGGGTATGGTATCCTGGTTTCCTTCTGCACGTTGCCGGTACTGTATTATATCCTTGGCCTGTTTTGAGCAAACCTGCCGGAAGATTGTGTCAGTAAAGAAAGCCGAACAGGTGCAGCGGGATTTCATACCGGCTGCCGTAAAGGAT
>CAYNHL010000260.1:0-2604 GCA_964397015.1 uncultured Desulfobacterales bacterium | reverse complement strand
GTCACCCTTTAAGACAGGCTTTTCAAGCTCTCCGGGATAGGCTGTTTTTCCGTTGATATAAATTTCGATATGGCCCCGCAGATCGCCGGTTTTTTCGTGAAACAGTTCAGGTTCCATACCCGGGTATCGTGAAACAAGGTTGCTGAGCACTTCTTTGACGGTCGTGCCTTCTGCCTGGACGGTTTCAAGATCATTGGTATGCCGGCGATGGGTGACGTGAATATTTATGTTGACGGTCATTTATATATAATTCCTGCTGGTTGTCCGGTTAATCATTGTCATAATATAATGAATTATATACGGGTTTGGATACAATGGTCAATATTGTTTTTTAAATGCGATAACCCTGTATGAATATTGTCACATTTCTTGACAAGGGTGCTGCATTTGAATATTATTGACCGAGCGCTCGATCATAAATTCAATAAAAGGTGGTATGCCATGGATAAAACACCAGATAACCCAAGGGATATGGAAAAAAAAGACAAGGCACGGTTTCTTGTTGACATGTTTAACAGAATCATTGTTCATTATGCTTTCTGGTTTACTGAAATCCGTCACCAGATGGGGCTGGAAAAGGCCCTGGAAATAATGGATGCAGCGACCCGTAAAAGTACTGATATCCAGATGAAAAGGCTTTCCAATGTGATAGGGTTTGACATGGAGGACAATCTGCCGGCCGGTTTGCTGAAAATGGACGATGACAAATTGACTTCATTGATAGAGGCTGTAGCCAAAAACTGGCTGGTCAATGACGGTGTCTGGTTCCAGACGGTTGAATTCAGCCGGGGGATGAATGACGCCAAGCGGTTCAATGATTCCAGCTGGGCCCAGTTTTCACCCTATGAAGCCCATGCCATCAAGAAACTGCTGGGCCTTGGAGAGAAACCGGGACTTGACGGGTTGAAAAAAGCACTCGGGTTCAGGATGTATTCTTTGATCAACACTCAATCTATTGTTGACGAAACCGAGAAAAGTTTTGTATTTCAGATGAATGAATGCCGGGTACAGGTGGCAAGAAAGCGCAAGAACCTGGATGATTATCCGTGTAAATCAGGCGGGCTGGTCGAATATGAGTATTTTGCCACTGCCATCGATCCGCGGATTAAAACAGAATGCCTCGGATGTCCCCCGGATGCACATCCAAACGAGTGGTTCTGTGCATGGCGGTTCACCCTGGATGAATGTTAGAGGTCGGGCACTTCACCATAGAAAAAAAGGAAGGGTATTTAGGTATGGGAGTCATATCAGACAAGATTCAGGAGCTTAAAGAAAAGCAGGAAGCCATCTTGAAAATGGGTGGCGAAAAAGCCCTTGCCGATCGGCGTGAAAAAGGCAGGCTCAACGCCAGGGAACGGCTGGATATTCTCTTTGATGACAAGACATTCAGGGAAATTGATATGTTCGTGACCCACCGGTGCACCAATTTCGGCATGGAACAGGTCCAGATTCCTGCAGACGGTGTCGTCACAGGGCATGGCAAGGTCGACGGGCGCGTGGTGTTTGCCTATTCCCAGGATTTCACGGCCCGGGCGGGCAGCCTGGGGGAAATGCAGGCAAAAAAAATATGCAAGGTCATGGACATGGCCATCAAGGCGGGTGTGCCTGTAATCGGGATAAACGATTCAGGCGGTGCCAGGATCCAGGAAGGGGTGGACGCACTGTCGGGGTACGGAGAAATATTTTTTCGAAATTCCGCAGCTTCCGGTGTAATACCCCAGATTTCGGCCATCATGGGACCGACCGCGGGCGGGGCTGTCTATTCTCCGGCCATGACGGATTTCATTTTCATGGTCAAGGAATCCAGCTATATGTTCATCACCGGGCCCAATGTGATCAAGGCTGTGACAGGCGAGGAAATTTCCTTTGAAGAACTGGGCGGGGCAATGACCCACAATGAAAAAAGCGGCGTGGCCCATTTTGCCTGTGAATCTGACGAAGATGCCATCGGTCAGATCAAAAAACTTTTGTCGTTTCTGCCTGCAAACAACATGGAAGACCCGCCCTTTGTGGTGCCCACCGATGATCCGGCAAGGGAGGACAGCGCCCTTGACAGCCTGATCCCGGACAATCCCAACCAGTCCTATGATATCAAGACGGTGGTAGAAAGCATTGTGGACGATGGTCTCTATTTCGAGCCCCACCAGTATTATGCCAAAAACATGGTGATCTGTTTTGCCCGTCTCAATGGTAATACTATCGGTATTATCGCCAACCAGCCCAGTGTTATGGCAGGCTGCCTGGATATCAATGCCTCGGACAAGGCGACCCGGTTTATAAGATTTTGCGATGCATTCAATATTCCCATGCTGACCATTGCCGATGTTCCAGGCTATCTTCCCGGCAGTAACCAGGAATGGGGCGGTATTATCCGGCACGGGGCAAAGCTGCTCTGGTGCTATTCTGAAGCCACTGTTCCCAAGCTGCTTTTGATTACGCGCAAGGATTATGGCGGGTCCTATCTTGCCATGTGTTCAAGGCACCTGGGCGCGGACATGGCCTTTGCATGGCCCAGTGCTGAAATTGCTGTCATGGGTGCATCCGGTGCAGCTAATATCATTCACGCCAGGGAATTGAAAAAGGCAGATGATCCTGAAGCAAAGC
>CAYNHL010000259.1:0-2611 GCA_964397015.1 uncultured Desulfobacterales bacterium | reverse complement strand
TGTCGGAATTTATACGTACTGGACCGACTTTATCTTCCAGGCCATGTTTGCTGCCACCGCCGCCACCATTGTTTCGGGTGCGGTTGCCGAACGCATCAAGCTCCACAGTTTTTTAATTTTCTCGACCATATATGTGGCTGTGATCTATCCCTGGGTCGGCAGCTGGAAATGGGGCGGCGGCTGGCTGGATGCCAGGGGTTTTTATGATTTTGCAGGATCTACCCTGGTGCACTCCGTTGGCGGATGGGCCGCCCTGGCTGGCATTATCGTACTGGGTCCCCGCCTGGGCAAATATGTCGGGGGAAAAGCCAAGCCCATCATGGGACACAGCATGCCGCTGGCAGCCATCGGTGTATTCCTCCTCTGGCTCGGGTGGTTCGGGTTTAACGGCGGATCCGTCCTTTCTGCCGACCCGGCGGCAGTTTCCTTTGTTTTCGTAACCACCTCTCTTGCGGCGGCTGCCGGCATTATCGGGGCAATGATTCTTTCCTGGGTCCTGCAGAAAAAACCCGACCTTTCAATGGCTCTGAACGGTTCTTTGGCCGGTCTTGTCGGTATTACAGCCGGTGCGGACGTGGTCAGCGTGGCAAGTTCGATTGTCATCGGCTTTATCGCCGGATTGCTGGTTGTCATTTCTGTATTGGGATTTGACCGGATCAAAATAGATGATCCTGTGGGCGCATTGTCTGTCCATCTGGTCTGCGGTATCTGGGGCACAATTGCAGTGGGTCTTTTCAGCGCAGATCACTCCCTGATGACTCAACTTATTGGTGTGGTTGCCTATGCAATCCCCTGTTTTGTTTCTGCCCTGGTGCTGTTTATGTTACTCAAAGCCACGCTGGGAATCCGTGTAGATGAAGAAGAAGAAATGATGGGGCTCGATGTTGGCGAGCATGGTATGCTGGCCTATGGTGATTTTGAAATAAAAAGCGCGATCTGATTCGCCTATAGGATGAGTTCAACACGCATATTCTGAATCTACAACTATCCGCCGGTCCGGTGTGCTAAAAAAAATGCATGCCGGGCCGGTTTGCGTTCACAAAAAAGCAGATGCCTGGTGCCTGTAATTACAAAATTGTATTATTTTGTTCTATGCCGGATGATCCGCATGAGATTGATAACGGATCGACGTCAGAGATGCGGCAGCGACCGCTATTCCTCCCTCTTTTATCTGATCTCATTTTGAATACGGACGGGCCGGGGCCTGCTGCTTTTGGATGCAGACGATGAATGGTGCCGGGGCACATAGCGGACACGGGCATGGTATTTGAAATATATTGCAGGGTCTTCTTGAAGCTGCTCCAGACGTTTTTCAAAATGGTCATGGACCCGGTCGCGACATTTCTCTTTTCTGTCGGAATCCCTGAAATATCGATCAGAGCAGTCAAACAATGCATCTTTATACTCTGATTTCAACCGTCCGGTCTCTGCATAGGCCCGGTTGATCAATTCTACCTCTTCCTGTTTTTTTCTTTTTTCTGTTTCCGGATCAGGCTGTGTATATTCATTGTCATGACCGTCTGTTTCCTGATCCGAATCATTCTCATCCTCCAAAGCGGCGTCATCATGTGCAGGTTCAGGCTGTATGGGCTCAGAAACAACCTCCCCATGAATCTTGTGCTGTGACCCTTTCAAAATTGAAGGGGGCGGTGCATTGGAATAATTTTTCACCCCGTTCTCATCCACCCATATGTACATCTGTGCAGAGCCCATTCCGGCATAAAGCAAACAGCAAACAACGAAGGCGGCACCAATCTTCATATAATCTCCGCTCCAGCGCTTTAAGTGTCTGTTCTGTTCCGGGTACATTTTGCTTGTGGGCATATTTAACGCTTAACCCGGACCGAATAAACGCATAAAACAGGGTTCTCAATTCCTGTATCAGGTCAAAGTAATTTGAGTCAAGAAAAAACGCATATCATAAGCGGATACCACCACAATGATATATGTCTCGTGACAAGCTATCCGCAAATTTTCACTTTTGAGTCAGCCCTTAATCATTGCAAATCGTTCCGCACTGGAGACACCTTGCTGCTTCAGTCAGTGCCTGGCTTTCGGTAATAGTCGCCTGAGTTTCTTCAACAAAGGATTGTTTTCTTAAAGAGACAGGAAGCTCCTTGATATTAACTTTCGGAATGGAATCAGTTACCTTAACCGATTTAATGATGCTTTTAGGATTGATTCTTTTTAGTTCTCTGCTTGAAACAGATATGGCACCTTGTGTCAAATAATGATGAATAGACCGGGCGGCCCGCCTGCCTCCGGCCACAGCATCGATCACAGATGCCCGCCCTGAATACATATCTCCGGCAGTAAATATATCTGGTTCAGAAGCCAGAAGTGTATTTTTATCCGCATCCAATGTCGCGGTTTTTGATGCCTTGAAGTGAAAAGTCTCTTTATTTGCCTTAAAAAGATACTCTATGTCCGGCTTCCGTTCATAGGCTGAAATTACCAGAGCTGTTTTCATTTTCTGCTGAGTGCCATTAATCCTGGCACCGATATCCCCTCTTTTGCCATCCACCGCCTCTACACAAGAGTATTCAATATAAGACCCGACAGGGAAACATTTTCATCCGAAAGAGAAATATTGTACAAGATCCTTTTCGAC
>CAYNHL010000258.1:0-2612 GCA_964397015.1 uncultured Desulfobacterales bacterium | reverse complement strand
ATTTCACCCTTAATTTTATCTCTTTCAAACAGTTTTTTGTTCACCTTTGTGACGAAATTTTGATAGTCCACGTTTTTGAAATCACCGGCACTTTCCTTGAATGCACTTATCGAAAACATAGAATCAAAATATATCTTATCTACCCAGTATATGGGCAAGGGCGCTGTGATGATCAGAGCAGATTCAGTGCCATCCAAGTCATTAGGGAATGAAATATTTTGCCGGATCTTTCCTTGCTGGTCAATTGAGATGATGGATCCGGTTAAGGTATCCAGAACTACTTGCGCAATGCAGGGTATCAAGTAGGATGTCTCTTCTTTTGCCATTTCTATGGCACCAGCAGGGACTGTATTAGCAAAAAGAATAATATGTCCTGGAAACAGTGATGAAAGGTCTTTGAAATATTTTTTGCCAAACCCGCTTTCCGGAAGAATTAAACCAGCTCCCATCATATAATACAGATTCAGATGATTGGTTATCAAATACCAGTTTGCAGATTGAGTTTTTGTTTTGGAGGGCTGGTTTATTGAGTTATTTGTCATATATACCTCACGGATGTTGTCTTAAAATATTTGGGTTTTCAGGTAGAATGCAATTGACCGGGCATGGATTATCTGCCGATCTGAGCAGGGTCAAATTATCCCGGGCGCGGGCCACCATGACATAAAAAAGGCGTTTTCGCATGTCCTGGTTTTCAGGTCGGCAATGGTATGCATCAATGTCTGCCAAAAAAACATGGTCAAATTCTAAACCTTTACAGGCCTGAGCATTGATCACAATAATCCCGCCTTCATGAAAATTAACCATTTTTTGATCATCTTTATGATATGTTCTGACTCCTGGATTCCCGTTGTCTAATTTAATTTTTTCAGCTTCGTGTTGTAATGCCATAAAAAAGATATCTCTGGTCTGATTGTTAGGTGTAATGACACCAATAAGCTTTGAAGGTTCCCTGTCAGCCATTTTAAGAATCCGTTCAATCATCAGATTAAACTGGTTCTTTTTATATGTAAATAGGACAGGCACATTTGTTTTTTCGACAGTTTCTTGTGGTAATGTGACCTTAGGGCTGGCCAGGTCTCCTGTATAAAAAACCCTGGCAAGTCTTGCAATCGCCGCAGTATTTCGATAATTTTTTTTTAATTCAATAACTTTTTCAGAATTAATGGCCAGTCGGAGTTCTATATCCCTTCGACTGCTGTTTTTCCCGGTGACAATCTGCTGGTTTTGATCTGCGACCACAAAAAAATTTTCAAAACCGAGACGTATTAGGGTATCATAGAATTCAGGTGGCATATCCTGCCCTTCATCAATGATCAGATATTCAGATTTAGATGATAATGCCTCTAGGGGTTGTTGTTCTATGATGTGATTTACATTTTCCCAATCAATATCCTTCCATGATGTCCCGGGAGCTGCTGATAGTCTTGGGGCAGACTCGTTTGTTATCTCCTTGAATAATTTAAAAAACCAACTCATCCACTGGTGACATGCAATTGCCTTGCCGCCAAGATGGCAACTTGCTTCATGGAGCAGTTTGTTAAAGACAAGAAAAACATGGGGTTCTTTGGCATTTGCATGCCGCCGTGCCCGGAGGAGAGCAAGTACGGATTTTCCTGTCCCAGGTCCTCCAATTATAAGATACTGTCCTTTTTTGGGCAAGGCCCGGGCCTCTTCCTGTTCTTTGCTCAAGTCTTGAATACCGGGCAATTCAAATGAACGTTCAGCCATACTCTATCTCCAATCTACTCAGAACTTTGGGGCTGTAAGAAAACAAGGCACCGCATCGGTATTGCCATTATGACTTCTTTTTATAAGTCCTCTGTCTAGCAAAACATTTCCATAAACACAGCTGGGTTCAGGGATCAGAGCGCAGGCATGGCAGGCAGCGCGGTTTAAATAGCCCGGTCCCTGACCCTCATGTTCCGAACAGACCGGATCCAGTGAACACCACTGGGCATGATCAAACACCTGGGTTAAAAGCCGTAAAAATCTTTTGGGTTCTGCCAGTTCTGAAAGTCCCCCCAAAGACCCTTCAACATCAGGAACAGCCACATAAACAAGAATTCCTCCCATTGGATTTTTCCCTGATTTACTGTATATGCGTTCCTTTAACGAGGCTGCTGGATATCCGGCTACAGCTTCAAGCTGTCGAATTAAAAGATGGGCAAGGGTGTGCAGCAGGATAAATCGTGGAGAGACAACCATCTCGTGTTCAAAACGGATCCCGGATCGTTTGAATCTTTCCTCTAAGGGAAGGGCGCGGGCTTTTACAGCCGGTGTTTTCTCCCAATCGCTTAGAAGTTTCTCCTTAAATTTGAAAAAAATACCCTCACCATATAATTCAAGAGCTGGTAACCAGTCTGTTTCCCCAACAATATCCGGAGGCACGATGGTTCCACCAAGTCTTTGAAACCCCATGAGCACAAGGATTTCCTTTAGACGAGTTACTGCAGTAAGTTGGTCGACGGCGTTAACGATTTCCATAGGCCTGGCCCCTTTTTCAAGGCAGATGTTTTTAAACTCTTCTGTGCGGTGTCGAGTGACAAAATCTTCATCATAAGATAAATTCGGAATCGTATCAGTCAGTGCCTTGTACTCTTCTTCAAGAA
>CAYNHL010000257.1:0-2623 GCA_964397015.1 uncultured Desulfobacterales bacterium | reverse complement strand
CAACATCGATGACATTGGCGGATGTGCAGCAGATATCGGAAAGCGCCTTTACCGCCGCCGTGGAATTGACATAGGTGACGACCGGTATGCCTTTGAGCTCCGCTTTTCTTTTTTCAAGTGACTTTGGCTCTACCATGTCGGCCATGGGGCATCCGGCATCCAAAGCGGGCAGAAGGACGGTTTTATCCGGGGAAAGGATGGAGGCTGTCTCCGCCATGAAGTGAACACCGCAGAAAACAATGACATCAGCCTGGGTTTTTGCCGCCTTGATGCTCAATTCAAGCGAGTCTCCACATAGATCAGCTATATCCTGGATTTCAGGGGGCTGGTAATTGTGGGCGAGAATGATGGCGTTTTTTTCTCTTGCCAGTTTTTTTAGTTGCGTTTTCATGGTGACTCTCCGGTTTGTTCGTTCATAAAGATGGTATCTATACCATCCGGTGGCATAAATTCAAACATCTGTTCATCAAGGGGGGTGAAACGGATATTGGAAAAATCAAACACGGTGGTGTCCTGGTAAACATTGAAGGTTACTACCTGCCGGATTTCGAACGTATTCCGGTCCACTGTTATGACGATGCGGTCTATATCAGGATCGCTTGTGGTCGATTTCATCTGGATGCGGGCCGACTGAGGGGTTCTTTCCTTTAATGCAACATTGAACTGTTTTCGCATGATTCCAATGTCCGACAGGAATCCGCCGCCTGCCCCATCCTTGAAAAGCCGTTCGGCATTGCCCTGGATGACCTGGCGATCCGAAGGTTTGTAGATCCAGAGTTTTTGGCCGTTGGTAATCACCTGGTGTACATCGGGCTTATGGTATTCCCATCTCATCTTTCCGGGGTGGGAAAAATAGGCCTTCCCGCTTGATTCTTCGGTGATATCCAGAGCGTCCAGATGGGACTGCTGCACAAAGTCTGCTGAAAAGTCGGTGCCGGTGTATTTTTTTTCAATACCGTCCAGCAGGTTATCCAGGAATTGTTGATCGGTTGCAGGGTGTGCCGCTATGGGCAAGAAAAAAATAAAGATAAGAAAAAATCCCAAAATTTTCCATAATGGCGCCGGATTAATGCAGGTCATATTTATTTTCCTTTGAAAAGGGCATGGATGTTTGTATTAACTCAACCAACTCCAAAAAACGAATATTAATGAATTAGCTTGCGGATGTCTTTTCGTTTGTCAGGCGCATATAAACGCCTGAGCTTTGGCTTTTCAATCTTTCCGGTCGGGTTGCGCGGAACATCGGCAAAAATTATTTTCTTCAACCTTTTGTATCTTGGCAGTTCCTGTTGAAAATCGATGATGTCCTGTTCACTCAATTCGTGCCCGGACTTGATACATATTATGCCGGCGGGAATTTCTCCGAGCCGTTCATCCGGGAGTCCGATAACGGCAATGTCTTTTATGGCGGTATGTGTCATGAAAAAGTTTTCGATTTCCACTGGAAAAATATTTTCCCCTCCATAGATGATCATGTCCTTGACCCGGTCCACGAGCCAGATAAACCCGTGCCTGTCGTACCGGGCCACATCACCTGTATACAGCCAGCCGTCCCGGATGGTTTTCCTGGTAGCTTCAGGATTGCCGTAGTAAGCCTTCATAACACCTGGACCTTTGATCACGAGTTCGCCCGATTCCCCCCGGGGCAGGCAATGTCCTGCTTTGTCCACGATTCTGCATTCCCAGTCAAATCCGGGCAGTCCAATGGCGCCAACCCTGTCAGTGTTTTTCACTCCAAGGTGTATGCAGCCGGGACCGGTAGATTCGGTAAGTCCGTAATTGGTGTCGTATTGCTGTTTTGGAAATACCCGGCGCCACTTTTCAATCAGTGTCGGAGGAACGGGCTGGGCTCCTATGTGCATCAGTCTCCACTGGTCCAGGGAATACCTGTCCAGTTGCAGTTCATTGTTTTCAATGGCAATCAGGATGTCGTGGGCCCATGGCACAAGCAGCCATACAATGGTGGCTTTTTCTTCTGAAACCGCTTCCAGTATCCATTCCGGACTGACTCCCTTGAGCAGTACAGCCGGACCGCCGACCAGGAAACTGCCCATCCAGTGCATTTTGGCCCCTGTGTGGTAAAGGGGCGGAATACACAGGAAAACATCGTCTTTTGTCTGACTATGATGGCTGTTTTCAGCATAGCAGGCATGTTCCAGGCTCCGGTGGGTAAGCAGGACCGCCTTGGGGTCACCTGTAGTGCCGGAGGTAAAATACAGGGCTGCATCGTCAGTGATTTCCATGTCCATTTCAGGAGGATCTTCCGGAGAATAGTTCTTGACAAACACGTCAAAGGAAATGGCCCACTCAGGACGCTGGTTCTCTGGGCCACAGTATATCCAGAATCTGACGGTACGGTCCAGAACCGGCTTGACAGCCTCGATGCGATTTATGAATTCAGGGCCGAAGATAAATGCTTTTGGGGCGGCGATGGTCGTGCACAATTGAATTTTGTCGGATTCAAACCTGAAATTCAAGGGTACGGCCAGTGCCCCGCTGGACAGTATGCCAAAATAAACCGGGAGCCATTCCAGGCAGTTGGTCATGAGAATCACAACCCGGTCACCTTTGTAGATTCCGTTATCTGCCAGACTGTTTCCCAGTTTGTTTGACTGGCGGTAAA
>CAYNHL010000256.1:0-2630 GCA_964397015.1 uncultured Desulfobacterales bacterium | reverse complement strand
GTTCAGGCTTGGGAGATGGTGAAAAAAAGCTTGTATCAACACCATTGGCAATTACTGAAACAGACACGGGATCAGCTTTTTTTGCAAGCTCTTTCAACCCGGAGGAATTTGCGACAACAGCCATGCTTTTTTTAAAAACAAGCCTTCTTAAGGGCTTCAGCACAGTATTGATCCTGTCCAGCCTTTTTTCGTTTCCCGGGACATCCCCGCCTCGTAGAGAAACGATATAGGGGATACCAAAAATAAAGTTCATCCATAATCCTATGGGGCCGCAGGGAAAAGAAAAAAAAACGATGGCGTGTGTTATTTTCTGCCTTGCAGCAAGCCATGGAACGACAATAAAGGCAGATGCGGTATAGGACATCATTTCCAGGATATTGGATTCCGAGATTTTTTTCCGTATCGCCCTGCACCGGTAGATGGTCATCCCCTCTTTTTTGTCAAAACCGGTATTTCCCCGAAAGGAGGATGTCAGAACCGTCACGGCATGACCCATTGAAACCAGTTCCTTTCCGATATGATATGTGGCTGTTGCAGCACCTGCACCCAGGGGCGGAAACTCATAGTTGATCAAAAGGATATTCATGTGATCATGCAGCTGCCTGCCAGGTTTTAAGCAGCCAGTAGTTCCATAAAAAGGCCCTGTTATCCTGCCTGTCCAAAAGATGTGCTCTCCTTGCTCTTCTTGTAAAGCCAGGATCCAGTATACCGGGATACAGACACGGAGAAAGGTCGAAAAAAGGCTGCTTGAGCCACTGGCCCACAGGAATACCGAATCCTTTTTTAGAACGGTACAATATGCTTTTGGGCAGAACCCCCTCCAAGGCTTTTTTCAAAATATACTTGGTTTGTCCGTTCCTGTATTTATACGCTGCCGGGATCTTCCGGACGAAATCGACCAGGTCCTTATCCAGAAACGGGGCTCTCACCTCCAGAGAATTCATCATGGAGGCGCGGTCAACCTTCACGAGAATATCGTCCTGGAGGTAAAAACGGGTATAAAACTGCAGGGTCTGATCAACCATGTTCTTCTGTCTGCATTTGTCCCATTGTTCGATGGCCTCGGAATACAATTCTTCTATATCCACCGGTTCATTGAACAGCTCGGCAATTTCTATAGGCGACAGGGGTCCCAGCCACACGGGATTCCACAATTTTTCAGGCCAGTCCAGTCCCCTGAGTGTCCGCTTAATTTTAAAATCAAGGCTCATATTCCGGTGGGAGACCGGCAGCCGGCTGCAGATCAATTGAATGGCTTTGTGCACCGGACGGGGCATGATCTTTGAGTACAGCCTTGCCAGCTTGAGGGCATGAAAGGGATCGTATCCGGCAAACAGCTCATCTGCACCGTCTCCGCCAAGGGCCACGGTAACCTGTTTTCGTGTGGTCCGGCTCAAAAGAAACGTGGGCAGCAAAGAACTGTCTCCCATAGGTTCATCCAGTTTTGAAGCAATTTGTTCTAAAAGCTCTCTCGAACGCTCCAGGGAAAGCACTTCACTGTGGTGATCGCTTTGGATAAAAGATGCGGCCCTTGACGCAAAAGCGGATTCATCAAAACTGTCTTCAGTAAAACCAATGGAAAAGGTTTTCAATACGCCCGGGCCCATGAAGGATGAGGCAAAAGCAGCAACGGCCGATGAATCAATCCCGCCACTGAGAAAAACACCCAGGGGCACATCAGATATCAGGCGCCTTTTTACCGCTTTTGAAATCAGGTCACGAAGCTGCTCTCCCCATTGCTCTTCAGGGTTTTCAGGTATCCGGTCAAAGGGTTCGATCACGAACTCCCAGTATTTTTCGATATTCAATTCTTTTGATGCCAGATGATACACCAGGTTATGGCCGCCCGGCAGCTTGTAAATCCTTTTGTACACCGTACCCGGAGCAGGGATATAACCATAGGCAAAATATTTTTTAAGCCCTGTTTCAGACACCCGGGCTTCTACACAGGTGTGCCGCACCAGGGCGTTGAGCTCTGAAGCAAAAGAAAAGGTTTTATTTTGGATTGTATAAAAAAAAGGTTTTTTACCGAACCGGTCCCGGCTGGCGAACAGCAGGTTGTTCTGCCTGTCGTACAGGACAAAGACCCACATGCCGTTCAGTTTTTCAGAAAGGCTCCTTCCCCATTCCCGGTACCCGTGCAGGAGAACTTCGGTATCTGAATGATCGGATACGAACCTGTGCCCTTTTTTCTCGAGCTCTTGTCTAAGCTCCAGATGATTGTAAATTTCTCCGTTATAGGTGATGACAAGGCTGCCATCAAGGGTCTGCATGGGCTGCCTTCCGTCACTCAAGTCAATTATTGACAAACGCCTGTGACCCAGGAAAACAGACTTGTCAGGATCATGAAAAAACCCGCCTTCATCAGGTCCCCTGTGATAAAGAGCTTGTGTCATTTTTTCAATATCCTGCTGACTGCCTAACCCTGCAAATCCGGCGATACCACACATCAGTTTTCTTTCTCTATGATATTGTTCTTTTTATCCACGATATAGATGCTTTTCTGCTGGGTTTCATAATAAGTACGCATGATCATTTCAGCCAGAAGCCCTAAAAGAATACACATGAAAGAGCCCAGCAGGGTTATGGAAGCCAGTGTTGGAAGCGGAGTTTCGATGTAGGAAATACTT
>CAYNHL010000255.1:0-2664 GCA_964397015.1 uncultured Desulfobacterales bacterium | reverse complement strand
GCAAAAGGAACAACAATGCGGATTACAGTGATCATACCTACCTTTAACGAGGCTGCCAATATCAAAAAAATGATCCATACCCTTTTCAAGACGGTCTTTCCGGCTGTTGAACATGCCGAGATGCACCTGGTGGTAGTTGATGACAGATCCCCGGACGGGACTGGCCGGATCGTTAGGGAACATCAAAAACAATTTGGCCGGCTTCACCTGTCCAGCGGGACAAAAAAAGGGCTTGGCCATGCCTGTATCCGGGGGTTTTCCTTTGCCATGGAGCGGCTTGACTCTGATGCAGTGGTGGAAATGGATGCCGACTTTCAACACGATCCAGGTTACCTGCCAGACATGATAGCGGCATTTATCAGGGGTGCTGATTATGTGGTAGGCTCCCGGTTTGTTATGAGCGGCTCTATTCCACCGGAATGGGCCTGCTACAGGAAAACCTTCAGCACCATGGGGAACCGGTTTGCAAGAAAAAGGCTGGGCATAAGCGATGTCCATGACCTGACCACCGGGTTGAAGCTGACACGGGTTCATGGCGTTTTAGACCAGATAAACCTGAACGGCCTGATGGCTCTTGACCGGTTTGCTTATAAGGTGGATCTCCTGTGCAAAACTCTTGAGCTTGCAAAATCAGTTGTAGAAATTCCCATACAATTCGGTTCCCGGAACTGGGGGAAGTCCAAATTCAATCTTCTGGAACTGATCGCCACTTATAAGGTCGTTGCCAAATTGAAAGCTGTGCGCTGATGAGTCTGGCTGCCATCACCAGACAAGGTTTCTCTTTCCTGGAAAAGCATCCATGGTATTCTATGGTCCTGATTATATTGATGGCCATTAGCGTTCGGATACCAGCGTTTTTCAGTTTCCAAAACAGTCTGTACGGCGATGTCCTGCTCCTTGATGAAAAGGTCTACCACGAGTGGGCACTCAGACTGGTTTCAGGTGAACTGGGCGCCTTGAGTGTACCGGATTTTGCGCCATTACCTGCATATGTGATGGCTGCCGTTTACAGCCTTCTGTCGCCGGACCCCTTCTGGGCCCGCCTGTTGAACCTGATGCTTGGAGTTACTGTCTGTGCGGTGATTTTTCTAATCGGAAAGAAGCTGGGTGGGTATTTTGTGGGCCTTGCCTCCGGTTTGATCGCTTCTTTGTATAAACCCTTTATCTTTTTTTCCGTCGTACTGCACAAAACCGCAATGTCTGTTTTCCTGTTTTCCGGCTTTATTTACGCCTGCCTTGCGCTGCTTGATCTTATCTTAGCCAATGGTAGATCATGGAATCGTGGTGCTTTGGCAGCAGCGCTTTCAGCAGGAGTGATCATGGGCCTGCTGATAAATGTTCGCCCAAATGCACTTATCATGCTGCCTCCAGCCCTGATCTGCGTTGGCTGGTCTCTCATCCGTGACCGGAGCACCTGGGGTACCGGCATTCTAATTGTCTGCAGCATTGTTGTGGGTTTTGCGATAACGGTCTTACCTTTTGCAATGCGGGATTACAGGCTGACCAAAGAAATAAAACCGACTCCCGCCAGCGGATTCAATCTCTATATTGCCAACAATCCTTATAATCCCTTGCCCTACTACCGGCCGGTTCCTTTTGCCGCCTCAACGGTCACTGAACAGGCGATTGGTTTTATTATAGAGGCAAGCAGACGTCAAGATCAAAAGCTAACCGCCGGGGAAGCATCGACCTACTGGACCAGGGAGGTGATAAAGTATGTAACGCAGCAACCGGCTGATTTCATCTGGAAAACTGTTCTCAAGGTTATGGCGGTATTTAACAGCTATGAGTCGGCGGACAATCATCACCCGGGATTTTTAAAGACCCATATCTCATTTTTAAAATGGCCCTTTTTCACCATTGGATTGATAATGCCTCTGGGTATGGCGGGACTTTTTCTGCTGGGTTTTTCCTCCCGCAAAAGAACCATTGCTACTTTGTCCTGCATTTTTTATGGTGCCACCATGATCATCTTCTTTTCAAATATACGCATCCGTCTGCCCCTAATGGTCATTCTGATTCCCTTCGCGGTCATGGGGGTTGACTGGCTGTTTGCCGCAGTAAAGAAAAAAAGATTGATGCCCGCAGGTATTTATATTGCCTTGGTGTTTCTTTTTTTCCTCCTGGCTTTTTCGCCGATACCCGGAAATAAAGATTTCACCGCATACATCAACATTCACGCCTCCATCCTGGCATCCAAAGGGCAAATGGAAGAAGCGATTGCCCTCTGGGAACAATCAGCCGGACAGAAACATCCTTACTCGGCCTTTGCAGCCCTTTCCCTGGCCGGCATATACCTTTACCGCGACGATTTTGAAAAAGCATCGGCCTGCATTGAAAACATCCCGGACAACTCCATTGCGGCGGCTCAAAAATATGAAACCATGGGTGATCTGTTGCTAAAAAAAAATCGAGCGCAAGAGGCTTTGGAGGCCTACAGGAAGTCCCTTGAAATCAATTACGGCCAACGCCGGGTACACCTGAAACTGTATCGTCTGTATCGGAACAAGGAACCAGGGCTTGCCGAGCGGGAATATGCTGTATTCAAGTATATTTCCTCATTCTACAACCCCGTTCAAAAGTAAGCATGCAAGAGTTCTGCGGTATGTGCCCTGGGCCCGGATCGCATCACACTGAATTTCATTTTCAGGAATCTGCACCTGA
>CAYNHL010000254.1:0-2760 GCA_964397015.1 uncultured Desulfobacterales bacterium | reverse complement strand
GGCATTTGTGTATCCTAGTTTTTACGAGGGTTTCGGCCTGCCTGTGCTGGAAGCCATGGCTTGTGGATGCCCGGTGATCTGTGCCGATACCGCCAGTCTGCCGGAGGTGGCAGGTTCTGCGGCAGCCCTGTGCGATCCCCATGATGCCACCGGTCTGGCCCGGTTGATCCGTGACATCTTCGTCTCGGATGCGATGTATGAAACCATGCGGGCCAGCAGCCTGGCCCAGGCAGAAAGGTTTTCCTGGGAAAAAACCGCAGATAAGACCATAGAGGTGTTCAAAGCATTATAAAACCCACTATTATCATGGGGTGTACGCATCCGTACTGGTCGGTGCTGCAGGTGGGAAGTCAGCATCTGGCCAGGCAGTTTGTGAGAAACGGGTGGCAGGTGCATTATGTGTCAGCGCCGGTGACCCCGCTGCATCTGCCGGATCTGGTTGCCTGCAGGGGGGAGGTGCGGCAGCGGTTTTTGTGTGCGGGCAAAAGTCCTTCCATCCATGAGGACAATGCCCTGTATTCTTATATTCCGGTTTCCCTGGTGGCGCCGGCAGGGGTTCCCGCGCTGCGTCATCCTCTGGTGACCAGACACTGGCACCGGACAATCATCTCCCCGGCAGCATCCCGGGCCAAACGTATTCCAGCTGCCCTGCCAAACCCTGTGGACTTGCTGTACATCGATAACCTGTCATACCAATTTCTGCTGGACCATGTGACCTGCCGCAAGTCCATATTCCGGATCATGGATCACCATGCATCCTTTCCCGGATGGCAGGGGGGAGAAGCCCGGCGCCTGGCGGAAAAAATTGCAGCCAAAACAGACCTGACCGTCTATTCCGCCCGCAGCCTCGAACCATATACCGTATCCCTCGGGGCTGCCCGCCCGCCGTTGCATGTGCCTAACGGCGTGGACTTTGAAAAGTTTAACCGCGCAGATGCTGGGCCGCGCCACCCGGCCCTGGCAGGCATCCCTGATCCGGTGATCCTGTACACGGGCATGATCGATATCCGCGTGGATCTGCCATTGCTCATCCAGGCCGCCGGCACCCTGCCTGATGTGTCTTTTGTGCTGACAGGTCCGGTGGAAAGAGAGATTGCCACAAAATCTCTGCCCGGCAACATCCATCTCACCGGCCCGGTGCCTCACACGGATCTGCCGCAGCTCATGAAAGCTGCCACGGCCGGCATCATCCCCTTTGATGTGAAAAACCACCCCGGCCTGATCCAGGGCATCCGCCCTCTTAAATTGCTGGAATATATGGCCGCCGGCCTGCCTGTGATCAGTGCGGCCTGGCCGGAAATTGAAAAAATGGAAGCACCTGTATGGTTGTATCATGATCTGGTATCATTTACAGACCTGGTAAAAAAGGCTGTGGAAAATGCAGCCAGTAAATCAGAGGGACAAGCTGCAAGTTTCCAGGAATATGCCGGCCGGCATGACTGGTCTGTTGTGTTTCAAAAAATGATGCGTGCTGTAAGTAGGGTTCACCCATAAAAAAATTCACCTCAGGATCAAATATGAAACCGTTACAGAAAATTGTGATGATCACGGGTATGCAGGGAAGCGGGGCTTCTTTGCTGGCCAGCTGCCTTCAGGGATCTGGGATTCATCTGGGCAGTAACCTGATGACCGAAGATGCAACCCGTCGTTCTGTATCTTTTGAAAATTCGGACCTGACGTTGATCCACGAGATACTCCTTCGTGATCTTGGATGCCGATGGGATATGGTGGGTGCATTGCCTCATGACTGGCTGGAAACAAAAGCCGCGGCCTGTGCCAGGGAAAAAATCGTTGATTTCATCGACCGGGAGTTTACCGATAGCAGACTCCGGGCCATCAAAGATTATCGACTCTGCCGTTTGTTACCTCTATGGCAGCAGATTTTAGCAGAAAAGGGAATAGAACCCCATTGCCTGATCATGGTGCGCCATCCATCTGAAGTTGCTGCATGGTTACACCACAACCAGGGTATTGACAAACCAAAGGGACATCTGCTTTGGTGGAGCTATACCCGTGAGGCACTCATGCACAGCCAGGCAGGGTCACATTGTATTTTGATATATGATCAACTTCAGGCCGATCCAGTGCATTGTCTTTCATCCATCCGGCAGCAGTTTGACTTGAAGGAACTGGAAATAACATCTCAACAGGCCCATCAATTAATGGCATTTTGTCGCCCGGACGAATATCACTTGCTTGAAGGCAGATCAACTGAAAACCGATATGCGGTTTATACGCAGATATATGATGGTATTCATCTGGCCCGAAGCAGGGCATTGCTGACATCTGAACCTGAAATGTCATCGCCTGCCCCGTCTGAATCCTTTTTTCTTCCTGAAATTATGGAGCACCTTGTGTCAGCCCTCAGTAGTTATGAACAGGCTGATATAAACTGGGAAATATCCCGCAGGCGGATCCTTCTCGCCTCTGATCAGGGTACAGGTTTTCTGTATGCCACAGTCTGTTTCCCAACCGGCGATGAGCATCATCCTTACAGGGAAGAGCATTCCAGAAAAATTTTACTGGCCCCGGACGAGTGGCAGCAAATATCTGTGGAACTACCGCAAACCGACCTGCCAGCACACATGCCCCTGCGAATCCATCCCCTCAATACCCGTGGCATGATCCATATATCCCGGATCCAGTTGACAGATGCTGCATCTGGCAAGGTGTTGTGGTCCATACAGGAAAATGCTGATTTTACCACCTGCCGCGTTGAAGATGATGCACTGCTGCTGGAACATGCAGATACCTTTACCA
>CAYNHL010000253.1:0-2825 GCA_964397015.1 uncultured Desulfobacterales bacterium | reverse complement strand
TTTTCTTTGAATACCTGGACAATACGATAAAATCTCCTGAAGATGTCGAGGAAAAATTCGATATTCCGGTCATCTGCACAGTTGACATGTTCAATGAAAAGGGGAAAACCATCCTGCAGGACATCATGGCCAACCCCAAATCATTGAACGCTGAAAACTTCAGGGGGCTTCGCACATCCGTACTTCTCTCTTCCGCCGACAATCCGCCCCGCATCCTTTTGACCACCAGCATGGCCCCGGGCGAGGGAAAATCCTCGGTAAGCGCCGGCCTTGCGTTGTCTATCGCCAAAACCGGAAAAAAAGTTCTTCTCATCGATGCAGACATGCGGCGGCCGGTCCAGCATAAATATTTCACTGCTTCCAACACTTACGGCTTGAGTTCCCTGCTGGCCGGTGTAGCAAGGAGTGAAGACCAGCCGATGTTTCAGCATCCTTTAAAAAACCTGGATATCCTCACATCAGGACCGGTGCCGCCGAACCCGGCCGAACTGTTGAGCGCAAGCAGTATCCCGACCCTTTTTGCGCAGTTTACCAAAAGATACGACATGGTGATCATCGACTCTCCCCCGATCGCCAGTGTGACCGATCCGATTATTTTAAGCCGGAACGTGGATGGTGTCATCATAGTGACCTGGGCCGGGAAAACCACATACGAGATATTCGGCAGGGGCCTCAAGCAGCTCAACGAGGTCTCGGCCCCCATCACCGGCATCGTGCTGAACCGGTTCAATGCCAGAAAAAGCGGATATTATTATAATTACGGGGATTACTATTACTCGTCAGACAGTAGTACATGACCAATGTCCCAGACCCTTTTAAAACGCCTTTTCTATTTTATCATCATTTTTACGCCGCTGGCATTCGGAACGGTCGAGCCCTGGTCCTATGCGGTCATGGAGATCGGTATTGCCGCAGCCGCCCTGCTGCTTGTGTACCAGGTCCACCGGGGAAAAAGAATTTTGTACCAGGTTCCGGGAAGCGTGATTCTTGTATTGTTTCTTGCATATATCCTGTTCCAGGTTATCCCTTTACCCCAGGGACTTGTAAAACTTCTTTCACCCGGGGCCCACGCCATTCACCAGACCAGTGCATACCTTACGGGAAATGACTCAAGCTGGATGACACTTTCCGTTTATCCCAAAGCCACGGTATCGGAGTTTTTCCGGTATGGAAGCTACATCGTTTTTTTCATCATCAGCATCCAGCTGCTGACAGATAAAGAGACCCTGAAAACCACGGTTCTTATCATTGTGGTTTTTGGTGCTCTGCTGGCCTTTTCCTCCATTCTCCAGCACTATGTGACCCAGGATCGGGCCCTGTGGTTCAGAAAAGTACCGAGTGCCTCTATTTTCGGGCCGTATATAAACCGCAACCATTATGCGGGCCTGATGGAAATGATATTCCCCGTGACCCTGGGGCTGTTTTTTTTCTACCGGCCAAGGCTGACCAGCACCTCGCTTTTCAAGGGGATTGCCGAAATTTTCAGCCAGGAAAAAGCCAATATCCATATCCTTATCGGCTGCGGATGCCTGCTGATGGCCACATCCATATTTGTCTCCCTTTCACGCAGCGGTATAATCTGCTGCTGCCTGTCGCTGATCATATTTACGTTCCTGATGTTGAAAAGGCGTGTAACCCGGGGAAAAACAATGATGGTCATCGGCATTGCAGTGGCCATTGTCCTGTCTGTCTCCTGGTTCGGCTGGGACGGAATAACGGGCCGTTTCGGCCAGCTGCAGGAGCCCGAAAACAGTTTCACTGCAGGCCGGCAGATATACTGGCAGGACAGCGGCCATATCGTCAAAAACTTTGTTTTGACCGGCACCGGTTTCGGCACTTTCAGAAATATCTATCCATCCTACCAGACCGCCGATATCCAGAACATGCTGACCCACGCACACAACGACTATATCGAGCTTGCCAGTGAAGCAGGTGCTGCAGGAGTGATACTGGTGCTCGTGTTTGCCGCTTTCTGCCTGCCGCCGGCATACCGGATGTTCAACCAGAGACGGGACGCTTTTTCCATCTACCTTTACATGGGCAGCATTACCGGTATCACGGCGATCCTTTTTCACAGCATGACGGATTTCAACCTGCATATCGGTGCAAACGGCCTGTGGTTCGCATTTATGGCAGCGCTCATGGTCTCGGCGGCCTATACCAATATCCAGCGGCAGCATGCCATCCCCACAAGACTTGGTGCTGTTGAACCGGGCATGAAAAAAAATATATTATCCCTTGCTCTTAGCCTCTTTGCCCTGCTGGCTGTTTTTTACAATATTTCCCATTTCATGGGTACCGTTTACTATAATGGTATAAAGGATTACCGCATGAGTGTAAGATCCGGAACCGAGGAGCTCGATACGGTGTATACCGTTGCGGCCCGTGCTGAAAAATTCGATCCTCTTGACGGCAAATACCCTTTCACCCAGGGACTTGCCGCGTGGTTCAAAAACGATCCGGAAAACACAAGGCGGCATTTTGACAGGGCCATCACGATCGATCCGCTGAATTCGGCATACCTTGAAAGATACGGGTTTTTCAGATCCAGGGCCGGTGACCGCCAAATAGCGGGAAAAGCCTTTGAGAAAGCGACCTCATACGATATTTCCAACGCGGAGAGATGGTTGAACTACGGGGCCTGGCTACTGATCAACAAGGAGAAGGAAGCCGGTATCGAGGTCATGAAAAAAGCACTGGCACTGGATGAAACAAAGGTGGACAAGGTCCTGACCTCCATGACTATAGCCGGGCTTTCATTTGAAGAAATGGAAGCCGCCATTCCAATGCAGCCTTCATCCGCCATTGCCTTTGCAAAGTTCACG
>CAYNHL010000252.1:0-2858 GCA_964397015.1 uncultured Desulfobacterales bacterium | reverse complement strand
TGCTTGAACATGAAGCGGTCATCCAGGAAAAGGTCTTCTGGGCCACCGCTCACCTAATGTAATCTGGGCCATGGACCGGGGCATGACCAGCGAAGAGAACCGACGTAATCTGCAAAGAGCCGGGGGACAGTATATCCTGGGTGAAAAACTCCGGGGGACCAACATAAATGAAGAGGCCCTGAACCGGGGTGGCCGGTTTAAAATCATCAATGAGAATCTGCATATCAAAGAGGTCTTCGTTGGTGAAGGTACAGGCAGACGGCGGTTTGTCATCGAATTTCATGAACCCACGACTGTCGAACACAGGTTCAGGTGAATGGCTGAATCCCGAAAAATTTCCAGAACGGTATGACTTCTATGCCGTCAATGGTTGTTTCCAGATTCTAAATGATAATGATTTTTGAAATGGTTGGATATTGGACGTTGATTTTTTTTCAAGCCCCCACTTCCCTATTTTCATTTTGAAATGAGTGGCCGGTTGGCTGAATAAACTGGTGTGCTGCTGAATATCCCTCCGGCCTGCCTGGAAAAGCTTTTTTTCTGGCCAATTTATTCCAATAGGGATGGTTGGTTTTTAATTGCCTTACCACGATCCGTCTGATATTTTTATTAACACAGCTTCGCACGGTCGAGTACAAATGAATCCAGGTGCAGTGTCGTGCCAAAGAGTTATCCGTGCTGATTGTCTGACAGCAGGTGCAGAGGGATTTCCACCAGTTCGTTGTTTAATATTTTTCTGATCAGGGTAATATCAAGTTTGGCTATCTGGGCGATCATCTCTTCGGATAACCCATTTTTTGCGGCATTACGAACCAGAGATACCATGGTTTTATAGCTGCCTTTCTGCAGGCCCTCCTGCAGACCTTCCTGTCTTAATTTTTCCGCGGTTGTCATGGCAATTTCTCCACCTTTTTCTGTAACACTGGCAATCGATTTAACAAATTTGTCTGTTTCTATTTCGGTTACCTGTAAAATATAGTTTATCACAGTTTCAAGGAATTTCAATCCCTGTTCTTCCTGAAAATAAGACCGGCCGATTTCAAGAAATTGAACTAAATGATGCTCCAGTTTTTTCTGGTCAAAAATATTTTTCATAATCAGCATCGCTACCCGCAATGAGACCAGCTCAAAAATACTTTTTTTGATGAAATCATTGGAATAGGCGGAAAGATCAACAAAAACGAATTCGAAATCAGGAACAAACGGTTTTACCGGAAAGCTGACAGGTATATACGGTATCAGAAAAATTTTCTGCCAGGGTAGTGTCAACATGGGATCCTTTTTCCGGGGTAAGCGAGGCAAAATCAATTTCTTTGGTCAACTCAGGGGGAAGCGTGTATTTGACAAATGTCTGCAAATTCACAGTATGAAGATAATCCTGAATGACCTCACTGATATTTTCAAGAGTCTTCTCTTCCGTCAATCCCTGGGACCAGCAACCAGGCAATCAAGGTATCCAAACAGCATATCCTTCTTCAGTTTTCTTGATATTTACCTGATATTTCATGTCAAATCACCTCTCTTCATGATATTTATTCGGGTTCCACATGGGTACCCGGATCCGGAAGATTTTCAGGATAGGCATCCGGGTACGAACCAAGCTCTGTAACCCTTTTAAGGCCGTTTTCGTTCCGGGTTATTTTTAACAAAAAACCTTTGGACAGGATGATCTTGATGTTGCTTTCCCTGTCATAATACAAGATTTTTTCCAGCTCTGATGAGTTGGTACCAGAAGTGTCTGTCGTGACGGGCACGGAATCAAATATTTTTGCGGTGTTACGCTGGGATTTCGGGACCTGTGACAGGTCATCTGTGAATCCGGTCTTTCCGGTTTCGTCGGTGTATTGATATGTTGCCGCTGTTGCGCCTGCGGCAACGGCTATAAGAAACAGGAGGGTGAGAATTATTGATTTCATGGTTTTATCCTTTCCAGTAAAATGAGCGGATGCCGCTGCCGTGTGATTTTATGTCAAAGGTCTTGGTACCGATCAAAAGCTTGTCCCCTTTGTCGGTTATGATGATCATGGATCAGGCGGTATGGTGATATTTTTGTCTGTAACCTGTGTTCGACAGTCATAGGATCATTTTTTTAAGGATTTTGTCAAAATATTCAATAAAATCAGGCCGAATATTGGTTTTAAGCTCAAAACATGTGGGCACACGAATTCAAAAATTATTATTGACATATTCGGACCTGCTGGCATATGGCAAATCCAAACACAAGAGAGATGACCTGCCCCAGGTCACCATCGGACTGGCCGTTACCAGGGAAGGTATCCCTGTCAGGTGCTGGGTGCTGCCCGGCAACCAGAATGATGCCAAGTGTGTCGACCAGGTCCAGAAGGATATGAATGACTGGAAGCTGGGCAATGTAATCTGGGCCATGGACCGGGGCATGACCAGCGAAGAGAACCGGCGCAATCTGCAAAGAGCCGGGGGGCAGTATATCCTGGGTGAAAAACTCCGGGGAACCACTATAAATGAAGAGGTCCTGAACCGGGGCGGCCGGTTTAAGATCATAAAAGAGAATCTCCATATCAAAGAGGTCTTCGCTGGCGAGGGTGCAGGCAGAAGGCGATTTGTCATTGCCTATAATCCGGAACAGGCTGAACACGACCGCCATGTCCGAAGAAGAAACCTGGAACGGATCAAGGCCGAGCTGGAAGCTCTGGAAAAGCAATCCGGCAAAGCGTACCTCAAAACGAAATATGCTCTCCTGGCCCACAGATCCATGAGCAGGTATCTCAAAGAACTGAAGTCCGGTAAACTGACAGTGGATACGGCCAAAGTCAAGAAGGCGGAAAAGCTTGATGGCAAATATCTGTTGAGCACCAGTGACAAGAGCCTGTCTGCCGAGG
>CAYNHL010000251.1:1946-2882 GCA_964397015.1 uncultured Desulfobacterales bacterium | reverse complement strand
GCCTAACAGATTCATTACGTTTTTAGGTGAGGCGTTTGCCTGAGCAGCCGCAAAGGTACGTGCTTTTATAAGTATTTCCATCCGTGACATATTCATGGATTCTTCAGCAAGATCAATATCCCGGATAGTGGATTCCGAAGCGTAAATATTTGTCTGTGAACTTGAGAGGTTGTTAATCGTAGAAGCTAGCTGATTCTGTGTCGCTCCTATTGAAGACCGTATCGAATTAACCTGTTCGAGAGCCGCGTCTGCAACTTCAATTGCTTTTTGGGCACCCTCAAAAGTCGTGACATCAATATTGGAAAGACTGCCGTTCTTTTCAGAACCAAGATGTGCTGAATCAGATGCCCCGATGGATATCTCGACAGTTTCACCGGAATATGCGCCTACCTGAAATTGTTTGCCTGTAAATGAACCCGAAAGAAGTTTCTGGTCATTGAATGAAGTGGTCTGGGCAATTTGGTCAAGTGATTTCAAAGCATTCTCGATGTCCGACTGGATGGCTGCCCTGCTTTCATGTGATTGACTGTCACTCGATGCCTGGATGGATTTAGTTTTTATGGTATTGATCAGGCTTGCAGCTTCTGCAAGAGCACCATCTGCAATCTGGGTCACAGAAATTGCATCATTTGCATTTTTGATGGCCTGGCCAATGCCGGCAGCCTGGCTGTTCAATCTGTTTGCAATGGCCATTCCGGATGCATCATCAGCCGCTTTGTTTATTTTTTTCCCTGTTGATAGCCGTTTTATAGAATCTGCATAAGATGCATATGCATCACCTATCTGCCTTTTGGCAAACATACCGGGGATGTTGGAATTTATTTTCATGGAATAAGCCCTCCATAGATTCTTTATGCGCACTGTTTTTATCAAAAATTATATCATGTAATTATCATGCCGGCAAAATTTAAAATTCTATCTGCATAAAATTATTGG
>CAYNHL010000251.1:0-1936 GCA_964397015.1 uncultured Desulfobacterales bacterium | reverse complement strand
TGATATCGTCGGAGTAGGAAAACGGATTGTTCACCAATCCCCCCAGCCATCCCATATCGTTCCATTCGACGTCGGGCGGCTGGAATAATGCACAAATAGCGACATAGGTGCCCACAATGATCCAGTACGCGGGGTTCAGCGCCTCCACCAGCCTGGCGGTGCCCGCCTCTGCATCGAACATCGCGGGGTCGGCGCCTGAAAAGAGCGAGGGAATGTGAACAATCAGCAGGTATGGGACGATAACGAGCGCGGCAGAGACGATCCAGAGACCCCCGAGCTTAAGCCACATATAAGTCGCTGGATTTGGCGCATCCTCGGAGACCGGTATATCTGCTCGTTCCTTTTTTTTAAGCTGCTCCTTCCCCCATCCGCAATGTTCGCAGTAAAACACTCTTTTTGTATCCTGGGTGCCGGGGCGGCTTTGGTTGATTCGCATAAGGGTTTTATTACATCTCGGACAGTCCATGCGCGGTCCTTTTATGGTGGGTTTATATGGGATGAATGACTTTGTTTCATATCTGTTCCCAATCGAACCCGGTCAAATTTCGTTTTTCCCTGGAAAATGTAATGCCGATGAGAAATATTTTTCTGCCATCTCCTGAATATTTTTCAAAATAGCCTTTTTCTTTGATCTGTTCCAGAGGGTTTTTGCCGCCTGACCGATTTTAGAGGCAGACATAAAGATCATCTTGAACCATCCCCCGGATGCTGTGGCTGTGGGGCAAGGTAATCCAGAAAATGATTTAAAAATGCATGCCTGACTTCAAAATTGGGAAAACCAAGGCAAAACCGGTTGATATGGGGAATTCTGGAAGGTTTTACAGACTGAATTGTCAGGTATCCGGTCTGGAACATCAATGATTCAACAGGGATATTGCCGATATCAAAGGTGTTAAGTATCTGTTCCGACACCTCCAGGTTTTCCAGGTCCGGTAGAAAATACTGCTTATCCCGGATCATATCCATCAAAAATGTAGGGGTACCGGTTTCAAACCAGTAGCTTTTATATTGTCCGCCGTTGTCAAAAAAAAGCAGAATATCATAAGGATTGTAAACCGGTTCTCCTGTGAATGAATACCCATTATACCATTTTGCCAGTTCCGAAAGATCTGCTTTATCACCGGAAACAGTCTGCGCAATATGATCCTTGAAACTGTTTTCCAGGTCTTTTTGAGTATAACCGCAGATGGTTGCGTACCGCTTGTCAAGGGTGATATCGGTCAGATTGTTCAACCCTGAAAAAAGATTCATTTTGCTGAATTTGCTCACGCCGGTAAGGAAGGCGAACCGGATATGTTCATCCGCATCCTTGATGGCAGAATAAAATCCCCTTAAAATATCTCTGACAGCAAGGGCAGTGTCTTCCCGGGTGATATTGTCAAGAATCGGCTTGTCATATTCATCCACCAGCACCACCACCGGCATCTGAAACTTTTCATGGCAGGCCTCGATGAGAAACCTGAAATAGTTGCCGATGGTTTCCTTGTTTGCCGCCGTTACCCCGTTGTCTCTTTCATTTTTCTGAAGCAGTCCTGTAATGGTTTTTTCAAGATGCACGGAAGATTGACAGACATCACCGCCAAAACTTATTTTGATAACCGGATATTTTTTATCCCAGTCCCATTTGTCATACACAAAAAGGTCCTTGAACAGATTTTTTCTGCCTTCAAACAGGCATTTCAAAGTATCGAGGAACAGGGATTTTCCGAACCGCCGGGGCCTTGAAAGAAAATAATACTTGCTGCTGCCGGCAAGTTTCAGGGCCAGGGGTGTTTTATCTATATAAACATAATTTTCTGTCCTGATTTCAGGAAAGTTCTGTATGCCCAGGGGCAGTTTTTTCATGATTCCCCCTTTTTTTTGATCGTTACTATACCCCGGCAGACTGATTTTCACAAGTTCCGGTTGTATTTTTCATTGGCCGAGTCATTGAAGG
>CAYNHL010000250.1:0-2899 GCA_964397015.1 uncultured Desulfobacterales bacterium | reverse complement strand
GAACAGGTTGGCCAGTGGTACACCCTGGGCCATGAATGCCATGAGCAGTGTAATGTAGCCCCCGGAATAGGCCAGTAACAGGGTTGTTGTCATGGTGCCCACAACGGATCTTCCCACCCGCAATCCTGAGACCAGGGCTTCTTTCGGCGTGATATCCGGCTTTTTGTGCACCAGTTCATCCATGCTTGCTGACACATCCATGGCCAGGTCCATGACTGCTCCGGATGCTGCCAGAAATACAGCTGCCATGTAGATCCGGGTCAGGTTCAAATGGCCGAAACCGGAATAAAGCAGGGTTTCGGAAAAAGGCATGACCGCACCGTGGATATGCAGAGCCCGGGTAAAATAAAGCGACAGCAGGCAGCTGGACAAGATTCCCAGAAAAGCTCCGAGATATGCCACGACGCCTTTTTTTGTCAGCCCGGCAACAAGAAAGAGGATGCAGCCTGTCAGCAGGGCCACCACCCCCAGGGATAACAATACCGGATCTACTCCCTTGAGCATCAGGGGGACAAGAACCTTCCACAGCATAAGGCCGGAAAAGAAAAAGGAGAGCAGAGCCTTGATCCCGGTCCATCCGCCAAAAACGATCAGAAAAATGGAAAACAGCCCCAAAAGCCCCAGTGCAATACCGATACGGTAATGGGCCTGAGGATTGACATAAACGACCTCGCCTTCCGGGTTCAATGAGAGAACCACGAGGGCGGTATCTCCTGCGGCAAAAATTTTGTCCTTGTCCATCTGCCCCAGAAGGGGGTTGTTTCCTTTAAAAGTCCTGCCTTTAAAAGGGCCGTCAAGGATTTTTACAACCACACCCTGATCCCCGGTTTTTACCATGCCGAACTGCTGGATACTGGAATTATCCACATCCATGATCCTGCCCCGGCAACGCTGGACATCCTTTTCTATCCGGTTCTCGAATCCGGTGGGAAGAAAAATCAGAACAAGGGACAAAATGAAAAAAAAGCCCACTAGAAGGACATCCCGCTTTGTGTTTTCGCTCATATGTAAAATGACCCAGCTTGTGACTCATTGTGGTTTCGAAAGGCGCAACACAGCCTGTCTGCGCCTTTCGAAAGGGTAAAGAACCGGTCCCGAGTCTTAGCTTATTGAGTTGCAGCCACCTGCAAGTTAGCAGCATTTGATGATTCAGACAGCAGATGGACCCTGGGTTGGATTCCCATTATCGCCATTATCTTTTTGGCCACATCCGTGTTGTCATAGTAGCCGTTGAATGTTTCATATCCTACACCCATTGCAGAGGTGGAAACCGGCACGCCGGTGTGTTTGAAAGAGGTCCACCCCAGCCCGGCGTTGTTGTTGAGCCTGTGGGTGATGGCAATGGTCAGGGGGTCATAGCCGCCGTACAGGATTTTGGTGGACTCATCCAGGGAGGCGGTTTTTTCCCCGCCCATGCTCTGGTTGAAAGCTGTCTCGAGCTGTTCTACGTGGTGGGGTTTGAGAACCAGAGGATCCTTTCCGGCATCCCCTTCAAACTTCAAACCAAAATTCCGGGTGATCAGGGGTTTTATCGAATCAAAACTGCAGCTTGTGCCGCATTCCGCTTTAAATTGTTTCATAATTTCATCGGAAAATTTCTGGAAAGATACTTTCTGGTGGCTGAGAATTTCAAAATTGCTGGCATATTTTGTGCCGGCCCAGCCCAGGGTCAGCCCGCCGCACTCATGGTCACCTGTTACAACCACAAGAGTTTCATCCGGATGCTTTTTTGCAAAATCGAGCCCGGCCTGAACCGATTTGTCAAAACTGAGGGTGTTGTGGATAGAAGCCGCCGCATCATTGGCATGGCATGCCCAGTCAATTTTGCCTCCTTCGACCATCAGAAAGAAGCCGTCGGGGTTATCCAGCATCTCAATAGCTTTTTTTGTAAATTCAGGCAGGGTAATATCCTTGGGTCCCATATCCATGGCATAGGGGAGAGCCATGCCGTCCTGGAGCCATTCATTATACGCAAAAACCTTTCCGTCGCCCGGTTTCAGTGCCTTGAAATCATCTTTGTCAGAGACAACCTTGTAACCGGCCTTCTCGATCAGTTCCATTGCATTGCCTTTGAATTCGGTTGCATTATCTTTTTTGTTCTCAGGGTCCTTGATTCCGCCGCCCCCGAAAAAGTCAAATCCGCTTTTTGCCAGGGCCACATCGATGTCGTAATACTGGCTTCTCTGGGGAACATTGGCATAGAATGCAGCCGGCGTGGCATGGTCAATCGAAACGCTGGAAACAATCCCCACCTTCATTCCCTTTTCCTTTGCCAGTTTTGCCAGGCTTTTGACCTTTTTTTGAGTCGGTGCCATACCGATCATGCCGATATTGGTCTTCTGCCCGGCTCCCAGTGCTGTGGCGGATGCGGCAGAGCCTGTGATGAAGCGGTCGGCGGCATGGGTGGTGGTAATTCCCTGGCCCGGCATCCGATCGACGGCCATCTGTATGTTCTGGTATTTTTCGGCTGCCATGCGCTGGGGCAGCCCCATGCCGTCACCGATAAAAAAAAGCACGTACTTTGCCTGCTTCCCGTTATACTCCGATGCTTGTGCCGTTTTGACCGGGGATTGACTGACAAAGACGGCAGCGGCGGCAAAAAAAACAGCCACGCTGATACTGAGTAACTTCCTGCAGCTCGACATAATTTTTCTCCTGATTTTCATTAAAGTTTAAATTCTGTTGATCTCCTTTTCTCCCGGTCATATTCTATCCCCGGATTGTGATAAATCTGTTTGGAATAAATTAAGGGTTTGTTTGGTTATCAACCGCTTAAAAGCAGAAGAAATCTGTACCTGAACACGGCCGCCTGAAAGATTTTTTACATGACAAAACCCCGGCAGCACCTTGATTTTAACTCAAAGTTGCGGTAATCATAACCCATGAAAGACAACTGCAC
>CAYNHL010000249.1:0-2904 GCA_964397015.1 uncultured Desulfobacterales bacterium | reverse complement strand
CCATCGATTCGACTTTTGTTTCAAGTGCCGGCGCTTTTATCGACCGTTTTGAACAGGATCTTGCCAGATGCCTTGGGGCAGCTTTCGCCGTGGCTACAGTGAACGGCACCGCAGCGCTCCATATCGCTCTAAAACTGGCCGGGGCCGGGGCTGATACCGAAGTGATCACACAGCCTCTTACCTTTGTGGCTACGGCAAATGCCATTGCCTACAACAACGCCATTCCCGTGTTCACGGACGTGGACAGGCATACCCTGGGGATGTGTCCACTGGCCCTCGAGAGATTTCTGGACCTGCACGCCGAAAAAAAAAACAGCGGAACCTTTAACAGGTTGACAGGCAGAAAGATTGCAGCTGTAATGCCCATGCATACATTTGGTCATCCCTGTAACCTGGAGAAGATCCTGGAGCTGACAGGTTTCTGGGATATTCCGGTTGTCGAGGACGCTGCCGAAGCAATAGGATCGAAAATCGGCACAAAAAGCTGCGGTACCCTTGGTTTGCTGGGTATCCTCAGTTTCAACGGCAACAAGACTGTCACCTGCGGGGGAGGAGGGGCCATCATTACCCATGATGAAAAACTTGCCAAAAAAGCCAGGCATCTTACCACTACTGCAAAAGCCGGCCATGACCGGGATTTTTTTCATGACGATTTGGGGTACAACTACCGGCTGCCCAATTTAAACGCCGCCCTTGCCTGTGCCCAGCTTGAAAGACTTACCGCCATTGTCGAGGAAAAAAGACTGCTGGCAAAAGCTTACCAGGATTTTTTCAATAATGCCGGCTGGGGCGCTTTCAGCACAGAACCTTCGGGCTGTACCAGCAACTTCTGGCTCAATTGTGTCATTATGCCGGACCTCGACCGGCGGGACCAGCTTCTTGAAAAAACAAATGCATCCGGCGTGATGACCCGTCCGGCATGGGCGCTCATGCCTGATCTGCCCATGTATAGAAACTGCCTGGCAGATGAAATGAACAATGCCAGGTGGCTGTCGGAGAGGATTGTCAATCTGCCCAGCAGTGGGAGGGAAAACTACCATGCCGGATAACCATGTTATCCTTGTGGGCGGCGGCGGCCACTGCCGTTCCTGCATAGATGTGATCGAAAACCTGGGGGGATGGAAAATTGCCGGTATTGTAGATGGTCCTCTTGCAGCCCGTATGGATTCCGTGCTTGGATACAAAATTCTTGGAGACGATTCCATGCTCCCGGCTTTAAGACAGAAATATGCTTATGCCCTGGTGACCATAGGGCAGACCGGGTCTTCAAAAGTTCGCCGGCAGGTATTTGCAAACCTGAAAATCCACGGGTTTGTCCTGCCTGTCTTCATTTCACCGCTTGCCCATGTATCAAGGCACGCGGTCATCGATGAGGGGACTATTGTCATGCACAGGGCGCTTGTCAATGCAGGAGCAAAGGTCGGTAAAAATTGCATCTTGAATACCGGCTGTCTTGTGGAACACGACACCGTAGTCGGAGATCATTGCCATGTTTCGACATCTGCGGCAGTCAACGGGATGGTCCGGATCGGGCCGGGCAGCTTTGTGGGATCCAATGCCACCATAGTTCATGGGGTTGAGCTTGACAACGCTTTTTTCTGCAAGGCCGGGCAGCTAGTCAAAAAGCTTTCTGACGTAACCCCGATAAAGGAGTGATATGGCAGAATCGATACCTTCAATATATATAATTGCCGAGGCAGGGGTCAACCACAACGGATCCATGGACATGGCCGTAAAAATGATTGAAGCAGCGGCCGATGCCGGTGCGGATGCAGTCAAATTCCAGACTTTTTCAGCGGACCGGCTTGTGACCAGGACAGCTGTTAAGGCTGAATATCAAAGAGAAACGACAGGCGCTGCCGAAACGCAGTTTGCTATGCTCAAAAGGCTCGAGCTTTCAAATCATGACCACTTGGTTCTCCTCAACGCCTGCAGGGAAAAGGAAATTGAATTTTTATCCTCTCCGTTTGACATGGATGCCATAGATCAGTTGCAGAATCTGGGAATGCAAAGATGGAAAATTCCATCAGGAGAGATCACCAACCTGCCGTACCTGAGGAAAATTGCATCTTTGAACCAGCAGATCATTTTGTCTTCCGGCATGGCAACCCTGGATGATATTGCGGCTGCGCTGGATGTTTTTTTCTCTTCAGGCCTGAAGCCGGACCTTGTTACAGTACTGCACTGCAACACCGAGTATCCGACACCAATGGCCGATGTCAATCTGAGGGCGATGGAGACTATCCGGCATGCTTTTCCAGTCATCGGGGTCGGTTATTCAGATCATACCAGGGGTATCGAAATACCAGTTGCTGCCGCCGCCCTTGGGGCCTGCATGATTGAAAAGCATTTCACCCTGGACAACAACCTGCCGGGACCGGATCATAAAGCCTCTTTGTCATCCCGGGAATTTGGCAGAATGGTAAGGGCGATCCGAAATATCCAGGTCGCTATGGGTGACGGCGTCAAAAGGCCCAGTTTATCGGAGACAAAAAACATTGAAGTTGTCCGCAAAAGCATTGTGGCGGCTTGTCCCATACAAACAGGTGAAACGTTTACCAGCAAAAATCTGGCTGTCAAAAGACCCGGGACCGGTATAAGTCCCATGAAATGGGATGATCTTATCGGAAAGAAGGCATCAAGGGATTATAAAAAGGATGACTTGATCCATGCGTAAGGTTTGTGTCTACACATCCACACGTGCGGATTACGGGCTTTTAAGAAACCTTGTCAAAGAGATCCGTGATTCAGACAAACTGCTGCTTTCCCTGCTTGTCAGCGGAACGCACCTGGTCCGGGACCAGGGAATGACCATAAGCGAAATACAAAATGACGGTTTTGAAGCAGAAGCATGCATAGACGTTGACCTTTCAGATGATTCAGCCAAAGGTATCTGTCGTTCCA
>CAYNHL010000248.1:0-2926 GCA_964397015.1 uncultured Desulfobacterales bacterium | reverse complement strand
AGAAGCGTCCCATAAAAACAAAAAATGTCAAAAAGCCCTGTAATTTTTCAATTACAGGGCTTTTTTTATTGACAATTCCGGTTAATACAGGATAACCTGCCATGTGTATTTTTTATCATTGATCCATAACCAGAAATAATCACTATAATAACCGTTTTACTTGAATAAAATGGGGGTACATATGAATTACACTGCTTTACTCCGGCAACTGGCCGTCATAAGTGCCGTTCTTCTGGTTTTAGCCGCCCACGTCACCCTGGCAGCGGATGCAGTTCCCGTCGGTCAGACAGATGCTCCGCCTCTCGGGCAGGAGGAGGAAACCATTACCGCCCAGGATGCATTCGGGGAAGAAGGGGGCAATTTCCATCCCTTCTTGATGTTTGAAGCCCTGTATACCGACAACCTTTTCTATACCAGCACAAACACCAAGTCCGACCTGGTTCTCACCCTGGCCCCAGGCATATGGCTGGCATTTCCTGCCAACAAGGAAAAGCTTCTTGACATCGGGACTTCGTCAACGTCGCCGGGAGGCCTTTTGGTAAGCAGGGTCAAACCGGAAGCCAATCGGCGCTACCAGACCTATTTCGCCTATTCTCCACAGTTCATTTTCTACAAGGATTATTCCGAGCATGACCATGTCAATCACAGGTTAGAGGGCCTGTTCCAGTACAACTTTGCCTCAGGGCTTTCAATCGACCTGATCGACCAGTACAACATAAGAGAAGAAATCAATGATTCCGGAACAAACGATCTTCTGTACAAGTACGTTGACAATATCCTGAGCCTTATCACCACCTATGAACCGTCGGAAAAATTCAAGTTCAGGTTTGACTACTCCAATTACACGCTCGAGTACGATGAACTGTTCAACGCTTACCGGGACCGAGTGGACAACACCTTTGCATTCTATCTTTTCTATAAGATAAAACCCAAGACCTCCATATTCGGGCAGTATGAATTTGCCGACATCGATTTTGACCTGCCGGGCGGTATGGACAGCCAGGAAAATCGCTACTATGGCGGCCTGGCCTGGGAAATGACCGCCAAAACCCAGGGACAGTTCAAGGTAGGCTGGATTGACAAGGATTTTGAGGACCCCGCCTTTGAAGACGACTCGGTGCTTTCACTCGAACTCCAGTTGCAGCACAGTATTTCCGGGAACAAGAGCCTTACCCTTACAGGCTACAGGCGGTTTAACGAATCCACCCTGGTGACCGCATCACATTTTTCCGTCACCGGGATAAACGCTGGTTACCTGCACCGGTTCAATACCAAGTGGTCAGGTTCTTTGACTGCGGGTTACAGCCAGGAAATATATGAAGGCATTGACCGTGACGATGACGTATTCCGGTTCAGTCCTGCCCTGCGGTTCAAACCGAAAAACTGGCTGTTTTTTGACATGGGTTACCAGTTTGTCGACAGGGATTCAAGCATACCGGCATACGATTTTACTGCAAATATCCTCTATTTCAGGGGCAATATCTCATTATAGCATCCATGATACGGCTTTTTCACTGCTTACTGGTATTTGTAGTATTAACGCTTCCGGTTTCCTCCCATTCTGCTGCGACTGAAGAATATATAGTGGGTGAAGGGGATGTACTTAACATAAATGTCTATGAGAACCCCGACCTTTCAACCAAGGTAAGGGTCAGTGCCGGCAGCACCATCCGGGTTCCTCTTTTAGGGGAAGTTTCTCTCGAAGGGCTGACGGTTTCCCAGGTATCGGTCAAAATTGAATCCCTTCTTGCGGACGGTTACCTGGTCAATCCCCAGGTAGATGTATTCATAGAGGAATACCGCAGCAAGAATGCCATTATCCTGGGTGAAGTTTACAGGCCCGGGCAATATGAACTCAGGGGGAGTATCAGTTTCCTGGAGTTTATATCAAAGGCGGGCGGGCTCAAACCTGAAGCCGGAAATATTGCCACAATCAAACGCGAATCTGAACAGGATACCGATATCATCACCATTGATCTGGAAGCTCTTATAAAAAAAGGAGACACGGCCCAGAACATTCCGGTCCGGGGCGGCGACACCATCTACATTTCAAAAGCCCCTTTATACTATGTTTCCGGAGAGGTAAAAAAACCCGATTCCTATAAATACGAATCGGGGCTCACTGTCATAAAGGCTATTACCAAGGCCGGCGGCTTCAGCGACATAGCAGCAAAGGGCAAAGTCAGGATAATCCGTAAAATCAGCGGTGAGGAGCAGCTTTTAGAGCGTGTTGCCATGGATGAAACCATACTACCGGATGACATAATCGTGGTCCCGGAAAGCTTTTTTTAAAACTATGGAAGAAAAAGAAATCCACTTAAGAGATTATCTCAGGATTCTCAGCAAACGCAGGGTTACGGTTTTCACCATATTTCTCGTGGTGGCGGTTGCAGCCATAATAAAAACCTATACCCAGACCCCAATGTACCGTGCGGCCACCAGGGTCATGATCGAAAAAAACACCTCTGATGCATTGAACAACTACCGGTATTCCAGCTATGACCCTGAATTTATGGAAACCCAGTACCAGCTCATCCGGAGCGCTGCAGTTGCTGAAAAGGTGGTAAACAGCCTGGGGGCTGAAAAAATGTATGACACTTTTTTTGGCCGGCCGGACGAAAAAAAGCCTGCTGTTTCATTTTTATCAGACATCAAATCCTGGATAAAAAATGTTTTGTCCGGTTTCAAAGACTGGATTGGAATCAAAAAGCTGACCCGGCCTGATACGGACACGCAGGACTCGATCCCCCCGGAACTCGATGTACCGATGACCAAGGCCGAACAGATGGTCAACATAATAAAGGGTGGTATTTCCGCCGAACCGGTCGGTACTTCCCGGGTGGTCGAAATCAGTTTCTGGTCCACCAACCCGGTAATAGCCATGCAGGTGGTCAATTCCGTGGCCGATGCCTATATCAGCGAACTC
>CAYNHL010000247.1:0-2950 GCA_964397015.1 uncultured Desulfobacterales bacterium | reverse complement strand
TAGGAAGGACCCGCAGCAGCGGCGGGTCGTCATATCCGATATCGTTGTTGTTCAAATCCAAGGTAGTGTTGGCGAAAAGGTGGCGGGTGTTGGTTTCAGGCAGTCCCAGCGGTGTATAGTCCCTGATGTCATAACCATCATGATCGATCGTATAATATTCCTTGCCCCAGGAATGTGCATCCTGGGGTACAAATGATCGCTCAAGAACCGTTTCGGTAGATGTGTCTGTGGATCGGTATCCGCCGTAAAGAACTTTTCTCAGAGTATCAATCCTGCTCATGGTCAAATAATTCAGGAAATCACCGCTCCATTCATTAGTTGAATTCACGGTTTTATCCGCAGTGGTCGACGAAGGTTCGAATCGTGAGCTGGCACTGCTGTAAGTATAGCACTTATAGCTGTCAAAATAGCCGTAATAATCAATTAACGGGTCATATCCCACATTGAGCTGGCCGTCACCAGTCAAATCCGAAGCATCGTTGTAGGCTTCATAATATAATTTATGATTCCTGCCCATGACAAGCATCAAAAGAGGGGGAACCCCCGAGGTCACAAAAGGCGGTGTTGCCTGGTAATCGCCGGAAGAGGCCCCCTGTACGGTCTGTGGAAGGGAAATTATTGAGAAGAGAAGGATTCCGAAAAAATACTGTATGCCAACGGATAAAGATAAGATTTTTTTTATCATACCGGTCACCTTTTAATAGAGAATGATCTGATTGATTTCATTTTGAATTGCTTTTATCATGATGTCCTGACCGACTGATATCGAAGACACGGTTGCCTCTCTTTCATCGAATGCTCCCCATCGTCTTTCGAACCGGTAGGTGATCCGGATATCCGGCAGTATCCAGTAAACCTTGTCATTAACCTCTATGTATTGCTTTTCATCCTCTTTATAGGGTGCTCCCGTCACTTTGCCCTGTATCCATACCCCACCGGCTGCAATCACATTGAATGACAGAAATAATAAAACAAACAAAATAACTGTCAGTTGTTTGATTTGAATTTTCATTGAATGCATATCTCCTTTTATTCTATGTCACCAGGCTAATAACGGCAGTCACCTTCCTGGCCGATGCGATGCCAGTATTCAGTTCGAATATAGGCAGTACTGTTTCTGGATGGGTAAACATATCTGGAATGAACCTCGTAAACAATTTTACCGCCTCCTGAAGCCGCTCCCTTGCCTTTACCCTCATATCCGGCTGCCATCTGCAGCGCACTTCCTGTTACCAGCTGTGTGTCGCCAAAAGCCACGATGTTTGTATGGGGCAGGTTTAAATTGTCTGTGCCCGGAATGATCAATCCATCTGCATTGGTGTCATAATCATCTAAATTATAAATACTGTCACCAAACCAGATATCTTTTTCAGTATCTGTTGGGAAATCCCATGTCCCGTCCCCATCATCATCGGCATCAATGGCATTTTCCTGATAGGCAAAGTCAAGATCCGTAACACGAAAAAAGCTTTCTGTCTGGTCAAGTCTTAATTCATTGTTGACTACATGGCTTGAAGCCGGCGAAATACCAAGAGGGCAGGACAGGCATTCTTCAACCATTTCCCTGGCGATTTCAGTTCCGCCGTCTGCCGAATAAAATGCCTTCTTTTGAAGCATGTCATTCCCGGCAATATCGGTTTCAAACCGGGAAGTGGTAATCGAAACAATTCCAATAAGGGTCAATACAACCAAAGCCAGGATGGCAAAGATAATTGCCGAGCCTTTCTCATTATTTATGACAATGGACTTAAAAAGTAAGGACAATTTGGTTTTCATGATTAATAGCTCACTGCTTTATAATAAGTTGTTGTGAACAAGACACTGTTATCGTTTCTGGAAGTCACTGTGATGACAATTCGTTTTACATTATCAACATCGATACCGTCGGTATGATCAGGATCAGTAACTCTAGAAGTTATCTGTTTGGTAACATTGTATCGATCAAACTGCTGGGTTGCCGTAAAACCGTCAGCCAGCTGGGCATCATCAAAGTCAAGATTCATGTCCTGTTCAATCCAGCCGGCCGAATTGGCAGCTCTTTCAGAGTAAAGTCTGGATTTGGTGTTGTTTATTGTGGATTCAGTCTGCAGGCGTGCAACAGCAAGGATGCCGATTGCAAAAATTCCCAGGGCAACCAGAACTTCCAAAATAGTAAAGCCGCGTGAATTTGCTAAAATGGTATTTTTTTTTGACCGTTTCATTTGATCTATAACCCTTGATTTCTGAGTTTAACGGTAGAGGTAAGAGATCTTGTATTATTGCCGGCTAGATAGTTCAGCTGACCCGTATCAGTAATCGCCGTTACCGTGATCTGGATGGACCGGATGTCATCTGGAACTGCTGTTACTGCATTATCACTATCCTGATAGACAAATGTCAGGTTTGATATATTTTCGGCAAGAATTACAGCCCCGGAGCCATAATCGATGGTAATATCATTATCCCCATCCCCGTCATGATCCTCGAGTGTATAGGTAAGTGTCGCAAGTTCACCCGATTCGTCAATAGCGCCATCATCATCGTTGTCTATCCCGTCCCAATCCGCTATATATGAAAAACTGAATGTATCTCCTGCACTATTCAAGTCTCCGGCAGTAAGGATACCGACATTCGCATTACCATCAGGATCAAACCCGGCAAGTCTCATTTCGCTGGTCATTAAAAACATGGCAGCCCTGACGGTCTGCTGCATGTCAACAGCCTGTTGCTGGGTAATGCTCTGCTGCTGCTGGCCGAGTCGTGCGCCAACTATTCCGGCGATAATGATGCCGGAAATAGCCATGGCGATCAGCAGTTCCGGAAGAGTAAATCCATTACAGTTTAAAAAAGGTTTTGTCCAACCAGGTCTTGTTTTAAAAAAAGCGGATATCATTTCCAGCTTCCCCCTGTCCAGCGTCTGATATGAATGTTTCCAGTGCTCGATGTCCCCACCGCATAGGCGGCATCACTA
>CAYNHL010000246.1:0-2958 GCA_964397015.1 uncultured Desulfobacterales bacterium | reverse complement strand
CTTGGCCTGGAGGCCGGCTTCCCATTTCCGGCCGGCTGGAAATCCTCCGCCGCCCCGGCCGCGCAGGCCGGATTTTTTCATGATATCCACCACATCTTCCTGTGTCATGGTCAGGGCCTTGTTCAGTCCTTCGTAGCCCTGGTTGGCAATGTAGTGGTTTATATTGGTGGGATCGATGATGCCGCAGTTGCGGAAAACCCGCCTTTCCTGTGGTTTGAAGGACGGGGTGTCAAGAATTCTTTGAATTCCCTTGACGGTTTCTTCGCCAAATGTGCCCAGCGTATAGTCTGGAAGCGGGTCATCACCGGCAAGGTAGGCTTCGGTTATTTCCGTCACCATGGCAGGGGTGACATTTTTATAGCAGACCGTGGGGGCCCCGGGCTTTGTTATGTTGACCAGCGGTTCGGCATAGCAGGGCCCGATACAGCCTACTTCCTGAATATGAGCATCGATATTGTTTTTTGCAAGCTCCTCTTCAAATGCCCGGACAACTGCCATGGCTCCTGCAGACCGCCCGCACGTGGCGGTTCCAATCGTGATCTGAGGTGCGGTGCCGCTTTGAAGAGCATCCCATTCCTGCCTGGCCTGTTCCTGGATATCGGCAAACGTCATTTGGTCTTCCTCCCATCGATAATCTCTGTAACCATTTTCGGTGTCAGCTTGGCTTCGACATCCTCGTCGATCATCACACAGGGGGCCAGCGCACAACAGCCAATGCAGGCAACTGTTTCCAGTGTATATTCCTGGTCTTCAGTAGTTTCTCCCTCACTGATACCCAGCTTTCGTTCCACTTCTTCGAGGATTTTTTCAGCACCCCTGACATGGCAGGCCGTACCCCGGCATACCATGAATGAATGTTTTCCGCGCGGGGTAAACCTGAACTGTGCGTAAAACGATGCCACTGCATAAACCCGGCTTTCCGGCAGTCCGGTTATTCTTGCAATCTCCATCATGGCGTCATCAGGCAGGTAGCCGAGTTCAGCCTGCACTTTCTGCAGAATGGGAATGAGTGCGTCCTGTTTCCCTTTGTAAGGCGACAGTATTTCGCCTAAACGATCTTCCATTACAATCTCCTTGTTCCGTCATGGTTACACAGTGAAAATGACCCAAAGTATAATAATCAGATGCGGATGATACACTATTTAAAAAAAAATATAAATACCCATTATACAACAAAATTTTGATTCAACACGGTAAAAAGGGCAGGTTATTTTGGTTTCAGCCCGGCAAGCACTTTTTTTGCCAGGGAGCTGTCAATTCCGGGTAAATCGGCAATTTCCCGGGCCGATGCCCTGCTGATAGCAGCTACAGATTTGAAATGGCCAAGCAGAATCTGTTTTTTGCGGGGGCCAATACCCGGCACCTGGTCCAGAGCGGACAGCCGTGATCGTTTTTGCCGTCGTTTTTTCTGGAAGGTTATGGCAAACCTGTGAGCTTCATCCCGGATCTGTTCGAGCAGATAAAGTGCCTTGAGCGACTGGCTGGTGTTGAGCGCATTGGACCGGCCGGGTATGTAAATCTTGTCGTATTCCTCTTTTTTGTCTTCGTTTTTCTTGGCAAGCCCGACCACCATGAACCTGTTTTCTATTTCAAGATCTTTGAGTACGGCCATGGCCATTCCCAGCTGTCCCTTGCCGCCGTCCACCACCAGCAGGTCCGGTAAGGGCATTTGCTCCACGTCTTTTTTGAACCGCCGTGTCAGTATCTGGTGCATATAGGCATAGTCATCACGGCTTTCCGGATTCCGGATTATAAACCTGCGGTAATCGTCCTTGAAAGGCCTTCCATTCTGGAATACAACCATGCCTGCCACCGCGTCCTGGCCAGACAGGTGAGAATTGTCAAAACATTCAATCCGTTCCGGAACCCGTTCCATCTGCAGCAGGTCTTTGAGCATTAAAATGGCGGCTCTTTCCTGTTCCTCTTTTTCAAGTCGTTTTTCCAGCACCTGAACTGCATTGAGCCGTGCCATATCGACCAGTCGCTTTTTTTCACCCCTTACCGGGATTGACAAAGAGACCTTTTTACCTTTCTTGTCTGTCAGATTCTGCTGCAGCAGGGTTTTGTCTTCAGGTTCCCGGTCGAGAAGAATATGTGACGGCAGAAACATATTGATGGCGTAATATTGTTTTACAAATGCCGACAGTATTTCGGCAGGTTCCTTGAAACCGGGATCTATGTGGTAGCTGGCTGTATCGATCAGCCGGCCTCCCCGCACAACCAGCACCGTCACCACGGCTCTGCCTTTCCCGGTTGCCAGCGCCATGATATCACGGTCCCCGAGGTTGGAGCTGACGACCACCTGCCGTTCCATGACTTTTCGTATGGCAAGGATTGTGTCACGGACATGGGCCGCTTTTTCAAATTCAAGGTTTTTTGAATGGGTCTTCATCTGCGCGGTAAGCTTTTTGATCACCCGGCCGGATTTTCCCCTGAGGAACAAAACGGCATCCTGGACCGTTCTGTGGTATTCCTGAAACGGGATATCATTGCAGCATACACCAAGGCAGGCCTTTATCTGGTAATTCAGGCAGGGGCGGGACCTTCTTTTGAACTGTGTATCACTGCATTTTCGGAGTTTGAATATTTTCTGGATCTGTTTCATTGTCCTGTTGATGCTGGATCCTGAAGAATATGGTCCAAAATACAGGGCCTTGTCATTTTTTATCTGCCTGACTTTCTGGATGGCGGGATATGGTGCACTGATGTCGATTCGCAACAGGGGGTAATTCTTGCCGTCTTTCAGAATCACGTTGTACTTGGGGGTATGGGCCTTGATCATGTTTGATTCAAGGATAAAAGCTTCGTGGTCCGAGTTGGTGATCAGTACGTCAAAATCCTTGACCATTTCCAGCAGCGCCGAGGTTTTGGGGTCATGGTTTTTGTTCACGAAATAAGATGCAAGCCGTTTTTTCAGGTTGGCGGCTTTGCCGATATACAGGATATCGCCTTTTGCAT
>CAYNHL010000245.1:0-2980 GCA_964397015.1 uncultured Desulfobacterales bacterium | reverse complement strand
TCAAACAGCGAAAAAGGGGCGCCCAGGAGCGACAGGCATGCTCCCGCAGCCACCGTGTTGGTCATGATCTTTCCACCTGCATCTTTTGCCATTTGAGAAAACGCTATCGGCAATGCATTTTTTTCGCGGGCCTTTTCAGACAGGTTTTCGTTGGAATCTTCTTTTTCAAGATCATTTTCAACATCCAATAAAACAAGTCCGGTTTCAGCCATTTCTTTTTTATGCAGATCACAGGTTTCAGTATTCAGTGCGATTAACAAATCAATTTTGTGGTGAGGGGCCAGGACCGGCTGGTCACTGATACGGATCTGCAGGAAACTGTGTCCGCCCCGAATACGCGATTCAAAATCATTTATGGCCATAAGATACAGACCGGCCTTGTGACAGAACCGTGCGATAATATCGCCCACGGTTTGTATCCCCTGACCGGCCTCCCCTCCTATGGTGACGGTAAGATCAATAGGCATGGATGTCTCCTTAATTTTATAGATGAAAATTTAATCGATAATGACAGCTATTTTGCTCCTTTTTATCCTTTCTTGACCAACGGTTTGAAAAATTATGTTTTTTAATTGTAAAAAAACCATTTTTCTTAGACAATGCAGGAAAACAGGTATTTTCTCCGGGTCAAACATGCAGAAGACCGGCATCAGGGACCCGGAACAAAGAGGCGCTGCAATGCGCCGCAAATCCTTTTTTCCTGACCTTCCGGCCCCATTTAGAAGAATCGGCACACCTGCTGAGAGATCAATACAGCGCCGGCGGATCTAAAATACATGATTTCCCCCATGGAGTCTCTATTCCAACCGGGCTATGATGCCGGATATAGAAAGATTTAAGATCCGGGACAGGATAAAATCAAAGGGGAATGTCATGGAAAAAGATGTCATTTCAACCAGCAGTATGGCAGGCAGTATGGCAGGAAACTCCGGTATGCACGCTATACCTGTTTCCACTGATAAGGAAAGCCCGTATACGGACATCAGCCCTTATCTTGAAAAAGAAGAGATGGACAACGCGCTTTTTCTGCTGGAACTTATGATCGGTAAAAACCGCCTGTGAATGCATGGCTGAACCCATGCAGAGCACATATGACTGCAGCGCCAATTTTCGACGCCAGGAGGTCTAATGCCCGATTTATTGGGAATCGATCTTGGGGGAACAAAACTTGATTTTCTGATGGCTGACGAAGATGGCACTTTTCGGTTTGAAAAACGATATGACAGCCCTTTTAAAAAAACCGGAAAAAAAACTGCCGGCGGCAACGATGAAGTACTGGTTGATACTATATTGACAGACTTACCTCCCCAAAAAAGGGTGTCTGCCTATATCGCAGAGTGTGAGGCACAATTTTTAAAAGATGCGCTCAAAGAAATCGGCAGATTCGATATTGCGGGCAAAGGCGTAAGTCTTTGCGGAAAAACCTGGGAGCAGGAAGGCAAAATACTGATTGCCGGCGGTAACACACCCATGCGGTTTGCCGTACGCCCCGGCAGGGGCATGCCCGGCATTGAGGTCATGGATTCAAGTTCGGACAGCCCGGTTACAGCTGCCAATGACGGGACTGCCGCAGCCACTGCCCAGGGCATTTACTATAAAGTGACCCAGGGCATCGATCCGGACAAAACAGGCTATTTTATCCTGGGAACCGGGTTTGGATGCGGCATACCAGGTTGTGATGTACCGGCGGAGATCGGACATATCCCGGTGGATTTCATGCCGAAAGCGTTGTGGCAGACCTGCGGGTGTACCAGAGGACATCCCACGGCATGTGCGGAAAATTATGCATCAGGCAGGGGGCTCCGCAATTTAGCTTCAACGCTGCTGTCTCTTGCAGACAGTCCGGTTCTGCAAAGCATTTCATCCTGTTTAGACCGGCAGGACAATTTTCCTGATCTGCCTGGCCTGGTGACTGACTCAAGACTCAGAAGCCATCCCCGGCCAGATGCGAAAACCGTTATGGATTATGCAAAAAACAATACTGACGGCCTGGCTGTTTTTATAGCGGATCTTGCAGCACAGGTGACAGCCTGTGCCGCTGTTACGGTTGCCCAGCTGTTTGGTCTGCAGCGCATCGGCATTGGAGAAAGTGTGGCCAGGTTAAATCCGTGGCACGTGGACAATATTGCCCTGAAAGTTGCGGATCGCACCAGGGGCAGCAATATGCTGGTGCCGCCGTTACAGGTGGAATTGACACCCATAAGCAATCCTGCCAAATATGGGGCACTTGCACTTGTGGTACCCGAATCCTGGTATGATACCTGGGCAGCCCGGATGGAAAGTTCTTCAGAGAAAAAAAAGAGGTCATGCCCGTCAAAGGAGCGGCCATGACCATACGCGCCAGCGGACTGTTGATGCACATAAGCAGTCTTCCCGGTGGATATGGCATCGGGGATATGGGACCTGCCGCCTATAAATTTGCCGATTTTCTGTCAACCACAGGCCAGCAGATATGGCAGACACTGCCCCTTAATCCGGTCGACATACAAAGCGGATCTCCCTACAGCTCTCCATCCGCGTTTGCCGGCAACCCATTGCTGATAAGCCCCTGTTTTCTTGTCCGGGCCGGACTGCTGTCGCAGGATGAAATCCTGCCCCAACAGCCATTTTCAGATAACCGTGTTGACTGTAAAGCTGTTGCCGAACACAAGCAGGCCCTTTTCCAGCTGGCGTTTGAACGCCTGGAACAACAGGGAAAAACCCTTGCGGGCTTTGACCGGTTCTGCGCCCGGCAAAAAGCCTGGCTGGAAGATTATGCCATATACATGGCCCTCAAGGCACATTTTAACCAGGCCGGCTGGCAGCAATGGCCGCGACCTCTACGGGACAGGCATCCGGACGCTTTGGCAGAGATGCAAAACCAGCTGGCCAGGCAGATCAAGCAGCACAAATTTGTACAGTTTATTTTTTTCCTTCAATGGCAGGCACTCAAAGAATACTGCAATGCCCGCAGTATACATCTGTACGGAGATCTTCCCAT
>CAYNHL010000244.1:0-3004 GCA_964397015.1 uncultured Desulfobacterales bacterium | reverse complement strand
GACTGTGTATCCTGCCCCAGTATCGAAAAAACGGATACGGCGGGCAGCTGGTGACCTTTATTTTTGACCGGGCACGGGCCCTGAAAGCCCGTATCTTGAGTATCGGCATCATTGCCGGGCAAAAAGAGCTCAAAGCCTGGTACGAAACATTCGGATTCATTGAAGAACAGACAAAGACTGTATCGCATCTGCCTTTTAAAGTGACCATCATGAAGGCACTGGTTGAACCCGTGTCAACAGACCTGCCGGAGTAAATTTTCTTGAACCTCATCGCGCCCTATTTCAGGGAAAACCTGCTGAAAATATTGACCGGTATCCTGTGCATGATCCTTGTTGACTGTGCCCAGCTCGCTATACCATATATTATCAAACAGGCAGTGGACATACTTGCGGATTCAAAATTCGATCCTGACGTGCTCTACCGCCAGGTCCTGATAATAATCATCCTGGGAATCGGCATGGCCGTTCTGCGCTACTGCTGGCGCATCCTCCTGATGGGCAGTGCCAGGGAACTTGAAACCGGTATCCGGGAACAGCTGCACACCCATCTGCTGACCCTGGACCCGGCTTTTTACAACCGGGTTAAAACCGGTGACATCATGGCCCATGCCACAAGCGATATCAATCATATCAGGATGGCATTCGGGATGGGTATAATCGCGCTGACCGATGCTGTTCTGCTCGGCAGTGCCAGCATCGCCATCATGATGTGGATGAATCCAAAACTGACCGTTATAGCATTGCTGCCCATGCCTTTTTTGATAGTCATCATCCGTTTGCTGGGAAAAAAAATGCATGAATACCACACAAGGTCCCAGGAAGCCTTTTCAGACCTGACTGAACTTGTAAGGGAGGCATTTTCAGGAATAAGGATACTCAAACTGTTCAACCTGGAACCAGCCATTGGTGACAAGGTTTTAACGTTTTCAAGACGCTATTTCAAAAAAAATCTGCAGCGCGCGACCATTACCGCATTCCTGCGCCCGCTGATGGGTTTTTTTTTCAACCTGTCCACCTTTATTGTATTGTTTTACGGCGGGTACCTGGTAATACGCAATGCCATATCACCGGGCGAACTGGTGGCATTCACCCAGTATCTTGGTATCCTGGCCTGGCCGGTCATCGCCCTTGGCTGGATGACCAACCTTGTCCAGCGGGGGCTTGCCTCGCTGAAACGCATCAACAGCCTCATTCATGCCAGGCCGGTCGTTTCCGGTACTAAAGATGCCGTCCCCTATACCCGGTTCAGGCAATTGACTTTCAGCAAAGTCGGCTTTGCCTATGAACCCGGACAGCCGGCACTTGTCGATATTAATTTTTCAATTCCCCATGGAAGCAGTGTCGGCATTACCGGACCACCCGGCAGCGGCAAGACGACGCTGGTCCAGCTTATCCCCCGGCTGTACGATACATCGTCAGGCCAAATTCTTTTTGATAACCGTTCAATAAAATCCATGGACCTTGCACAGCTGCGTCAACAGGTGGCATTTATGCCCCAGGAACCTTTTTTGTTTTCCGGCACCATAAAAAGCAATATACTCATGGGACGCGAAGTGCCTGAAGAACGGCTGGATGAAATCCTGCAGGAATGCCAGCTTTCAAAGACCCTTGCACAGATGCCGGATGGCCTGGACACCCTGGTCGGGGAACGGGGCATCACTCTTTCAGGCGGGCAGAAACAGCGGATCGCCATGGCAAGGACCTTGATCCAGCACCGGGACATCACCATCCTGGACGATCCTGTCAGCCAGGTTGACACCCACACTGCCGGCGACCTTATAACGGTGTTAAAAAAAATACAGCACCGGGGTCTTGTCATTATAGTTTCCCATCGAATCTCGGCCCTGGCGTTCTGTGATGTGATTTTCATCATGGAAAACGGCCGGATAAAGGCACAGGGCACCCACGACACCCTGCTGAAAACCAGTGCTTTCTATAAATATTCCCATGATATCCAGCAATTCGAGGCCGACAATGGAACATGACGCTGACAGGCAGGAAGCGGTTGTCAAGCTGGCCAATCTAAAGCTGTTCAAGGGAATCTGGCCGTTTATCAAGCCCTACGCATGGATTCTGGTTTTCTGCTGTATGCTGGTTCTGACAGCTGCTGCTTTTGAACTGCTGGTCCCCTGGATGACCAGGGCTGCAATCGACGGCTTCATCGTACCTGTGAAAGCCGAAAACACTGTATCGGTTTTCGGGCTGTCGTTCCACCATTTTCACACCTTTGGCATACTGTTCTTTATTGTTCTGTGCGCCGCCTTTGTCATTGATTTCGGACAGGCGGTTTTCATGGAATACATCGGCCAGAAAATCATATTGAACATGAGAGGCAGCCTGTTTTCACACATGACCATGCTGACCGTGCCGTTCTTTGACAAAAATTCCAGCGGCCGGCTCGTATCGAGGGTGGCAGGAGACGTCGAAAACATGAGCGACATGTTCACAACTTTCCTGGTATTCATATTCAAGGACCTTTTCCTGATGACCGGCATTATATTCGCCCTTTTCATCATGAATGCCCGCCTCGCTTTTTACACTGTCCTGCTCATTCCCGTCATCGCACTCGGGGTGACCCTGTCTTCTTTGTTCATAAGGCGCTCTTTCAGGACAATCCGGCAAAAAATCGCCGAAATCAACCACATGTTTTCCGAAACCCTCACCGGCATCCATGTAATCCAGACCATAGCCTGTGAACCCTTTTTCAAAAAGAGATTCAACCAGTTGAACCGCGAACATTTCTTTGCCAACATGAAACAGATCAGGATATTTGCCATTTTCATGCCTTTTATAAGCTTCATGGGTGTCCTGGGCAGCGCCGTCATAATCTATGCCGGCAGCCGGCGAGTGGCCGCCCAGACCTTGACCATCGGCGAGCTGGTGGCATTTTTATTCTATATCAGACTTTTTTTCCGGCCCTTGAGGGAATTATCCGAAAAATTCACGCTTCTTCAGAATGCCCTTGCATCGGGTGAACGCATTTTCACCATTTTCAATCATCAAC
>CAYNHL010000243.1:0-3013 GCA_964397015.1 uncultured Desulfobacterales bacterium | reverse complement strand
TTTCATCCGCGTATACCGCCTCAACGCCACCTTCGCCGGCAGCTGCAACAAAGGTCAGATACTCAGCCGCAGAAGAGCGGACATTCGATGTTTCTTTTTTCCCGGACTTTTGAATTTGCTTGTTTTTGTCCTTCTTCATTCAACGCCTCCCCGGTTTTGATACCTGTCCCGGGACCAGCGGAGGTATTTCATCAATTCCCAGTTGATCGATTCAGAATCAAACCGCTCACTGTCGTAGTCGCCACCGGACCATTCCATGTAACTTTCGTGCTCTTCATGGCTCGGGTCCTTCAGGGCGTTGCAGAATTCAAAGTAGCCGGGTACGCCGCCAACATTTTCAGGTGGGCAGGCCCGTTCACCTTCAAGGCAGGCCAGCCCGTCTTCTTTCGATTCAGGGTATTCCGTATAGCGTTTCTTCCCGATGGTAAATTCGTGCAGATGGCTGTCGGTCCAGCCCATGACAATCTGGATAACATCGTGGCACCGGTCCAGCGTAATGCTGGCGGGCACCACAAAACGACGCCAGATTACCGGTTCGATATCAAGTAGCTGTATTTTCAGCATATAAAATCGTTCGTTCATTTCTTCGCCTCATATTTTGACCAGAAGCTTCGTTTTCGGCCATGGGCCTCAATGACCTGTTCTTTGAAAGCTTCGTGATGGTTAAATTCTTTCCAGTCCGCAACTCTTGCTGCCAGTTTGTCCAGCTTCTTCAGATACCGACTACCATGGGGATATGCTTTGGTGTATCCTCGTTCCAGTATAGAGATCAGCAGGCTGCGGTAGATCAGACTGGTGACAAGGTAGCGGTTTTCTGCCTCCATCGCTTCCGCCAGAGAGAGCAGGCTGCCGTAATGGTTACCATCGAGCTGTTCGGCACTTTTGAGGAGATAGTTTTCGGCTTCATCTATCTTTCCGACTGCAATAAGGAATTCCGCATCCGACTCCCGGAGTCTGTCGGTTTTCAGAATTTGCCGGGTTTCATCGCTGATAACATCATCCCGTTTGTCATGACCGATTACATCCAGAAGCAACTGCAGGGTGTCGGTGGAATGACAGGACCTGAAATTCTGGTACAGAAGCTCCGTCAGTTTTTCAGAATCGCCCTGCTTATGGTAGATTTCCTCAAGGAGCTTATCCCGCTCATATGCCTGAAAGGTTTCACCCTCGGAAATTTTCTTCAGCCATGAATGGGCGGTTTCAACATCACCGCTTTCCAGATGGACACGGGCAATATCAATCAGCGCCGCTGTGGACAGCTTTCCCCATGAAGCGATGCGCGTCTTTTCAAACAGTTTTGCATCCTTGATCTGGCGGGCCAGTGATTCAATAGATCGTAGATAATGACGTTTCCCGTATTCATCCTTTGCTTTGTCCGCCCATTTCTGGAGCGTGGCGATCATGGTGCGGATAGCATCTTCTGACAGGCATTCCCCCGCACAATCAATCAAGGTGTCCCGGATGCCGTAATTGTCTTTTTGATTCACCTTTAGAATGATGTCTGCAATTTTTTCTTTATCGGGACAGCGTCTGGCATAGTCGACAAACAGCTCTTTGGCATCATAGCGGCAGACATCGCCAATATTACCGCTGGAGTCATCACACATTTCAAAAATGGTGTTGTCGGCCTCGTAAAATGCCGCAACCAGTTCAACACCGGTGAGCGGATCATCCACACCGGATTTCAGATCCTGCAGCAGCATTTCCAGCTCTCGGGCAAAGCTGGAAGCTCCCCGCCAGTCAATAAAACGCCTTGAATGTTTCAGGCCCGAGAGCTTCTTCTTAAATCGCTGAACATTCTCCTTTGGCGTGGCAATCAGCCGCTCAATCAGGTCATCCGCCTCATCGGAATGAACAGCAAGGTTCAATAAAGCATCTGCCAGAGCATCCGCTCCAAGAGCGATCAGTTTTTGTTTATGCTTATTATTCATTCCACGCCCCACTCCTCAACAAAATAACCTGTTTGATCCCGGCCCCAGTCATCGGACAGTTGCTCCACTTCCAGTAAACCGCAGCCAGATCCCGCAGATCGGCAAAGCCCCGGAGCTGACAAAGGTTTCCTGGGGCAGGCTGACCACTGCTTTTAAAAAAGCCCGGTCTTCCATGAATTCACGCACATGAGCCAGGAAGGGGTTGTTGTATATTCCTTCCGGCAATACGATCCCCATGCGGACGCCGGGTTTAAGAAGTTCCAGACACCGTTCAATGAAGAGGATTTCGGTAATCCAAAATATTTCCGTGTTCCATAAAACTGTAATAGCCTTCCCGCCCGATAATAATGTGGTCATAAAGAATGATTTCCAATTTTTTCTGGGACGTTCACCCTCAGGCCATTGTTTTATTGAAATGTCATGGGGTTTCTTAGTCATTCAGGTGCCCCAATTCGTTCTGTGTAGCGCAAAAGGAATTGAACTGTTTGAGTGCCAGCCTGGATGGCAAAGTCTTTCCGTTCTCCCACCGATTGACAGTTGCAAAGCTGACACCAATTGCGTGGGCAAGGTCTTCCTGACTCAGGTGCAACTGGCTGCGTACCTTTTTTACATGTTCAGAAAATGTTTCCGATTCAATGGTCATTGCGCCACCTTGATTCTTTTTTGATGTAAAATTTGCCTCGCTCTTCAACCTTCATTAAAGACGTTATAACATTTGCTATGTCACGTGCAAGAATTTTATGTAACAGACACTCTCGATTTTTTCACTCATCGAAAAAAGGATTAACAGGTTACCGACACGTTCTTTGTTTCTCTGGCAAGTAAGGCTCAGACAAACCAGAACACAGGAGTGAATGAAGGGCGTTTGACAAACGCTCGATACGGCGTAAGTCGCTAATAAATAAAACAAAAAAACCGACCCCGCGTGCCGGACTTAAGCAACAGGATCGGTTTGTTTTAAATGTTATTGGTGGAGGAGACGGAGCCTTACCCCAATTCGTTCTCCAAACCAAATCATATCCATAAATCCTGCTTATTCAACACCTTACCACATATCAAAACCCTTCAGACTGCCGGACGCC
>CAYNHL010000242.1:0-3029 GCA_964397015.1 uncultured Desulfobacterales bacterium | reverse complement strand
CCCAGTGGGGAATCAGCATTGAATACGCCGTCCAGCCTTCACCTGACGGCCTGGCGCAGGCCTTTTTGATCGGCGAATCCTTTATCGGGTCCGATCCTGTCACACTGATACTCGGAGACAATATCTTTTACGGCCAGGGCCTGTCCGTTCGGATGCAGGAGATTGCCGCCCGTGAGCGGGGGGCCACGGTGTTCGGCTACTATGTCAAGGACCCGGAACGCTACGGCGTGGTCTACTTTGACGATAACGGCCGGGTAACGGGACTCGAGGAAAAGCCCGAAAAACCACTTTCCAGCTACGCCATCACCGGGCTTTATTTTTATGACAACCGGGTGGTGGATATCGCCCGGAACATAAAGCCCTCGGGCCGGGGGGAACTTGAAATCACAGATGTCAACAAGACATACCTGGAAGACGGTTCTCTGAGCGTGGAACTGCTTAGCCGGGGCACGGCCTGGCTGGACACCGGCACCCATGAATCACTGCTGGACGCGGGCAACTTCATCAAGGTGGTTGAAGACCGCCAGGGATTGAAAATAGCCTGCCTTGAAGAAGTGGCCTACAGGATGGGTTACATCACGGCAGAACATGTAAGGCAGCTGGCCGTGCCCTTGAAAAAGAACGCTTACGGCAGCTACCTGCTCAACCTTTTGAAGCAGAAGGTGATTTCATGAAATATCTCGCTTTGGCCATACCGGATGTCATGGTGATGACCCCCGATATTCACGGCGATCACAGGGGTTTTTTCATGGAAACCTTTCGAGACGACGACTTCAGGCGCCATGTTGCAGACCTGCCCTTTGTCCAGGACAACCACAGCAAATCCGGCCAGGGCACCCTTCGGGGACTGCACTACCAGTTACCGCAGCCCCAGGGAAAACTCGTGCGGGTTGTCAGCGGCCATGTTTTCGATGTGGCCGTGGATCTCAGGCGGTCTTCTCCCACCTTCGGCAGGTGGGTCGGGGCAGACCTTTCCGAAGAAAACAGGGCAATACTGTGGGTGCCGCCCGGATTTGCCCACGGGTTTTACGTGATCAGTCCCTGGGCCGAATTTGTCTACAAGTGCACCGATTACTACGCGCCTGAACACGAACAATGCATTCGATGGGATGATCCCGATCTTGATATAAAGTGGCCCCTTGCCCGGGGAAAAGAACCTGTTTTATCAATGAAAGACAAAGCCGGCAAGCCCTTCAGCCGGGCCGGGGTATACAAATGAAAATGCTTCTTCTCGGAGCCGGCGGCCAGCTGGGGTATGAACTTTGCCGCACCTGCCCGGACAGCGTCAAGCTGTCCACATGCGATTTTCCCAAGGTGGATTTCAACTCCGAGGCAAGCCTTGTAGAGTGTATTGACGCGGCCGATCCCGACATGATCATAAACGCCGCGGCATATACCGCGGTAGACCAGGCGGAACAGGATGTAAAACAGGCGTACAGGATCAACAGCGAAGCTGTCGCCATACTTGCCAGGCAGGCCCGTGAACGGGGGACCGGCCTGGTTCATATCTCGACGGATTTTGTTTTCAGCGGAAAAAATCACCGGCCCTACACCCCGCTGGACGACCCTGCCCCGGAATCGGTATACGGATTGTCCAAACTCGAGGGAGAAAAGGCTGTAAGGGACATCATGGGCGACCGGGCCCTCATTGTCAGGACAGCCTGGCTGTACTCCTCTCACGGCAAAAATTTCGTTAAAACCATGCTGGATCTCATGGCAAACAGGGAGCTGCTCACAGTGATAGACGAACAGGTAGGTACGCCCACCTGGGCCAGGGGACTGGCACATGCAGTCTGGGCAGGCCTTGACCTGGGCCTGACCGGGATTTATCACTGGACGGATGCAGGAGTGGCTTCCTGGTACGATTTTGCCGTGGCCATACAGGAGGAAGCGCTGGCCCTCGGACTTTTAGATCATGCCATTCCGGTCATGCCGGTTCCAGCCTCCAAATATCCAACGCCCGCCCCGCGACCGTTCTACAGTGTGATGGACAAAACCGGCCTTTGGAGTGCCACCGGCATCACACCGGTCCACTGGCGCGTGCAGCTCAGGGCCATGCTCCGGGAGCTTGTATCGTGAAAAGGCTTTTAATTACAGGCGGTGCAGGGTTTATCGGTGCAAACTTTGTCTATTTCTGGCAGGACCGTTACCCGGATGATACCATTGTCATACTTGACGCCCTGACCTATGCGGGCAACCGCCAGAGCCTTGCAGCAGCCGAAACCCGTCCGGATTGCACCTTTGTCCACGGCAATATCCTTGACCAGGCCCTGGTCGAGGACCTGATGGAAAAACACCGGATCGACACCATTGTCCATTTTGCTGCAGAATCCCACGTGGACAGGTCAATAACAGGTCCGGACGCATTTATCGAAACAAATATCCTCGGCACGCACACCCTGCTGAAGGCATCGCGCAAAATATGGCTTTCAGGCTCCGGAAAACCGCACCGCTTCCACCATATTTCCACGGACGAGGTATACGGCACCCTGGGCCCAAACGACCCGCCTTTTTCCGAGCAGACCCCATATGCGCCAAATTCACCATATGCCGCCAGCAAGGCTGCATCCGATCACCTGGTAAGGGCCTATCACGAGACCTACGGCCTGCAGGTGACCACAAGCAACTGTTCCAACAATTACGGCCCTTTCCAGTTCCCTGAAAAACTGATACCCCTGGTCATTTCCAGTGCCCTGGACGGAAGACCCCTCCCGGTCTACGGAGACGGCCGCCAGATAAGGGACTGGCTCCATGTAACCGACCATAACCGCGGAGTTGCATGCATCCTTGAAAAAGGTACACCGGGCCTTACATACAACATTGGTGCCGGCAACGAACAGACCAACCTGGATGTGGTCAAAAGGATATGCCGGCTCATCGATCAGAAATTTCAAGCTGTAACGGAACTTGAAGACCGGTTCCCGGGCTGCCCTGCCGCCCTGGGAAAGCCGTGCGAATCGCTTATAACCCACGTAACGGACAGGGCCGGACATGACCGCCGCTATGCCATTGACGCGAACAGAATAGAG
>CAYNHL010000241.1:0-3045 GCA_964397015.1 uncultured Desulfobacterales bacterium | reverse complement strand
GCGTTGAAATCTTTAGAAGAGCAAATTCATAATGTCCAACCGGATATCATTGGCATATCGGTTAGAAACATCGATGATCAAGCTTCTAATCAGCCCAGGTTTCTTCTCGACCCGGTGAAAGAAATCATCTCGGTCTGCAGGCAGAACTCTGCGGCTAAAATCGTTCTTGGCGGGGCCGGATACAGCATTTTTCCACGGCATGCATTAACCTATCTTGATGCAGACATGGGTATCCATGGAGAGGGAGAACAATCCTTTGTCAGCCTACTGGACAGAATAGAAAGAAATGAAGAGGGTTCAGATATTCCAGGGCTTTACCATGCTGAGCAAAATTTCGGGAATCCTCCGGCAACTTTCGAGGAAATTGATCAGAACGCATATCCTCAAGCCGGTAAACACATCTTTACCTTGAAAGATATCGGTGATGAGATCATCTGGCTTCCATTTCAAACTCGCAGGGGGTGCCCAATGGACTGCAGTTATTGTTCAACCCCATTGATTGAAGGAAGAATCACCCGTAAACGTGACACAAACCAGATCATTGAGGCAATGAAGGCTATGTGGCAGCTGGATTTGACCATTTCTTTTTTGTGGATAACACGTTTAACCTGCCATCAAGGTATTCAAAAGACCTTTGCGACAAAATAATTCAATCTAAACTTGATATTACCTGGAGAGGTATTCTATATCCCTGGAAAGTGGAAAAAGAACTGGTTGAAAAGATGGCAGATTCCGGTTGTGTTGAGGTTAGTCTTGGGTTGGAAAGCGGGTCGAATATCATACTGAAAAAAATGAACAAGCAGTATCGAACCAAGGATATACGTCATGTTTCCGCCCTGCTGAAAGAATGCGGTATCCGCCGGATGGGATTTCTTCTTTTTGGCGGCCCTGGTGAAACCCGCGAAACAGTTCAAAAAAGCCTCGAATTTGTGGATTCTCTTGCTTTGGAAATGGTCAAAGTGACCGTTGGCCTGAGAATTTATCCAGGTACTGAATTGGCCTCCCATGCAAGACAGAATGGAAATATACCACCTGAGGACAGCCTTCTGTTTCCAAAATTCTACATCGAAAAGGGAATGGAGGAATGGATACGAAAAACCGTTGAAGCCTGGATGAAAGACCGGCCTAACTGGATTTATTAATAAAACCACAATCATTTTTTCCCATAAAGGGGAACGCTAAGGATGGGGTGCTTTTGTGCAGGTTTCTAAGGCAGGTAAAAAGCGGCAGCTTTGGTATGATTGCGGGTTGAACAATTTCCCGGGCCCTGGTGTGTCCAATTTGAAACCACCACCGATCACGTTTGCCATTTGGAATGTATCACCCCGAAAAACGACATTTTTTCATATGTTTGTAATTAGTAGTTGATTTTAATGTGTATGGTGTGTATAAATAAATATGAACAGCAGGCAGATCATAAAAGAGCTTAAAAAAGCGGGATTTTTATTGGTCAAAGTATCTGGTGATCATCACAAATTCAAGCATGAAAATGGCAAGATCGTAATTGTTCCTCATTCCCAAAAAGATCTGCCTGTTGGTACAGCCAGGAATATTTATAGAATGGCAGGATTGAAATGGAGAGAATAAAATGAAATATCCGGTAATTATACATAAGGACAATGACACAGGTTACGGAGTAACCATTCCTGATATACCGGGATGCTTTACCTATGGAGATACCCAGGAGGAAGCCGTCCTCAATATACAAGAAGCGGTAGAATTATATTATCAGGGAGAAGACATATCTGACCCTCCGGCTCCCTCTCAAATGGAAGACCTTTTAACTTCTGATCTGTATACCAGAGATAGTTTTTTGTATCTTGCTGACATTGATTTTGCATTCATCGCCCCCAAAACACAGAGGATAAATATCACGGTGCCTGAGTATAAACTTGTCAGGATTGACAGAGCCGCAAAAGCCAGGGGAATTTCCAGGTCCGCTTTTTTTGTGGATTCTGCCGAACAAAACATCAGGAATTCGGGTATTGCAAAAACTATTAGAAAAGGGCAAAAAAAGAATATACTGCCACATCAGATTCAACATCGTTCATACAGATCCGGCGAGCACTTCACAGATTAGAATTGAACCAAAAGGCAGGAATTTCATAAGTAATGTCGGGTTGAATGTGAGGGCATGATGTCTATAGAAAGCATAATGATTTACGTTTTTCTCTTGTTCTTTCTTGTGGGCATCGGCCTGTCCCTTTATGTGTTCTTCGGTCCCAAATTACCCGGCATGCAGGAAGGTCTGTGGGAAATTACGACTCAAATAAGATGGCCGGGGGATCAGGAGCCCTCTTTTTTGAAAACTTCCCAGCATCTGACCAGAGAGGACTGCGCACCGGAAATCACAATTCCGGGATACACATGCAGCATCCTGCGGCACAAAGACGAAATTCACGTTCTGGGCAACCATGTCCTCTGGCAGGTCCATTGTGAAGGCCCGAAAGTAGTTCAGGGAACCGGTCACATAAAATACAAAGGGAACATAGTAAAAGGAAAAATTAAACTGGCATTCCTGGGGGGCAGTGATGTGCAGAAACGGTGCAATGCAATCATCTCCGGCATTCGAATCAAAGAGTGAGCCCGCGGTGTAACGTCCCATCAAGTGCGACGTTAAAAATCGATCCTGATAATGCAAGTATTGTTAAGTTTTGAGATTTGAAAAACACCCCCATGTTGTAAAAAGAATTCAACGCGTTTTTTTCAGCAATGATTTGGCAACATAATAGACACTTGAATGCAACAATGAATAATTCCAAATATTGACAATGATTGTATTATTGTTATTATGAAATGAAATTGTCTCTTAAATTGAGGAGGGCAGTATGCATATCTCACTCACCCCAGAACTTGAAGCCAAAGTCAAACAAAAAGTAGCATCAGGTTTTTATAACAATGCCAGTGAAGTGATTCGGGATGCTTTGCGGTTCTGGGAAAAAAACGAAGAATTGGTACAGCACATGAAACTTGAAATATTAAAAGAACGCTTATTGATCGGTGCTGATCAAGCTAAACGGGGGGAATTTGTTGAGCAATCCGTAA
>CAYNHL010000240.1:0-3095 GCA_964397015.1 uncultured Desulfobacterales bacterium | reverse complement strand
TTTTGAACCAACGAAAATCAAGACCACCTATGAGTATGATCAACTCGGGCGCCTGATCCGCAAAAAAACAGTGATCATAAATGATATCCCGCAGTAATACATAAGGATTCAGCAATAAACGACAATATCCCATTGGAGCTGAAAATGAAAAAACAGACCGCAATAATCCCTCATTATTTTCTAAGCATCCTGGCGGCACTCTTGCTGTTGCTCCCGGTTGCAGCTTTTGCCGATGACACTGTAGATGAAGTATTGCAGGAGGAGCTCCTCCATAATCATGAAATCCGGGATCAGGAGACCCCGGATCAGGAAGCTCAGCCGTCGGACAAAAAAGAGCCGGCACCTGAAGTAAAGGCCGAGTCTGACTCAAGCTCTTCCAACAGGATGGAAGGGATGAATGAAGACTATCTTCCGCCCATCACAACCGGTAATGTCAGTCTCGATGTATCCCAGACCCGCGGTATCTTCAGCAGGAGCATCCCCATTGAAGTACCAAGAGGTGCAAACGGTCTTACGCCCAAGGTGTCTTTAAATTACAATTCTTCAGCCCGCAACGGGATTGCGGGAGTAGGATGGAATCTTAATATCGATTCCATCCAGAGATCCACAAAAAAAGGGACCTGCTACACCTGCAACGATTTTGTCTATAACGGAGAAGACCTGGTGCCGGTTGATGTGAATGAAAACGGAACCGGCACCTATCGCCCTGAAAAAGAACAGTCATTTCCCTCGATCAGGCTGACCCATGACAATCAATGGATTGTAACTTTTAAAAACGGCCTGACCTATACTTATGGTAATGTCTTTGAACAGCCCGAATATCTCGATCCTTTTGACAGCTACGGAATAGGCCTGCCCGGTAATTATGGCGATGTTTTTGAACAATCCGACACGTTCCGCTGGTTTTTAACGCAGATAAGAGACAGCAACAACAACCAGATTCAGTATCATTATTCGATAGACCGGGGCCGGGCATACCTGTCGGAAATCAACTATGTCGATGGCTCTTTTTACCGTGTAAATTTTTATTATGAGACAAGACCTGATCCCATAGAGACATATAACCCCCAATCCAGGGTTCTGACTCAATGGCGGCTCAAGACCATTGCCGTCAGTCATGAGGGCAGCCCCATCAGGGCCTATGGCCTTACCTATGACACAAGCTCCAATTCAGACCGGTCTTTGTTAAAGGAGATAGCCCTCTTTGGCTCGGATTTTCAATTTGGTTGGGACAATACTGTCACCGGGTCCAGCCTGCCGCCCGTGAGAATAGATTATCAGCAGCCGCCCGATGACTTTACCCATTATACCAACAATTTGCCCTACACGGACAACGCTTTGGAAAATCCCTATCTTCACGGGGACTGGAACGGTGACGGCAGGCAGGATATCGCCTATGTCAGAGATGATACCATTGTTTTTTATCTTTCCAACGCACAAGGGTTTGATGAGTGGGAGTATTTACCTGAGCTGGCGGTCAACCAGTTTGTCTCTGACTCCTGGGACACCGGCATGATCACATTTTCCACAGCGGTTCAAAGGTATTCAGGCTATCCGAGAGACTCAAATTATTATCCCTTTTTGACCGGGGACTGGAACGGTGACGGCAGAACTGATATAGCCAGGATCGGAAAAGACAGGACGGCCTTTTATACTTCTACTCAAAACGGGTTCGAACTTTACTGTGAGCTTGATGATTTTTACCCTGCACCAAGAGGATATGCAACCGGCCTTTATGATCCGGTTTTGACAGGGGATTTTAACGGTGATGGAAAAACGGATGTCGCAAGGGTTATCACCAACGGAACAAGAAATACCGAGGGTATCACTATTTATTTTTTAGAAGAGGGGGGCGCTTCTTCACCACTGAGTTTCATAACGGAGCACAGTCATCGTATCCGCCGGGATGAGTGGTCAAACGAAGGGGAGTTCGTTCCGGAAAAATGCACCTATTTTACAGGGGATTTTAACGGTGACGGTATTACCGATGTCGGGCGGATGGATTCGTTTCAAACCGTACTTTTCCTTTTATCCGGCCAGGGATATGAAAGAATCGAAACATTATCTATAACAAGACCGAGAGCCTTCAATGACGGCTCTTCTTTGCAGTACACAGGACTGGGAGAGGGCCTGCCGTTTATCAACTACCCTGTCATTACAGGAGATTATAATGGTGACGGCCTTTGTGACATAGGGCTGGTGGCGGCCGACCGGTTTGTCGTCTATTTTTCCACCGGCAACGGTTTTAATGTTCCGGGACCTGCCGACAATCAGATGGTGATCGATGAGTTCAAGGCAAAGATCCCAAGCCCTTCCCTTCAGTATGACTCGGTGTATGCCTCGTATACCATGTCCCCCATCTTCAGCGGGGATTTTAACGGGGACGGGCTTTCTGACGCAGCCCGGATCACGGACCAGGGTGTTGTGATCTATGTTTCAAAAGGCAATGAATTCGTATCCCGGGGTATTGCCACCGATGAAATGACAATGAGGTTCGATCCTGCGCCCGGCTTTTTTTATCCTTTGCTCAGAGGGGATTTTGCAGGAACCGGCAAGACATCCTTCGGCATCCCGGGGCACCTGTTTATACAGGACCGGCAGGCCTGTGACCTGATCAGCAGTTACAGGTCCTTTGAAGGATCAGAAACTCAAATCACCTATGAACCTTTTACCGACCAACTTCTGCCCTTTGTGGTCCAGACGGTTGCTCAAATCAAAACCAATGACGGGCTCGGCAACGATGTCACTACAGCCTATCAATACACCGGCGGCCTGTATGATTACGCCGACCGCAGGCGCAGATCCTTTGCAACCATAACCAGGACCAATCCGGATGCCACAAAAGAAACCACCTGGTTTCATCAGGATAGATTCCTGGACGGACTCCCCTGGAAAACAGAATTGTCAGACCCTGAAGAAAGACTTTTGACCCGGACCGTGTATGACTGGGAGACCAGTTCCATGGGCAGCGGGGCAGAATTTATCTTCCTGGATTCAAAGAACCAGACTCAATATGAGCCCACTGGAGAATATCTGGAATCAAAAGAAACCTTTACCTATGATCAAACCCACGGCAGCCTGCTGACAAAAACCGT
>CAYNHL010000239.1:0-3161 GCA_964397015.1 uncultured Desulfobacterales bacterium | reverse complement strand
TTTTGAAACAGAGATGCCAAATCTAAAAATTCTTCTTTACAGAAGGCTTCAGAGATAACAAAATCAGCCAGAGTACATTTTTTCAGTATTTCATAGAGTCCCCGTATGTGATCGTCATGCCAATGAGTCGCAACAATTAATCTCACGGAATCATACGAAACCCCAATTTTATCAAAATATTCAAACGCAGCTACATTGTTGGTAGCTGGGTTGATACAAGAATCTATGATGATCCATTCATGAAATCCACAGTGAATTAAAATACATTCTCCGTAACCTGGACCAAATATGGAAATCTCAATTTCTTCTTTTTTGGGTTTATCCACAGGTAAAAATATTATGGCTGGTTTGAAAGGAAGTTTTTAAATTCAGCTTTCAATTGTTTTGCCTTGATGAACTCACCGATAGTCCATCTTGGCATTCTTCGAAACAATATTTTTGAATATTTTTGAGTTGTTCCTGAAAATTTCTCATATCCAATATGCCAGTCAAAATATGCTCCTTCTTCTACTAAATGCAAATCATCTTGGGATATAAGCTTCAAAGGAATTTCAACATATTCATCTTGGTTTTTACTTGAAAGATCTGTAATGATTGCAGAAAAATATTCATCATTTCTATTTGTTACATAGCCTTTCCATTTCTGAGAACTAACAGCTGTTTTTTGGCGATATAAAGAATCAAAACGAGGTCTTACGAGGTTAGAGCAGTCTTTTCCAAAAGTTGAATTTGTACTGTTTTTTTGTTCTTGGTCTATTTCAGTTTCAACCGACGGATTTTTAAAAAAACTGTCAATTCTTGCTTGTGAGAATTCAAACGAATCATAGCCTGTCAACACATCATCTTCTGTGTCAGGCTTCTTTTTGTTTGCGGAAAAAGGAGGTATGGTAATTGTTTTGTATGCTGCAGCGGTCAATTTTCTCTCCTTTCGAAATTTGCAAATAACATAGTTACCGCATTGTCAAATTTATTTTGACTTTCATCTCTGTTTTCTTCGAATAATTTAATGATTTCTTTACAACCAAGTTTTCTATTGTCCTGTCCCACCTCGTAGTGATCATTCAAATTTATAAATATCCCATGTTTGACTTTACTTGATGACGTCACTCGGATTTGTATATTACCCTTTGGAGAATAAAGTTCGGGTGCTTTTTCCGCCATTTCAATTTTCAAAACTGCTGGGTCTTCAAAAACATTCAACCATGGACTCTGTGGGGCGATAAAGTGACCGAAATCATGCCATTCGTTTATTGAGTCTGTTTTGTAATGCCCCCCCCAGTTTGCTCCAATTGCAGTAGCAGGAGTGTGCTCTAACAGATAAAAGGTTTGAATCACAAAATCAATTAGTTTTCTAAAGTATGCTTCTTGTTCAGTAAAAATCGAAAACCTATCCCGTGTTACCTGCAATCTGAACCAATCTAAATTAAAAACAGATACATCACTATGGATAACTTCAATGTTTGCATCATCAGCTTCAACTTCTCCGATAAGATCGTGGGCAGAAAACCAGGCAGGATTGAATATTTTTGGATTAAAATCTCCAACCAGAACTATATCTAATCTTAGTATTTCAGCTTCTCTTTTCATGAAAATTCTAAACTTTTTCTATCACATAATAAACTTAGGATAAAATAAGATTTAATTTACAAAGTGTCAATAATATTATAGTACAATCTTTCTTGACGATTATTTTCAATTCAGCTATTTATTCGATCTATTTCTCTGACAAAAAAATCACTGTTCCCCTTTTTCTTTCAAAAAGGGGACATAGGCCATGTCCTGCTTGAGGATATGGGTTTTGAGCCAGTCTGTCAAAAACACCATCAGGTCCATGGACAAAGCGGCCCTTCCGGCATCGAAGTCCGCCTTGAAAGCCTTGACCTTTTCCACCAGGTTATCGTGCATCTGTTTGTGAGCCTCTTTTTCCGGGTAGTCATGTTTTTCAAACAAGGTCTCTTCATGGGCAAAATGCTTTACCGTATACTCTGCCAGTGAATTTAGAATCCGGCCGGCTTCCCTGGCACCCAGTTTCATCTTCATGGCCCGGTGTAACTGGTTGACCATTTTCACCAGCTGCTGATGCTGTTCATCCACACTGCCAATGCCGGTTTCAAGTTTCGGCCCCCATGGCATGAGATCCGGTATGTCAGTATCATCATCTCCCGTGTCTGTGCCCTCGGGTTCTTCCCCGGCCTGTATTTCCATGTCCACCTTGAAAATACTGATCATGTCCCTGAGCCTGGCCGACAGCCCGGACAGGTCGCCCGCACTTTTATTCATCTGTCTGCTCTTGGTATTCATTGCCTCTGCCACTGAACTTACCTCTGAAATATCCCTGGCAATTTCCGAGGAAACCTGTGAACTCTGTGCTACATTCTCGTTGACTTCGCCAATGCCTGCCGATGCCTGGTCGATATTCGTGGCCACTTCCGCGGCAGACGATGACTGTTCTTCTATGGCCGTTGCGATTGTGGAAACTATCTGGGTGACATCGGAGATCACACTGGTGATTTTTTCGACATCCCCTACCGTATCATCGCTGGACTTTTGAATACCTGATATTTTCTCCCTGATATCCAGTGTCGCATTGGCGGTCTGGGTTGCCAGCCCTTTTATCTCCGATGCCACAACCGCGAACCCTTTGCCGGCATCACCTGCCCTGGCCGCTTCGATGGTGGCATTGAGAGCCAGCAGGTTGGTCTGTTCGGCAATATCGGTTATCACTTCGGTCACCTTGGATATCTCCCTGGCCGCTTCCCCGAGCTGAATGACCCGTTCTGATGCAGATTTGACCTGGTTTGCCGCGTTTTCAGAAACCTGGCGGGCCTTGTCACAATTGCCAGCGACTTCGTTCAGGGTCATTTTCATCTGTCCGGCCGCGTCAGACACCGCACCGACATTCACGGCCGCCTGTTCGCTGGCAGCTGCAACGGAATTCATGTTGCTGCTCATCTCCTCTGAAGCGGCGGCAACAGAATTTGACCTTGTAAAGAGATCTTCCGCACTTTCAGCCATCTGTTCAGAAACCGACAGGACCTCGCCCGATGCCGCGGTAACGGTTTCCGAATTGGCCCCGATATCCACTATGATCCGGTTCAGTTTTGCCACGAATGCATTGAACCACTTGGCCAGTTCACCTATTTCATCCTGTGTTCTGATCT
>CAYNHL010000238.1:0-3182 GCA_964397015.1 uncultured Desulfobacterales bacterium | reverse complement strand
CAGCCTGTATTGTTTTCCCATCACCTGATGGCATATTATGAAATGTTCAAGCGGGACATCGAGAGATTCGAAGATTCATTGAAACGAACCGATGTCATGCCTCTAGGGGCTGCTGCGCTTGCCGGCACAACCTATCCTTTGAACCGGGAATTCACCCGCAGGCTGCTGTCTTTTTCAAAAATTTCGGAAAACAGCATAGATGCGGTATCAGACAGGGATTTTATCATGGAGTTCATTTCCCATGCCTCCATCTGCATGATTCATCTTTCCCGGCTGTCTGAAGAACTGATCCTGTGGTCATCATCCGAGTTCGGTTTTATCACCATATCCGATGCCTTTACAACGGGTTCCTCCATCATGCCCCAGAAAAAAAATCCGGACGTGGCAGAGCTGGTCCGCGGCAAGACCGGCAGGGTGGTAGGCAATCTCATGTCCATAATCACCTTGATGAAATCCCTTCCATTAGCCTACAACAAGGACATGCAGGAAGACAAGGCGCCATTGTTCGATACCGTGGATACCCTTGAAATATGTATAGATGTATATACCCGGATGCTGCCGAACATCAAAATCCATGAGGACAGGATGCTTAAGGCCTGCCTGCAGGGGTTCCTGAACGCCACCGATCTTGCAGATTATCTTGCAACCCGCGGTATACCCTTCAGGCATGCCCATGCAGTGGCGGGCAGGGCCGTGGCCTATGCCCTTAACCATGGATGCGAGCTCCATGACCTTTCGATCGAGACATTCAGGACCTTCAGTGAGCTGATAGAAGATGATATCTATGATTTTTTATCCATCGAGCAGATGATAGCGCGGCGTATTTCCTACGGTGGAACAGGGTTTGACAATGTCAAAAATGCCGTTGCAGCTGCAAAAAAGGAGCTGGATATCCCATGAACCAATATAGACGGGCTGGTATTTTCATATGTGCGATACTGGTTATTTTTTTGGGGGTCACGGCATGCGGAAAAAAAGGGCCGCCGGTGGTTCCGGGCACGGAGGACAGGATTGTTTCCGCCCCTGGTGACGTGGGGTATGAAATTGTTGATGACACTGCGGTTTTGAGCTGGAAGTTTGACCTGTCAAGCCTCGATTCTACAGAAAAACTTGCCGGTTTCGATATTTTCGCGGCAACCCGCGACATTGAAGGGTGTCCGGGATGTCCCCTTTTATTTGAAAAGATTGGCACGGCTCCGGGAAGCGCACGCAGTTTTTCCATGCGGATAAAAAAGGAGCGGCGTAACTATTTCAAGCTCCAGGCAGTTCTTGAATCGGGCTTTAAAGGAGAGTTTTCAAAAACCGTCCAGGTGGATATGTTCTGATGGATAAGGACCATACCGCATTCATCAGTATCGGTTCCAACAAAGGGGACAAAAGACATAACCTTGAAAAGGCTATCCAGTATCTTTCAGCAGAATCCCACACGGATGTTGCAGCCGTATCCTCGTTCTACAGGACAGATCCACTGGAATACAAAGACCAGGACTGGTTCGTAAACGCGGCAGTAAAAATTACCACAAATCTCGACCCTGTGCCGCTGCTTGAGTTTTTACAGGAAACTGAAAAAACAATGGACAAAAAAGGCAAAGAGTTCCGTTACGGCCCGAGGATTATCGATCTTGACATCGTTTATTATGATGACCTGGTATTCGATCATCCGCTTGTGACCATCCCACATCCAAAAATGCATGAAAGGTGCTTTGTATTACAGCCGCTTTATGATATAGGACCTGGTATAAGGCATCCATTATTGAAACTTACGACCGGCAAACTGCTGGACAAAATAAAACGTACCGATCACCAGGTGGTGATCCTGTTAAATCAGAAGGTATAATCAGGAGGCATAAAATGAAATTTTTTATCGATACCGCCAATATGGCTGAAATTGTCCAGGCAAATGATATGGGCATGGTCGACGGGGTTACGACCAACCCGTCCCTGATCGCAAAGGAAAAGGGCGAATTCAAGGATATTATCGCCCAGATCTGCAAGGTTGTGGAAGGTCCGGTCAGTGCCGAGGTCATCAGCCTTGAATACGAGGGCATGGTCGACGAGGCAAGAGATCTTGCCGGGATAAGCGAGAATATTGCGGTCAAGATCCCCATGACCGTGGCCGGACTCAAGGCGGTCAAAACCCTGAGCGAAGAAGGGATCCAGACAAATGTCACGCTGGTGTTTTCAGCCCTGCAGGCATTGATGGCAGCCAAGGCCGGCGCCTCGTTCGTGTCTCCGTTTGTCGGCCGCCTTGACGACCTTTCGGAAGACGGTATGAACCTGGTCCAGGACATTGTCCAGATTTATGACAATTACGGGTTTTTAACGGAAATTATCGTTGCAAGCGTGCGCAATCCGCTGCATGTATTGAATTCGGCCCTGGCCGGGGCACACATTGCCACCATTCCTTTCAAGGTGTTGAACAAACTTGCATCCCATCACATGACAGACAAGGGTATCGAGGCCTTTATGGCGGACTGGAACAAAAAAACAGGGACGGCCTGAGCCCATGACCAGTTTGGAAAAAATAAAGAAATTTGTGTTTACACCAAATTTCATGACACTTTCCAGGATTATCATCATCCCGGTGATAGTTGTGCTGTTGATGTATGAAACCAGGATAACGACATTTCTGGCGGCTGTTTTGTTCTCAGCGGCATCTATCACGGATTATCTTGACGGATACCTTGCACGCAAGTACAACCTTGAATCCAATCTCGGCAAGATCCTGGATCCCCTGGCCGACAAACTGCTCGTTGCCGCCACATTGATCATGCTGGTGGAGCTGAGATTCATGCCGGCCTGGATAGCCTGTATCATCATCGGCAGGGAAATTGCCGTAACAGGGCTTCGCTGTGTGCTGGCTGAACACGGCAGGGACGTTGCCGCATCCTGGCTTGGAAAATACAAAACAGGCTTCCAGATTGCTGCGATCATACCCTTGACCATGCATTATGCCTATTTTGGAATTCAATTTGCCTCCATCGGCTGGTTTTTCATGTACGGTGCCCTTATTTTCACCATCTGGTCCGGAACGGATTATTTTATCAAGGCCAGGAAACTGTTATTAACTTGAAATTTGATGTTGACAAATTCAGGCTGAACCGGTATAAAATTGGGGTTCTTTGAATGAGCGGGAATAACTCAGTGGTAGAGTGCGACCTTGCCAAGGTCGAAGTCGCGGG
>CAYNHL010000237.1:0-3195 GCA_964397015.1 uncultured Desulfobacterales bacterium | reverse complement strand
CTGATAGAGCCGTCGAGGATTTTGTCAAAAATTTCGGTATGCGTTATCCCCGGAGCCTCAGGCAGGGTTGTCTTCCAGGCGGTTTCAAATTTTGACCTGGCTTTGGGATCATCCACTTTCTGGTATCCAGTATAAACATTGGGCAAAGATCCCATGTCACAGGCCCCCTGGACATTGTTCTGTCCCCGCAGGGGGTTTACCCCGGTTGAGGGTTTGCCGATATTGCCGGTAACCAGGGCCAGGTTGCTGATGGCAAAGACATTGTCCGTGCCATGGCTGTGCTGTGTTATGCCCATGCAGTAAAGGATGCTGGAAGGGCCGTTCTGGGCATACAGCCTGGCCGCCCGTTCAATCAGGTCCTTTGGAACCGTAGTGATTTTTTCCACCAGGTCAAGGTCAAAATCGGCAAGCGATTTTGAAAATGCCTCAAAGTCTTCACAGTTGGCCTTTATAAAATCCATGTCTGCCAGGTTCTCATCCATGATGACACGGATCATGCCCATGAGCAGGGCTACGTCGGTTCCCGGCCGGTGCTGGAGAAACAGCGTGGCGTGACGGCAAAGGTCAATCTCTTTTGGATTGGCAACGATCAGGTTTGTCCCGTTACGGGCAGCTTTTTTGACCTGCAGGGCAATGACAGGATGTGCCTGTGTTGTGTTTGTGCCGATAGCCAGGATTGTCCCGGCTTTGCTTATTTCATCGATGGAATTGGTCATTGCGCCGCTTCCCAGAGTGGTGGCCAGACCGGCCACAGTGGGGGAATGTCACAGTCTGGCGCAGTGATCAATGGTATTGGTCTCCATCACTGCACGGGTGAATTTCTGAAGCACGTAGTTGTCTTCATTGGTCATGCGGGCTGATGCCAGGGTGGCAAAACTGTCCCCTTTGCTTTCGGAAAAATTTTTGGCAATAAGGTCCAGTGCTTCGTCCCATGACGCTTCAACCAGTTCTCCCTGTTTTTTGATCCAGGGCGTTTTCAACCGGTCCGGGTGGTTGGTGAAATCATAGCCGTACCGGCCCTTGACACAAAGGCTGCCCTTGTTTACCGGGTTGTCCCGGTCACCTTTTACCGATACGATTTTGTCGCCTCTGACCCCTAGCATGATGCCGCATCCTACACCACAATAGGTGCAGATGCTCTTGATCTCACGCATGGGTACCTGCGTAGTTTTAAATTCCAGGGCCCCGACCGGGCACCGTATAACGCATTCCCCGCAGGACTCACATCTGGATTCCGCAATGGGTTTGTTTCCCAGGGTAGCAACTATGCTGGCCACTCCCCTTTGTACGTAATCGATTGCATTTATGTTCTGCAGCTCGTCACAGGTGCGGATACAGATACCGCACATGATGCACTTGTTTCGGTCAATATTGAAAAAGGGGTTGGACGTGTCTATGGGAATGTTGCGTGAGGATCTGCGGTAGCGTTTCATCCCTTCCGGGGTGATTCCCACGTAGTGGGCTACGCGCTGGAGTTCACAGTGATTGTTTTTTTCACAGGTCAGGCAGGTCATTGGATGGTCGGCAATCAGCAGTTCGACCGAATTTTTCCTGATCTGCCGGACTTCCGGGTCCTCCGTGCTGATGACCATGCCGTCTTTAACCGGCAGTTTGCAGGAAATGGCGACTTTCCAGTCATCCACCTTCACCACACAGACACGGCAGAGGCCGGCTGGTTTCAAATCCGGGTGATTGCACAGGTTGGGAATATACAGGCCGTTGGCAAGGGCCGCCTGCAGGACGGTCATCCCTTCTTCAGCAGTGATGGCAAGCCCGTCTATGGTAATGGTGACGTTATTCATTTTGGGATACCTCCGTCTTTACTTTTGGTGAAACACATTCTACGGCACTGAACTTGGTCGGGCATTTTTCCTGGCAGACCCCGCACTGGACACAAAGGGACTGGTCAATGACGTGGGGTTGTTTTTTCTCACCGGAAATGGCGTTGACCGGGCAGGATTTGGCGCAAATGGTGCATCCCTTGCACTTGTCCTCTATTATAACGAAAGAGATCAATGACTTGCATACTTTTGCCGGGCAGCGCTTTTCAAAAATATGGGCTTCGTATTCATCCCTGAAATACCGCAGGGTTGTCAGGACAGGGTTGGCTGCCGTCTGGCCGAGCCCGCAGACGGAACCGCCATGAACCGAATGGCTCAGTTCGTAAAGCAGTTCCATATCCTCTTTTCTGCCCTTGCCTTTGCAGATATCCTTTAAAATTTCCAGAAGCTGTTTGGTGCCTAGCCGGCACGGAACACACTGTCCGCAGGATTCTATTTCGGTAAAATCGAGAAAATACCTGGCCACATCGACCATGCAGGTTTTTTCGTCCATGACCACCATGCCGCCTGAGCCCATGATGGAACCGGCTTCATCCAGTGAATCATAGTCAATGGGGGTGTCCAGCAGGGATTCCGGCAGACATCCTCCGGAAGGACCGCCTGTCTGGACTGCTTTAAATTTACCGCCGTCGGAAATTCCGCCGCCGATATCATAGATTATTTCCCTGAGCGTGATGCCCATGGGAACCTCTATCAGGCCGCAGTTGTTCACTTTTCCGGTCAATGCGAAAATGGCCGTACCGGTGCTTTTTTCCGTCCCAACGGAGGCAAACCATTCCGCACCCCGGGTTATAATCATCGGAGCGGAGGAAAATGTTTTTACATTGTTCAAAAGGGTGGGCTTGTCATAAAGGCCGATTTCCGTTGTCCGGGGTCTTGGAGCTACACGGGGCATCCCCCGTTTGCCTTCGATGGAAAGTGTCAGTGCGGTTGACTCGCCGCAGACAAAGGCACCGGCTCCGGGAAATATCTTTATCTCAAAACAGAAATCCGTGCCCATGATATTGTTCCCCAGAAACCCTTTTTCATGAGCCTGGGCAATGGCCTTTTCCAGACGTCTGATAGCCAGGGGATATTCAGCCCTGACATAGATATACCCGGTCTGTGCGCCAATCGTATATCCTGCTATGATCATGCCTTCCAGAACAGAATGCGGGTCTCCTTCAATGACCGCCCGGTCCATGAATGCCCCGGGATCTCCTTCATCGGCATTGCAGACTACGTATTTCGGTGTGCCCTTGGCCTGGAGACCTGCTTCCCATTTCCGGCCGGCCGGAAAGCCCCCTCCGCCACGGCCGCGCAGGCCGGATTTTTTCATGATATCAACCACATCTTCCTGTGTCATGGTCAGGGC
>CAYNHL010000236.1:0-3255 GCA_964397015.1 uncultured Desulfobacterales bacterium | reverse complement strand
GACATTTGTTTTTGTTTTGATGTTAGTTGCTTTCATGGCTTCGTTCATCAAATTATCAGGTATATCGAGTGTTGTTCTCATAATCGCTCTCCTTTTATGCATAAAATTAACAATTTATGCATAAAAAGTCAACTATTTTGTGCCGAACAAAAACCATTACGGGCCTGGCGAGCAAGCAGTTTTGCAAAATATAATACCCCGGTATTTTTAAATGCGATTGCCCTGAAGGTGTTGCTCCTTTAAAAAAAAGATGGTACTAATCCAAAAACGATTGATATACAAGGGCGAATCACCTGTTACAAGGATATTATGATGAGTACACTGCTCCACAAAAAAGACGCGTTGAAAACCGGCAGGCTGGCCATTATATCCGTGTCGACCACGAGGGGAATCGGTGACGACAAAAGCGGGGCCTGGATCAAGAAGCAGGCACGTAAAGAAGGTCATGAGGTCATGGTGCACCACACCGTGACCGATGATGTGGATGCCATTGTGCAGATGGTCAGGCACGTGACCGAAAAAATATGCCCGGACATCATCATCATGTCCGGCGGGACCGGCATCAGCCCCCGGGATGTCACCATCGAGGCGGTGCGGCCCCTTTTCACGAAAGAACTCACGGCCTTTGGCGTTTTGTTCGCAAAGCTGAGTTTCGAAGAAATCGATTCAGCCGCCATCCTTTCCAGGGCCACGGCAGGTATCATCGGCTCCACCCTGGTATTCTGCATTCCCGGCAGTGAAAAAGCCTGCCGCCTTGCCTGTAACCAGCTGATTTTCCCGGAAACAGGCCACCTGCTCAAACACATGAAGGAAAAACCATGACAGATTCAGAACTTGCCGGATTCATCGACGACTGGAAGGAAACAGAGTCAGGCACAAAAAGGGCATTTGTACAGATTGCCAACCACCTCGATACCATGGAACATATAACTCTCGATTTCGTGGCCCGGCCCGGAATCAGCTATTCACTGCGGCCCCGCCACCGGGACCAGGAGGAAAGAAAACTCTTCGCCATGGTGGATGTCATTGACGACGACCCCGACGACCGGTGGCTGTCCGTCTGTTTTTACGGAGATATGATCACCGATCCGCAACAGGAAGGCGACCTGGTTCCAGAAGGCCTTCTTGGTGAAGACGGATACTGCTTTGACCTGTATGAATACGATTCCGATACTGTTGCGTATCTTGAACAGCGGCTCAGCCAGGCGTACGATTCGGCTGCCGGCTCTTCCAACTCTTAGCACGAGGCCTGGCCCATGCACCGGACACAACAGACTCAATCCGGCCGGAAAGACTCCGGCGACACGCCCCTGGTCAACCTGATGGTGGATGATGACCGGGCGGCGCTGCTCAAGGAGCTGACACCCACCATGCCGGATATCATACTGAACAGCCGGCAGATATGCGATTTTGAACTGCTGGCTACCGGTGCCTACTCCCCGCTGACCGGTTTCATGACCCAGATCGATTATGCCTGTGTCCTGGACCGCATGCGCCTTGAATCAGGAACCCTGTGGCCCATTCCCATCTGCCTGGACATTACCGGCACCCAGGCGGCCAGCCTGGAAATCGGCCAGTCCGTCGCTTTGAGGGACCCTGAAGGATTTCTGCTCGGGGTCATGAATATCGAAGATATCTGGCCGGTGGATCCGGACATGGAAGCGATGGCGGTATTCAACACAAAAGACCCCGCCCACCCCGGGGTGAGCTACCTGTTCAACCGGTCGGGAAAATTCTATATCGGTGGAGAGATCCAGGCAGTCAACAGGCCCATTCATCCCGATTTCCGGCAGATCAGGCAAACCCCTTTCGAGGTGCGGCAGACCTTTGAGAGGCTGGGATGGAAACGCATCGTGGGATTTCATACCCGCCAGCCCATTCACCGCCCCCAGTTCGAGATGACGCTCAAGGCCATGGCCAAGGCCAGGGCAAACCTTTTGCTGCTGCCGGTGGCCGGGGTGACAAGGCCCGGCGATTTCGACCACTATACCCGGATGCGCTGCTACCAGAAAATAGCCCGGCACTATCCCCCCGACTCTCACGTACTGAACCTGCTGCCCTTTGCCATGCGCCTGGCAGGTCCCAGGGAAGCCGTGCTGCACCTGATCATGGGAAAAAATTACGGGTGCACGCATTTTGTCATCGGCCATGACCATGCCTCTCCGGGCAACCAGGAAAACGGCAACCCCTTCTACAGGTATGACGAGGCAGTCGAACTTTCCCTGGAAGCACAAAAGGAACTGGGCATCACGGTGATATCTTTTGAAGAGATGGTCTACCTGCCTTTTGAAGATGAATTCAAGCTGGCCTCGGAAGTGCCTAAAAAAGCGGACTTCATTTCCTTTTCAGGAACCGATATCCAAAAAAGGATCAGGTCGGGCAAAAAAGTGCCGGAATGGGCCAGTTTTCCCGAAGTGATCCATGAACTCCAGAAATCCTATCCCCCACCGATCAAACAGGGTTTCACCATTTTTCTAACAGGTCTTTCAGGTGCAGGCAAATCCACCATAGCCAAGATTCTGTATTCCAGGTTCCTTGAAACCGGAACCCGGCCGGTCACCCTGCTCGACGGGGACATCGTGAGGCGTAATCTGTCCAGCGAATTGAACTTTTCCAGGGAACACCGGGATATCAATGTCAAGCGCATAGGGTTTGTGGCTGCCGAAATCACGAAAAACAGGGGGGTGGCCATCTGCGCCCCGATTGCTCCCTACCAGAAAACACGCTCCGAAATAAGGCAGACCATCGAGGACTATGGCGGGTTTTTCGAAGTTCATGTCTCCACCCCCATTGCCGAATGTGAAAAACGGGACAGGAAAGGCATGTATGCCAAGGCAAGGGCCGGTCTTTTGAAGGGCTTCACCGGGGTGGACGATCCCTATGAAGTGCCGTTGAACCCGGAACTCAGGATCGACACCTCGAACCTGACCCCGGAAGAGGCGGCCCGGGAAGTCATGCTGTTCATAAGCAGGAAAGGATATATTTAAAAACCATGAGAAAGGGCATAATACTTGCCGGCGGGTCCGGCACCCGCCTTTACCCGCTGACGTACTCCGTGAGCAAACAGCTGATGCCGGTATATGACAAACCCATGATCTACTATCCCCTGTCCACCCTCATGCTGGCCGGTATCCGTCATATACTGATAATCACCACTCCCAGGGACCTTGAAACATACAGGGCTGTACTGTCAGACGGCACCCAGTGGGGAATCAGCATTGAATACGCCGTCCAGCCTTCACCTGACGGCCTGGC
>CAYNHL010000235.1:0-3268 GCA_964397015.1 uncultured Desulfobacterales bacterium | reverse complement strand
ATGAATGTTTCCAGTGCTTGATGTCCCCACCGCATAGGCGGCATCATTATATGCAAGATAAACGTATCCGGGAGTTGTGATTCCCCTGGGGCTTAATGTCAGAACATTATCAGGCGGGTCATAGGTCACTTCATCTCCGAAATCTGCACCCACCGGAACCGTAGCCGAACCATGTCCATATTGAACGCCTGTGGCATAAGTGGTAAGAGAGACTGTTTTACTGATGGTATTATCTGCAGTTACTGACCAGTCATTGTCTGCCCCACTGTCAGAACAAATCAGGTAATCGTTTGAAGCAGGCTGAAATACAATGGCAAATTCTTTATTTTGTTTGACAGCCAATGTTCTTGCTTTCTGTATATCACCCATCAGTCCCCGTGCCGCTTTTCTCGCTTTGTGTTCAGAATTCAGGAGTGCAGGTAGGCTGATACTGCTTATGATAGAAATAATTCCAATGACAATCATCAACTCAATCAAAGTAAATCCCCGGGACCGGTTGTATAAAGACGGAGAAAATATAAAAAACTGGGTCATGGTCATAAAGCCTTTTCTATAAAATATCTCGTTTTGTGTTTAATAAAGCAAAATTAATGCCATCATCCGGTAATTCAGAAAATATACCAGCATTTATTTGTTAACTGGTTCAAATCTTGGAACATGATAATTATTTTTAAAATAAATACATAATGATTATTTCCAGCTGACATAAAAGAGAGTCAATATTTAACAGCATACCATTAAATTATTTAATAGTATGCTGTTAAATAATTTAACAACTGATTAAAGTATCAAAATAAAGGCATACCAGAAAAAACAGGCTGAATTTATCGAGAAGGTAAACGCCTATAACCAGTCGGTAGCTGATGATACCGGCAGCACAAAAACTGCTGAACAGCCGGGCGAGCCACAGGATCAGTCAGCCGAATAACCGGTTTTGTCAAGGCGGTAGCGAAGGGAGCGCAGGCTCAAACCAAGCAGGTCGGCGGCCTTGCTCTTGTTGCCGCCGGCCGACTCCATGGCTCTTTTCAGGTAGGCACCTTCGATGGTGTTGAGGATATCATCGAGATCAACGCCCTGCTCTACCTGGTCTAGATCGAACCTTTTTCCCGGAATGCCTTCTATCCAGCGCCTTTTTTTGTGCATGGAAATGGTAAGGCTTTCCGGCAGGATGATGTTGGTGCTGGACATTGCAACTGATCGTTCGATCAGGTTCTCAAGCTCCCTGACATTTCCCGGAAAGCTGTAGTTGGAAAGAAAATCTATTGCGTAAGATGACAGCTTGACATTTTTTTTGCCCTGCCGTGCTGAAAATTTTTCGGCAAAATGGCGGGCCAGTATCTCGATATCCCCCTTGCGGTCCTTTAAGGGCGGCACCTTTATGGGAATGACGTTCAGCCTGAAAAAAAGATCTTCTCTGAAATTACCATCTATTACTTCCTGTTCAAGGTTTTTGTTGGTAGCTGAAATTATGCGCACATCAACCTTGATTTCCTGGGTGGAGCCAACGGGTGTAAACGATGTTTCCTGGACCGCACGCAGCAGCTTTACCTGCAGCAGGGGCGTTAGTTCTCCGATTTCATCCAGGAAAATGGTGCCGTTGTGGGCTGCTTCGAACAGACCCTTTTTGTCGTGGATAGCCCCGGTAAACGATCCTTTTACATGGCCGAAAAATTCACTTTCCATGAGGGTGTCAGGTATGCCTCCACAGTTGACCACCACAAAAGGCTGATCACTGCGGTCTGAATTTTCATGGATTGCCCTTGCGATCAATTCCTTTCCGGTCCCGCTTTCACCGGTAATAAGAACATTGGTCCTTGTTTGGGCTATCTGGGAAATTTTCTGGTATATCAGCTGCATGCCGGGACTGGATCCAAGAATCCTGTTGTAATGCAGGTGATCCTGGAGTTCATCGCAGAACTGCTTCTGTTCCTGCTCTATGGTTCTCAGCTCGAGCGCCTTCTGGATAGCCTGCAGCAGCTCCTTGTTGTCAAAAGGCTTTGGAACGAAATCATAGGCCCCTTCATTCATCGCTTCCACTGCAATTTCAGTTGTGGAATAGGCTGAAATCATGATGACCACGGTTCCAGAATTTTTCTTTTTGGCTGCCCTGAGCACGTCCAGGCCCGTGATATCCCCGAGGCGGATATCGGTCAGGACCAGGTCAAAATTTTTCTTTTTGATCAGGGTCGCGGCCTGTTTGCCGCTGGCTGCAAGGGACACTGTCCAGTTGTACCTGGACAGCATTACTTCCAGAAAATCCCGCATGCTCTGCTCATCATCAACTACAAGTATTTGTGGCTTTTTTGTCATAGTTTTCCAGGTGATCCCTAATCTTGCTGCCGGCTGAATATGATACGTCCTCCTGCCATGGTCATCCATGCGCAGCCTTTGACCTTCATGCCGGCAAACGGTGTATTTTTTCCCTTTGAAAAGAACCGGTCCGGATCGATGGTGTACTCGGTATCCGGATCGATTATGGTTATATCCGCCATTTTACCGGGCCTGATTGTATTGTCAAGGCCTATGATACGGGCTGGATTTCGGCTCATTTTCAGCACCAGGTCATTCAAGTCAAGAACATTGTTTTGTACAAGCTTCAAACATACAGGAAGCGAGGTTTCAAGGCCTGTGACGCCAAAAGGTGCCTTTTGAAAGGAATGTCTCTTTTCCTCGATACTGTGTGGGGCATGATCTGTTGCAATGACATCTATGGTGCCGTCTGCAAGGCCCTCTATAAGGGCTTTTTGATCGCTTTCACTCCTCAAAGGCGGGTTCATCTTGAAATTGGTATTTTTGTTTTGCGCGTCCCGGTCGGTAAAAGTCAAATAATGGGGGGCTGTTTCACAGGTGACCATAATGCCCTGTTTTTTCCCCCAGCGGACAGCTTCCACGGATTGAGCGCAGCTTACATGGCAGATATGAAGCCTTGCGCCTGTAAGGCCTGCAAGGACAATGTCGCGAAGGACCATGACAGTTTCCGAGGCGCATGGGATGCCTTTGAGCCCGAGATTTTCAGCAGCAGGTCCCTCATTTATGCACCCGTTGTCAACGAGATCCAGATCCTCTGCATGAGAAAAAAAAGGCAGGTCAGCCTCGAGACAGGCCTCCATGACCCGGCGCATTATCAATGAAGAGGCAACCGGTCTGCCGTCATCGCTGACTGCCACAATGCCCGAGGCTTTCATGGCCTCGATCCCGGAAAGATAAAGCCCGCTCGATCCGACTGTAGCGGCACCAACAGGGCAAAGTCTCGACAGTCCGATTTTCC
>CAYNHL010000234.1:0-3306 GCA_964397015.1 uncultured Desulfobacterales bacterium | reverse complement strand
GGCGACTCAGAAACTCTTTATTTTTAGACACAACAGTGAACTTGGAAATGCTCCTGCCCATAAACTTTTTGATTTAATAAAAGTTGAGAGGGAAAATATATCATTACCTGCAAGAAAATTCAGTGACTATAAAGTGGATATTGAAAGAAAAGATTTGCCAAGCGGTGTGGAATTAATTGAAAAAATTTAACCTTTTTTTCACAGCGAGGATGTAATAATGAAATGGCTTTTCGGTCATCTCGACAATGACCTTAAAAAAACCCTGATGACTCAGCTTCGGGACCTGTGGACACACACATCCACGGCCATAGAGGGGAATACCCTGACTCTTGGGGAGACCGCTTTTGTATTAAGAGAAGGGCTTACCATCTCTGGTAAGCCGCTGAAAGATCATCAGGAAGTGGTGGGGCATGCCAGAGCCATTGACCTGATATATGACCTGGTAAAAGACAATACCCCTTTGACAGAAAATGAATTGTTCGCACTTCACCGAGCTGTCCAGACAGAACAGGTGATCGACATTTACAAACCGGTAGGCGGTTGGAAAAAAGAACCGAATTCTACAGTTGGCGTTGTCAATGAAAAACAGGTGGTGTTTGACTTTGCTTCTCCCAAAGATGTTCCTGTGTTGATGGAATCCTGGTTTGAACTATATCGGAATTTGGACTGCTCACTGGTCCCGGAAGCCAAGAATCAGGCATTGATGTCTTATGTGAAGCTTCATGCCTCTTTTGTCCGTATTCATCCATTCTTTGATGGGAATGGCCGCCTGGCCAGATTGATTGCCAACCTGCCAGTTATAAAATCCGGATTGCCGCCGATAATTATTCCACAGAAACAGCGCAGGCTGTACATAGATATTTTGGCAGAATATCATTTCAAGACCGGTCAAATAAAGGCTGGAAATCAACTGCTGGCAGATATTAATGCCTTGGATCCATTCATTGCTTTTTGCGAACAGGCCTGGGAAGAATCGCTTCAAATTGTGGAAAATATCCGGCAGAAACAGCAGGTGAGAGATAAAGAAAAACAATGACGGCTGCATACAGTGAAAATGAATATTTCTCATTATCCGCACTTCAGCATTTTCTTTTCTGCAAAAGGCAGTGTGCCCTGATCCATGTGGAGCAATTGTGGGTTGAAAATTTATTTACCGCAGAAGGGCGTGTGATGCATGAGAGAGTAGACAGAGGGGACCAGTCTGACCTGGGAAAAATACGAATAGAATATGGGTTGCCCTTAAAATCGAGTGCCCTGGGATTGACCGGGAAAGCAGATGTGGTGGAATTTCATCTTAACAGTGCATTGAAAGACAAATGGGTGCCTTTTCCCGTGGAATATAAACGCGGAAAACCCAAAAAAGATGACTCTGATAAAGTCCAGCTCTGTGCCCAAGCCGTTTGCCTTGAAGAGATGCTTGAAACAACTGTTGAAAAGGGTGCCTTATTTTATGGAAAGACAAGGCGCCGCCTGGATGTTGTTTTTGATGAAACGCTCCGGGAAATCACCCGGAAAACATCTGACGCATTTCATGAAATGATGGCTTCAGGTATAACCCCTAAGCCACGGTATGAAAAAAAGTGTGATGCCTGCTCTTTTTTTACTGTATGTATGCCCAAAACTATTGGGAAAAAACGAAAGGTCTCATCATGGCTGATAAAAATCGTTCAGGCAGATTAATGCCAAAAAGCAGGATTAAATGAAAAAGCATCTCAACACCCTTTTTGTGACAACTCAGGGGGCATACCTGTCAAAGGAAGGGGAAACAGTTGCTGTAAAAATTGAACAAAAAGTTCAAATGCGAATTCCGATTCATGCGTTGGCAGGGATTGTCTGTTTTGGGGCGGTAACATGCAGCCCTTTTCTAATGGGATTTTGTGCGGAAAAAGATGTGTCTATCAGTTTTATGACCAGAAACGGACGGTTTCTTGCCTTGGTGAAAGGTCCGGTTTCAGGCAATGTCCTTTTGAGAAGAAAGCAATTCAGAATGGCGGACTGCAAAAATATATCAGCGCAAATGGCAGGCTTTGTTCTCACAGGAAAATTTGCCAACTGTCGTACTGTTCTTGAAAGGTCCTTAAGAGATCACAAAGACAAATTAAATGAAACAGCCGTTAAAAAGGTTTCATCCAGGCTTTTATCCTGTATCCAAAAAGAGATCCCGTGCCGGAACATAGACAGTTTGCGAGGGATCGAAGGGGATGCAGCCCATCAATACTTCAGTGTGTTCAATGAATTAATTTTTATGCATAAAACAAAGTTCGCTTTTACAGGAAGAAACAGGCGGCCACCTACTGACAGGATTAATTGTCTTTTGTCTTTTGTTTACACATTGCTGGTTCATGATGTGCGGTCTGCTCTTGAAACAGCGGGACTTGATCCGGCTGTGGGATTTTTGCACCGAGACCGACCAGGGCGGCCGGGACTGGCACTTGATATAATGGAAGAATTCAGACCTTTTTTTGCTGACAGACTGGTTCTTTCAATGATCAACCGGAATCAGATTCATCCTGATGGATTTCTGACCAAAGAATCAGGTGCTGTTTATATGGACGATGCAACCCGGCGGAAAATACTTGAAATCTATCAGAAAAGAAAACAGGAAGAGCTTTTTCATCCATTCTTGAATGAAAAAGTTGAAATCGGTAACCTGTTTTTTATTCAGGCGTTGCTTTTAGCAAGATTTATCCGGGGGGATATTGATGGCTATCCCCCTTTTATCTGGAAATAAAACAGGAGGGATTTTGCTGGTTCTGATCAGTTATGATGTGGCAATTGAAAAAAATGGCCAAAAACGACTGCGACGAGTTGCCAAAGCTTGTCAAAATTATGGCCAGCGAGTTCAATATTCCGTGTTTGAATGCATTATTGATCCAGCGCAATGGACTGCCTTGCGGCAAAAATTAATTGATGAAATCAATCCGGAAACAGATAGTCTGAGGTTTTATTTTCTTGGATCAAACTGGCGAAGACGGATTGAACATATTGGCGCAAAGCCGGCTATTGACATTGAAGGCCTCTTGACGATTTAAAAAAATGCGAAGCGGCAGCTGTTTTTTTAAACAAATTGATTTTGTATTGATATTCTTGAATAGTTAAGGAAAACTGGATAGGCGGTTCGCATAATTATAACAAGTTGATTTTTTTACTTTTTGATTTATTGATAGGTTTTATTACGGATAAAAACTGGATTTCACATTGGATTCGCTCTTTGACAATTTATTTTATTGATATTTTAGCTATTTATGACAATAGCTGTCACTCCCCCTGCGGGAGTGTGGATTGAAACTAAAAAGCAGTACGGGA
>CAYNHL010000233.1:0-3313 GCA_964397015.1 uncultured Desulfobacterales bacterium | reverse complement strand
AAACACAATAAAACAAGCCTGACCCCGGGCATCATCGTTGAAGCCCGAAAGTTGAGTTAATAAAAAAAGGATTATTATCAGAATGAAAAAAACCTGGCTCCAGGCTTTGGCACAATTAATTCTGGCTGTGTTCATACTAACCTCATCCTGCCATGCAGCCGAAACTGCCAGAATCGGTGTTATCTTTGCCAAAACCGGCAATGCCGCCCCTGTGTGTGAAGCCGCATTCAAGGCAGCCCGGTTTTCAGCAGAGCGGCTCAACCGGGAAGGCGGCCTTCAGGGCCGGCCTGTCGAGCTTGTTGAATATGACAACAAAAGCACCCCTATCGGGGCCAGGGCCGCTGCACAGCAAGCGATTGAAGATGGAGTCATCGGGGTCATAGGCGCCGTTTACAGCTCCCACTCCATTGCCATGGCCCCCGTGCTTCAAAACAACCGGATTCCCATGATATCACCGATATCAACCCTCCCGGACCTCACCCGTGATAAAGACTACATTTTCCGGGTCTGTTTCAACGACGACTTCCAGGGCCTGGCAATGGCTGCATTTGCAAGGCAGTATCTTGAGGCCAAGACAGCGGTCGTCATGACCGATACCACCAGCAGGTACAGTATCGGGCTGGCCGATGTATTTACAGACCAGTTTACCAAAAAAGGCGGCAAGGTGCTGTGGGAAGGTGAATACCAGAAGAACACCATTGATTTTTCCGCCCAGATCAGGGAAATTGACCGCCTGAATGCCGATGTAGCCTTTGTACCCGGGTATTACCGGGAATCGGCCTATATCATCAAACAAGCCAGGCTGATGGGCCTTTCTCTGGTTTTTTTGGGAGGAGATGGCTGGGTAAACCAGATGTACACCTATGGCGGGGATTATATACATGGCAATTATTACTGCACCCAGTGGCACATTGAATCGCCGCTGCCGGAAAGCCTGGCGTTTGTCAAAGATTTTTCAGCCAGGTTCGGGAGCATCACCAACGAACCTGTCATGGCATTGACTTATGACGCAATGATGATTTTCGCGGCAGCAGTTCAAAGAGCCGGATCATTTTCCACAAAGGCCATTAGAAACCAGCTGGCCGGGACGGTAAAGCATCCCGGTGTCACAGGTCCCATTACCTTTGATTCAAACGGAAACCCAATAGACAAACATGCCGTTATTTTAAAATTTGACAATAATGATTCCATTTACCATAAAACAATCAGACCATGACATGACTAACAGACAATGCATATGGGTGCTGCTCGGTGCTATTTTCCTGTTTTCAATACAATCCTCCGCCCTGGCCGATACCCTGAACATCGGCATTATTTCGGATTTGACCGGCAGCAGCAGGGATGAACAGCAATCAGTCCGGCAGGCCATTGAACTGGCGGTTTCTGATATCAAAGACCAGGGCGATCCTGGTGACATATCCTTAAACCTGATCTATTTTGACAACGGCGGAAGTGTTATCGGATCAAGGCGGGCGGCCCGAAATGCCATCGACAGCAATGTATCCGGTGTAATAGGCCCGATGAGAAGCTCAAACGCCCTGGCGGCAGCCTCTTTGCTCCAGGAAGCAGAAATTGTCATGATAACCCCTACTGCAACACATCCTTTGATTACAAAAGATAAGGATTATATTTTCAGGACCTGTTTCACGGACTTTTTCCAGGGTAAGATTCTTGCCCGTTTTGCCATCAGGGAGCTTTCCTCCATGCGGGCCGTGGTTTTGACCAATACAAAAGATAAATACAGCAAAGGCCTTGCAGCAAGCTTCATTGACCACTTTGTTCACCAGGGGGGCACGATTCAGGCTGAAAAAGACTACCTGGAAGATGTCACGGATTTTTCACACCTTGTGACTGGATTGAAACAACATGATTTTGATCTGGTTTTCATTCCCGGGTACAGCAAGGATTCAGGACTAATCATTAAAGAGATCAGGCAACAGGGCATGTCATGCCGGATCCTGGGCGGAGATGGCTGGGGTACACGTCCCATTCATGAATTCTCAGGCAATGCCATCAACGGATCTTTTAGAAGTGCCTTCTGGCATCCTGATCTTCCAGGTCAGGACAGCCGGCGGTTTGCCGCTGCTTTTGAGACCGTATACGGCAGGATCACACGGGTGGATATTGCCGCGGCCTATGAAGCCGTCATGTTGCTGGTCCATGGCGTAAACCATGCAGCAACGCTTGAAGGTAAAGATATAAAAGCGGCATTGCATGCAGACCGGACCTTTACCGGTGTCACGGGAAAAATCCGCCTGGATGAAAACGGCGACCCGCTGAAACAGGTCGTCATCCTGAAATACACAGGCAATACGGCGCATTTTCACAAAGTTATCCTGCCATGAAAATGACTTTGAAGACCAAGATGAACATGGCCATCCTGGCCGCATTTGTACTCATCGCCATCCTTTTTGTGGCTATCGAACTGCCATTTCAAAAACAGCGCATCCAGACCACAAGACAAAACGTGATCCTGGTTTTGGAAACCATGATTGAAAGGGATCTGGAAGCGTTGGCCAACGAAATATTCGATGAATCGATACGATCCATAAATATCCGGCTCGATGACATGATGGAGGTGAACGGTGTGCTTGGCATCCATGTCTTCAACGCTCAAGGCGCCAGGATAGCCGCCAGAGGCTTGAATTATCACGAGCCGGGTACACCGGCAACGTCCGTGCCGCAGGACCGGGCACACAGCCGGATCACAAACGTTGAAATCAATGGAAAAAACGCCATTGACTACTTGAGACAGATAATAATCATCGGAGAGCCCATTGGATTCATCCGGATCTTTTATTCCCTCGAACAGATAAAAACCGAGCTGAAACGATCGTTTCTATTGTTCGCAGGGCTGTTGTCAACTGTCTTTATCGTGTTGACCCTTCTTTCAAACCTGATCCTTTCCAGAACCCTGATAAATCCGGTCACGGACTTGAGGGATGCCATGGAACGGATTCGCACCCAGGGCACCAGTGAACAGGTTTCAATCCGTAAAAACGATGAAATAGGTGACCTTGCAGCCGCCTTCAACCAGATGTCCACTGAGCTGACCCAGTCCTGCCATGCACTCGAAGAACAGAACCAGGCCCTGCTGGCAAGTGAAAAAGAGATCCACAGGACCCGGCAGTATCTCGAGAATATCATCGATTCCATGCCATCCATCCTGGCAGGTGTCGACATAAAAGGACGGATAACCCAGTGGAATGCAAAGGCTCAAGCAGCCACCGGGCTGCCGGCTGAAAAAGTGAAAGGCCTGCATTATTCAACCGTTTTTCCCTGGGTGGACGTGCTGCCTGAAACCCATATCAAA
>CAYNHL010000232.1:0-3389 GCA_964397015.1 uncultured Desulfobacterales bacterium | reverse complement strand
CTTTTCAGCATAGGTCTTCTGGGTATTGCCGGCGCACGCCGGCTTCGTTCAGGGTATCATTTTTTGTCTGTTTCCACTGTCCGGCATTGAGAATGAATCCAACACCCTTTTATAGCGAGAAAAATATACACGTCGGGAATTAACAGCGCAAGACGGAAAACATAGTGAGGCCGTGTTCCGGTGGTGTCCTGTGACAGAACCTTTTGAAAAAAAGGGGGGTTTTGCATTGTGAAGGCTGCGCCCGAAAAGAAGCGCAACCTGTTTGAGCGCCAGCGAGTTGTTGCGGTTCAGGGCGCAGCCTTCACAATGCCCCCCTTTTTTTCTGGTATCGGCACAGGATGCCACCGGGACACGGCCGCGGTCGCTTTATCCGGCAGAAACTTAATACCAGCCCCCAAAAAGTGGCTTACCCCCGGCCCCAGTTTTTTGGGAAGTAGCAATTATGGACACAGGTAGATCTTACTAAATAATGTTGCAGGGTTATAATGGGTAAAGTCATCCGTTGGTCAGGCCGATAAGTTTTTTATTCCTGATCGCTAAATAGCGGAAAGGACATGATAACTTTGTGAACAAAAGGGGATGCCATGAATCCAGTAACGTCACAGCCCTTTTCTGCAGCTGCGTATGGCGGCCGGCAGGCCGGGATGATGCATAACCGGGAAACCGGACACCAGGTCTCACAGTCGATGCATGCCGCTGTTGCCACCGAGGCCGCCTTGACTATTCAAACCAGGGAAGGAGATGTGGTGACCCTGGCCTCATCCAGTTTCAGCCGGCTCGACGCAGGAATATACAACAGCCGGGGCACTTTAGTCACAGAGACCGGATCTGCCGTTTCCTCTGTAAGCCATCGCCAGGTGACTCTTTCCTCAGGGCAGGCATTCAGTTTCTCGGTTCAGGGAGACCTGAATGCAACGGAGCTTTCGGATATCGATGATATCATCCTGCGCATTGATTCGATTCTTTCTGAAATGGCGGCCGGAAACATGGATGAAGCAATTGCACAGGCCCTGGCCATGGAAGGGTATGATACGATTTCCGGGTATTCCGCCGACCTGTCCAGCCGCCGGACTTTTCAGTCGGTTTATGAGGCCCGGTATTCGAGTATTTCAGAACCGTTTCCGGATACGGATTCATCCTTTTCCGGCGTTATGGCCGCGCAGGTGGATGTCGAAGAAATGATGGCGCGCATCCGTGAGCTTCTTGCCAGGCAGGAAGATGAAATTCTCGATGCTGCCAGGCGGCCGGTCAGGCAACTGGTTGATCACCACCTCGAGGAGCTGGAGGCAAGACGCCCCGTCGATCCTGTTTCGTTCCGGGCATTGACGGATGTGAGCCGTCAGATGGACAGTCTGATGGACCTGTTGACAAAAGCTGGTTTCGATAACATATTTAAATCAACTTTTGGACTTCAACGATGATGAATGAGGCCAGTGATGAAGCATTATGAGGTGATTTTTCCGGAAAACAAAAAAATTGATATCCGGTTTGGCAAATTTGAAATCAAGACCGATCAGTCTATTGAAAATGAAGGTGATGAAACAGCCCCGGAACCGTTTGACCTGTTCCTTGCATCCATCGGGGCCTGTGCCGGTATTTATGCAAAATCTTTCTGTGATGCCAGAAAGATCGATACACAGGGGATGATCATCGACATGGCGGTGAACAAGGAAGACAACCAGCCCCTTATCACTGAAATAAACATGACATTGTATGTCACGCATGAATTTCCTGACAAATATCACGCAGCGGTAATCAAGGCCATGAACAGCTGCACGGTTAAAAACCAGCTGCATCCTGATATCCCGTTCACCACCAGGGTGATGCCGCTTACAGACTGAGTCCGCCCGGATTCATGATGCCCGTTGGATCAAAATGGGCCTTGAGGCATCGAAGCACATCCATCTGTTCTTTTCCGAGGTGTCTTTCCATCCAGGGGGCCATCATCCTTCCTATGCCGTGATGGTGGCTCAGTGACCCGCCGCTGGCTTCTATGCAGTCAATGATTCGGCGCTGGAATGACTGGAAAGCTTCGAGGGTGTCCCAGGGAAGGATAAATATGAAATACAGGTTTGTTCCCTGGCTGTAGAAATGGGAGGCATGGGTCATGCAGATGACAGGCTGATGCCGGGTGATTTCGGCCCTGACCGCTCGGTGGACTTCATGGAACTGGTCCCAGGTGACAGCGGTCTCGAGGGTATCTATGATAATTCCGTAATCATTGAGCGCATCCCGCATATAGGGGTCTGAAAACCGTCCGTGATACCATTTTTTCATCGGATATCCGCTCAGGTATATGCCTTTGTTTTTCCGGCAGGTCTTTTTTGTTTTTCTGAAAACCAGGGATGAAAAACCTGCTTCACCTTCGGTTCGTCCCATGAGCAGGCACCTGCTGCCTGGTGCCATTCCCCTGGCAGCCAGGAACCGGTCCAGGATGCCGCCGTCAAGGTTGTACATTTTCATGGCCACATCCGTTTCTTCAGGATCTGAAATTCTCAGGACTGCGGGCATGCCGAACTGACCCTGGCTGATCTGCCTTGTTGCTGCAGCGGCATGCTCAAAATCGGGAAACATGAATCCGAACGGTCTTGCGGTTTTCGGTATGTATTCAAATATTTTGAATGTGATACCCACCAGTACACCGAAACATCCCTCGCTGCCCTTCATGATATCGTTGACACTGGGGCCTGTGGCCGTGGACGGATAGTCACGGGTCTTAAAACTTCCGGCAGGGGTGACGTATTCCTGGCTGATCACCAGGTCCCGGGCATCCCCGTAGTAAGATGAAGCCTGTCCCGATCCGAGGGTGACTACCCATCCACCTACGGATGAGTATTCAAAACTCTGTGGGAAATGTCCGCAGGTATATTGTTTTTCAGCACCCAGTGTTTCAGGTGCCCTGTTGAGAAGATCCTCGTAGCAGGGACCGGTCATTCCAGGCTGCACGGTAATGGTCCGGCTGGTTTCGTTGAACTGTAAAACCCGGTTCATATGGGTGCCCATGACCAGGGTGACACCGCCTCGTGGACAGGACAGGCCGAAGGTGACGGAACTCCCGCCTCCGTGGACATGGACAGGGATTCCCTGTTCACTGCAGAATGCCACGATGGCCTCTACATCTTCCTTGTGCCGTGGATGAAGGACAAGATCGCATACCGGGCCCGACTGGTTCAGCCGGAGCCGGAGAATATCCTCCATGGATTTTCCCGTGGAGTACTTGATCCGGTCATAGGTTTCAGTGCTGACATTCTCCCTGCCGATCATCTTTTCAAAGCGGGAGATGACGTCAGCTGTCAGCCTGAAGGGAATCTGGTCTTTGACCATGGCATATCCCGTGTTTTCCGGCTGTTCGAATTGCTTGTCCTCCAATTGGAGCCGTTCTTTGATCA
>CAYNHL010000231.1:0-3410 GCA_964397015.1 uncultured Desulfobacterales bacterium | reverse complement strand
GCTTTGCCCTGACCGAGAAAGACCTTGAGGCAACGCCCATCTGTCCACACTGCCAATTTCGGCCAGCGGCAGAATTTGAACGTTCAGGGTCCGGGGTGCTGATCGCAGGTTCACAGCAGTTCGACCAAATGGATGATGAACTGGACCGGATCATCGGGCAGTGGACCAAAACGCTCTTGAACAACCTGGAAGACCCGATGACCCAGGCAAACATTAATGAGCTGCTGCACAAAGATGACAAAACCGTTATCCAGTCGTTCATGGGGTCGAAGGAACTGCCGGACCCGGTAGACGGCAACTTTGTTCAAATCCTGAAAACGGTTCTGGCCGGCCTGCAGAAGGTGCCGGTCAAGAAAGCGGAACTTATAAAACTTGTTTCAAATCTGGGGCCATCCACCCCCGAAGATCTCAAGCGGGCGATCAGTGATTATGTGGACAATCTGACCAGGGGGAAAGATATCAACAAGGTCAGGATGGTGCTGGAATAGGAGCCTGGGATGAATGTCACCGAACAGCAGACAATAGAACTGATCCACAGGGGCGAAGGGCTTGATCTCGATATCACCGATCACACCGCCCAGGTGGCGCAACTCTATCAGCGCAAGCAGGTCACCTACACCGAAAACAGCAGCCGCCCCCACGGCTTTGGCCGCCTGGACCCGGAAAATTTTACCCCGTTTCCGAAAAATCCGGTAATTGCCCGGTTCTTCCGCCAGATCGGCCGGGCTGATGAGTTGGGCTCCGGCATGCGCAAGATGATGAAGTACAGCCGAGCTTACGGGGGTGCTGATCCTGAACTGGTGGAGGGAGATGTTTTCAGGATGAAAGTCAAAGTGCCGGAATTTGGCGAGAAAACAGTACCCGAATCCCGGCAAGTACCCGGCAAGTACCCGGCAAGTACCGGACAAGTCACCGGACAAGTCACCGGACAAGTTGAGGATTGGATAATTAATGCTCTATCTGCCTGTACAGAGCCCAAAAGAAGCGCTGATATTCAGGAGATCACAGGGATAAAACACAGGGAAACCTTCCAGCGCAACTACCTCGACCATCTGCTTGAAGAAGGATTGATTGTCCGTACAATTCCCGACAAGCCCCAAAGCCGTATGCAGAAATATATCATCACCGAGAAGGGTAAGAAGGTTCTGGAGAATCACAGGGTATGAAAAGAAACGCTGATATATACGTCCCGCGTTTATATATGCGCCAGCTTATGAGTCAGGCGCATATCTTGATTTTTATCTGCGTTGTGGTAATGCGCTTGGGCAAAGAACCACGCATAAAAAAAGCTATTCAGGGCTCAAAAGGATCACAAAGATGACAGAAGACAGTTTGTTCGACCCGGATTTTGACATGCCACAAAAATCCTCCGGCCCGGTGACCTGCCTGGGGCGAACCTTTGAAAGCGACGAGGCCCGCCGGGCTCACTATACTGAGGCGTTGCGCAAGAAACTTCAGGACCCGGAGTTCCGGAAAATCGAGGGGTTCCCAATCGGCAGCGACGAGGATATCCTAAATCTGAGTGATCCGCCATATTACACAGCCTGCCCCAACCCCTGGATTCCCGATTTCATTGCTGAATGGGAATTACAAAAACCGGAGAAGCCGGCAGATTACCAGTATCACCGAGAGCCGTTTGCCACGGATGTGAAAGAGGGAAAGAACGACCCGATTTACAACGCACATTCCTATCATACCAAGGTGCCCCACAAGGCCATCATGCGGTATATCCTCCATTATACCAATCCGGGGGATATTGTTTTCGACGGTTTCTGCGGGACCGGCATGACGGGTGTTGCCGCTCAAATGTGCGGAAACCGCGACGTGATCATGTCACTCGGTTACCAAGTGAAGCCGGATGGGACCATTTTGCAGGAAGAGGTGGGTGAAGATAGCAGGAAAAACTGGCGGCCATTTTCAAGGCTGGGTGTCCGCAGATCTGTACTGAACGACCTTTCCCCCGCAGCCACCTTTATCGCCTATAACTACAACAACCCGGTCAATATGGTGGCATTTGAGAATGAAGCCAATCGTATTCTTCAAGAGGTTGAGGAGGAATATGGGTGGATGTATGAAACAAAGCATTCAGACGGACGAATCGGCAAAATTGATTATACGGTATGGAGTGAAGTCTTTAATTGCCCAGAATGTTCCAAAGAAATTGTCTTTTTAAAAGAAGCGTTGGATTTGAAGACCAAACAAGTTCGTGATAGATTCCCTTGCCCACATTGCAAAGCGGTCCTTAATAAAAAAATGTTGGAAAGAAAAAAAGAGTCTTGGTTTGACGGATACCTCAACAAAATGGTCAAAAGGGCACGAAGAACACCCTGCCTAATTGTTTACCGGGTGGATAAGGACAAATTTGAAAAAATACCGGATCAGGATGATTTCCATGTTCTCCGAAAAGTTGAAACGCAAACAATATCAGAGTTCTTCCCGACCGATCGAATGATGCATGCTCCTGAAGATGTGGCTGTGTGGGGAGATAAATGGCGGGCCGGAACAGCTTCTTTCAGTCATGTGCACCATTTGTACATCCCGAGGGCTGAATGTGTTCTTGCCACCCTTTGGTCCAAGATCGATTCCATAACTGATCACCCGACCCGGTCGTTTGTCAGATTCTGTTTTGAACAATCTATCATGGGTCTCTCGCTTCTTAACAGATATCAACCCATCATGCATGGAAGACCTGGGGGATCACAGGTAAACAGACAGATGACAGGTGTTTACTATATTGCTTCCCAGCATTCGGAATGCAGCCCGTGGTACAACTTGAGTGGCAAAATCAAACGCCTTGCCAGAGCATTTGCAAATAACAACTTTCGCCCCAAATATGGATTAGGAACCGGCGGTTCATCAAATCAAAATCTGAAAACAGATTCGCTTGATTACATTTTTATAGACCCCCCTTTTGGAGACAATCTCGCGTATGGGGAACTCAATTTTGTATTGGAGGCGTTTCACAAGGTGTTTACAAACATGTCTGCTGAGGCCATTGTCAGCAAACAGCAAAACAAGGATGTTGAAAAATACCACCAATTGATGCGGGCATGTTTTTCTGAGTTTCATCGAATATTGAAACCCGGTCGGTGGATGACGGTCGAGTTTTCCAACACAAAGGCAAGTATCTGGAACAGCATTCAAAATGCCATGGCTGATTCCGGATTTATCATTGCCAACGTGTCTGCTCTTGATAAAAAACAGGGAAGTTTTAACGCTGTCACGAATACGACCTCTGTCAAGCAGGATCTCGTCATCTCCGCCTACAAACCCAACGGCGGTTTTGAAGAACGGTTTCAAAAAGAAGCCCAAACCGAAGAAGGCGTGTGGGACTTTGTCCGCTCACACCTGAAATATCTGCCGGTCACTAAAAAACAGGGGGCATTGCTGCAGTTTATCCCGGAGCGGGA
>CAYNHL010000230.1:0-3421 GCA_964397015.1 uncultured Desulfobacterales bacterium | reverse complement strand
TGTCCTTCCAACCGTGTTACGGGACCAATATCAACTTTCATAAGACTCCTTGATGAATACGATTATGATTACATCTTTTCTGACCTGATTAATTTATTTGTTTCGCTAATGATAACCCTGATGTCCACTGATTTTTCAAAAAAACGATCTGCCCCGCAGGATAGAATTTTCTCTCTGTTTGTCTGATTTTCGTACCCTGAAATTGCAACTATCTTTATGTTCGAGGTGCTGTTGTTGTTTTTTAGCTGTCGGCAGACTTCGAACCCATCCAATTTTGGCATATAAAGGTCAAGAATCACTATATCAGGCTGAAATTGAATGGTTTTTATGCCTGCTTCAAACCCATCTGATGCGGAATCCACCTCAAATTCATGTTTCATGAATGCCAAAATTAATAATTTTCGTACTGATTCATCATCATCGACAATCAGAACTTTATGCTTCTTTGTCCCGGTTCGACTGCAGCTTTTCATTTCTTTCGATGTGATAAAAGTGTGAAGATCCTCTCGAAATATTCTATAGTGACCGCCGGCAGTAACACCTGCATTGAGTGTCCCTGACTTGATCCATCTCCATATGGTTGCCCTGGTAACTTTGCAGAGTTTTGCGGCTTCAGTGACTGTAACTATTTCATTATCAACTTTCATAAAAAAGCCTGAGTGATTATTGGGTTAATCAATTTGATACATTTGAAACCAATGTAACATTTGAAACGTTATGCTTTTTAATAGCCTCTGTCAATAGAAATTTAATTCTCTGGATATTTGGTACAGGCTGTACCGTGGGTGTGCTCCTGGTAAAAGGGAAGTGTCGATACGTCGGAGGCGTAAGCCTGGCAGAAGGTTTGGGGGGAGTCTAAACCAAACTTTTTTAAAAAAGCGTGAGAATCCGCTTAACCATAAGGTTTAAACTGAGCTGTGGGGCGCAAAATGCGGGGGCGCAAAAAAGGATTTACTCTACATATAACTGCTGGCCGGGATATATTTTACTTGTTCTGGTCAACTGGTTCAGTGCAAGCAGCCGGTTCAGACTCATATTGTGTTTTTTTGCGATAGAAAAAGGGCTGTCTCCGCTTTTAACCCGGTATGTGGCTGTTCCGCCGGCTGCGGCGATGGCCGGGGCAGGGGATTCGTTGGATATGGTCAGTTTCTGGCCGACCTGCAGAAAGGTACCCGAAAGATTGTTGAGCGCCATTATGTGTTTGGTTGTGGTGTTGAATCTCCTGGCAATTATCCACAGGTTATCACCCCTTTTAACCGTGTATACGGTCTTTTGTCCAGGCGCCAGCTGCATGCTTCCGGCAATGTCTCCGGAGGAGCCTCCCTGTCCTTTTACAGGTATTTTCAAAACCTTTCCGGCTATGATTTTGTTGTTTCTGTAGATATGGTTGACCGACGCAATGGCCCGGATGGATGTATGGTATTTTTCAGCGATCTGTGACAGGGTGTCTCCACGGCTGACACGGTGATAGACAAACCGGGACGGCGGCGGATAAGATGCCTTGATCTTGTCGATCCTGGCCAGGAAAACCTTTTCTTTGTCGGCCGGGATTTTAAGTTCATAAGGTTCCGGGGGCAGCAGCGCATACCGCAGTTCAGGGTTCAAATCCTTCAGGTCGTTGAAGGCAACATCGATTTCCTTTGCAATATCCTTGAGTCTGATCTGCTTTTGGATCTTGACAGTCTTCGCTGGTACCGGCATCTGTGGGTTTGAGATTTCGATATTGAATTTATCCAGGTTGTTCATAATATGCAGCGTGGCCAGGAACCGGGGAACATATCGAGCGGTTTCGCGTGGAAGCTTCTGGTAAAGATCCCAGAAATTATCCAGGTAGTTGATTTTCTGTTGCCTGATGATTTTCAAGACGCGCCCTTCACCACAGTTGTAGGCGGCCAGCACAGTATTCCAGTCGCCAAAAAGGTTGTGAAGCTCCTTGAGATAAGCAATGGCTGCCCGGGTAGCTTTTTCCGGATCCAGGCGCTCATCGATGTAGTAATTGCGGTTCAGTCCGAATTTATACCCGGTGGACGGGATGAACTGCCAAAGGCCAAGAGCCCTTGCCGAAGAGAGTGCACGGATTTTAAAGCCGCTTTCGATCAAAGGAAGCCATGCCAATTCTTCCGGGAACCCAGCTTTTTTTAGTTCTTCAAGAATGAAAGGCCTGAACCGGCCGGCCCGTTCCATTGACTGAATGAAAAAGTTACGCTCAGGGCCGGTAAGACGTTTGATTTCATCCTTTACATACCGGTTCATCACAATGGGAATTTCGTTGTGCTGCCCATTTACAACCATTTTACGGGATGCATAGATTTCAAGGATTCGCCTGGAGATCAAGAACCGCAGGTCTTCTTTCTGCTGGTTGAATTCCGGAAAATTTTCCTGGTCGATTTCCAGCATCATTTTATATGAAGCATCCAGATTGGAAAGTGCGTCTTCAAGTCTTCCCGCCTCCCACAATTCCTGGGCTATACGGCACAGCTCAAGGGCCTGGTCCGTTTTTTCCTGAACTTGCGCACTTGTTTCAGGACCCTGTGTATCAGGGCCGGGGGCGGGCACGTCACTTATGTCAATTTCAACATCCTTATTCTGCGGCTCATGAACCTTGAGCGCTTGAGATCCTGGATCAGCGGAGCGGGGGGAATCAGAAGTCATCCTGACAGATGGTTCAGGGACAGGTCCTGCGACGGTATGTCTGGCTGCAAGAGCGGTACGGTTGTTTGAAGATTTCTGTGACGATACCTGCTGGCTTGCGGTGTCAGGTGCCGGGTTGTCAACGTCGATATTGGAAGCGGCTTCGGGTTTACCGGGAAGAGACGGGCGGGCTGCATTTTCAACAGGAATATGCTGGCAGCCGGCAAGAAAGCAAAAGACAATTAAAAGGAGCCGGTAGATAATTTTATTCATGAAGACCTTTGTATGTTCACTTAAAGTGTTATGTTTCAACAGCCAAGTAAGTATAGGATTTTAAATGAGCTGTCAAGAGATTATGCCATATTCATCAGGACAGGTGCGTGTAAAAATTCATATTTTTTTATCAACAATCGTGTAATAGTAAGCACCTGGAAGATGGCCGCCTAAGTGATTTCATATATTAATGATCCAGTGAAAAATAGAAAAAAAGCTTGCTTAAAAATAATATCGGCGTATAATGAAAAATTTTAATGTCGATGGCTGGTCATGAAGGTTGGTCAAGACAGAGCATATCTTCTTATTGGCAGTTACTGGCAGGCAGGCGCGTGAAGATATGGATGCAGTGAGCGCTGTAAAGGTTTTTTTGGTTTTTGTAATTTTAGGGTTGATTATATTTAAATGCTCTGGTATTATCCTCCGGTCTTTTTGCCGAAGAAACCATGGCATGAGAGATATGCCGATATAGCTCAGTTGGTAGAGCATCTCACTTGTAATGAGAATGTCCTCCGTT
>CAYNHL010000229.1:0-3451 GCA_964397015.1 uncultured Desulfobacterales bacterium | reverse complement strand
GCAGGAGAACATGCGCGTGGCCATGGTGGGAGACGGGGTTAACGACGCCCCGGCCCTGGCTGAAGCTGATGTCGGCATTGCCATCGGCGCAGGCACGGATGTGGCCATGGAAGCAGCCGATATCGTGCTGGTGCACTCTGATCCCAGGGATGTCACCGCAGTGATCAGGCTGTCTCGCGCAACCTACCGGAAAATGGTGCAGAACCTCTGGTGGGCAGCCGGGTACAATGCCATTGCCATTCCCCTGGCGGCAGGCATTTTGTATCCTTTTTACCAGTTTCTTTTGCCGCCCGCGGCTGGTGCCGTTGTGATGTCCCTTTCCACGATCATTGTGGCGGTCAATGCCAAACTGCTTTCAACATGATGGAACGGGCTGAACAAACCTTATTCATCAGAGCACCGGGGTTTTTTGGGATGAAGTTCGACCAGCCTCAATGCAAGGGCCAGAAATGTTGCACAAAGGGGTAACACCAGCAGGGTGCCAACCTGCTGCCAGCTCAGTATCAGGTTCGCTGCCTGGAAGGCCTGGAGCGCCAAACGAAGGAACAAGACAAACACAATAACTATAATCACTTCTGCAACAACCTGTTTTAGCTGCCCGATTTCCTTTACCTTGAGCCATGAAGGCAGGGCCAGTTCATCTCTTTTTTCCCTGGTTCCTTCGTCCGGGCGAATAAAAAGTGAATACACACCATAGGCAAAATAAAGCAATACAATGCCGATCAAAAACCGGTCAAGGCCTTCGATGACCTTGATTACAACAAGGGTATTGGAGGATGTCTCTGTCACCTCTTTTGGTAATGAAATACCCTGTATAAAAGCCAGATATATATCGTACAGGCCCAGAAAAAACATCAATATACTGCTGACAAGGGATCCGAAGACCGCCATTATAGTTGTATACCGAGATCCCAGAACAATGGTCCGTTCTATTTTTTTTAATTTTTGGATTGTCTTTTCTCCTGATGGGTTAAGTAAGAGGGGTCAGGCTTGCATTATTGCGTTTTTGGCCCTTGATAAAAAACAATTTTGATAAAAACACAATAAAACAAGCCTGACCCCGTTCACTTCGTTGAAGCCCGAAAGTTTGCGTTATAATCTGTCCTGCTGCCGGACGGGATTAGCGAAATTGGTCGACAGCTTTTTTAACGCCGCCCGCCAGTTCTTTCCAGGCCTTTATACTGCTGTCCTGCAGGTTCTTCCATGCGCCGCTTCCCGACTCTCGGACATCCTTTAATTTGGATTTGGCATCAGCCTGCAGGTCCTTGATTTTTTCTGTTTCTTTTTTAAACTCCGCCCTTGCTTCTTTGCTCAGATTCTTGCTTTTTTCATTCATTTCCTCGGTCATGGCTTTTAGTTTTGCCAGCCGTTCTTCCATTGCCTGGATATATTTTCCCTTATCGTCTTCGGCTTTTATTGTTTCAGCGGCAGAATACTCAACTTCGAGCTTATCCATCATACGCTGACGAAACTCTTTTCCTTCATTTACACGGTCTTTAGCTTGTTCCATTGAAAAATCTCCTTAAGTTCGATGTTTTCAGATATTCTATAAATATCTGTTTTTTTGCTCTGCCCTTTTATTTATAACTATCTCTGAAAACCCTTTTAATGACAATACAGGTTTTTCTGCATATTGGATGTAAAGAGCATGTAAAAAAATGCCTGCCCCACAGATCCTGAAAACTGATCCTGAAAAAACTGACAAACGATCAAAAAGATGAAAAATGTTATAGGACAATATACGACATGGCTCGCCTGCCATGTCAAAGTACACCTTTTTTCAGCAGAAAATACAGTATTGTTTATATATAAAATTGTGCGGACTGCTGATATCTAATGAAGATAAGATAGAAGCCCCTGTGGCCGGTTGTCCTATTGAATCATAGATTCCATAGATTCAGCGGTCTTTTATTTAAAGGATCTTTTCTCTCAACCACATAAGGAGACAATCAAATGGACAAAGAAGAGCTGTGCAGAAAAATCATTGAAATATACCCTGATATTGGGGAGTGCGGCATTGATGTGAATGTCGAATACAGCGATGTTAACGGTCGTTGGCAGGTGAATCTGAAAAAGGATGACACTGAACTGAAAACATTTCTGGAACCCTCTGACGCAGAGTTGTGCATGGACGGCAAACAGTGTGTAAGCCTGGGTATTGAAATCAATCAGCTGAAGGATTCCATCGAGCGGTTTCCAAAACAGTGAACAACCTGTCCTGAACCAATCAGGCGCATATCAACCGTAAAAAGACATGAAAAAGACATGGATTGACCGTATCCATCCAAAAAGAGAGGAGAAAAAAGTGAAATACTATGACAGCTTACACCAGAAAGTACAGGAACATATTGACTGTTTTACCACAACGGACCCGCTCAGTGAAATGTCAAAGATCCAGGAGGAGATCGCTGAGGTGGAAGATGAAGTAGCGGCCAAATGGATTGCGCTTGCCGTACTTCACGGCATCAACCAGAACGCGGAAAAAATCAAAATATCCCGGGACAATGAGGACAATGTCAGTGTTACTGCTGAATACCGCAAAAGCAGCCTTCCTTCTCCCGGCACAAAAATCGGAAAAGATATCATAGAAAGCATCCGGCAGATAACCCATGCGGAAAAAGAGAAAGACAAAACCCTGCTTTCCCTGGGGATGGGGAACGAAAATCTGACTCTACAGGTGAAAATGAAAAGGGAAAAAGGGAAAGACAAGATTACATTTAAATTCCCAAAGACCGGGACCTAAATCTGTAAAAAGTCCTTTGTGACAACCAAAAAAGAAGGGAACAAATTTTTGACCCAGCGGGTCAAATTATCTCAAAAAGACTACAGGGAACGACTGGTCGATCATCATGCCGTGATTGTTTCAGCAATGAAAGCCAAGCAGAATGCCGAGATGTCATATGTCAAAACCCTGATCACAGACATTAATAAGCTGTTACAGTATTACAGCGACCCTGAGCACTAAGGTGGAAGAACACCACTGGAAGATCTCGTCAAGCCCTGCTGAAAAAAATTTCGTTACATCTACCATTAAGGCGCTTGGTGACTTTAAGACCCGCCCCGGAAATACGGCTGCTGTGCTGTAATCCGGATACCGGGCAGGCCGTCAACCACAACAAAAAAAGAGGGAATTTATGCTGCAACTACAAAATATTATCTTTAAAGTCCCTGCATCGGATTCAGAACCGGAACCGCCGTCTGAGCAGACAATTATCAATGATGTGAGTTTTACCTTTGAGCAGGGGAGGTTTTATGCCATCACCGGCCCTAACGGGTCGGGCAAGACCACCATTGCCAAATTGATCATGGGCATCAATGAACTCACAGAGGGAAAAATTGTTTTCAACAAAAAAGATATCAGCAATCTTCCCATAAATGAGCGGTCCAGCGCCGGCATTGTTTATGGATTTCAACATCCGGCAAGGTTCAAGGGAACAACCTTCCGGGATCT
>CAYNHL010000228.1:0-3492 GCA_964397015.1 uncultured Desulfobacterales bacterium | reverse complement strand
CTGAGCATATTGAGAATGCCGAATCCCATGAGGGTGCCCATGGCAAACACCCCGCAGCAGATGGCAAGACATCCATAGATCAGCTGGTCGCCAATGGTATCAAGCTGGCGCTCAATGGGGGACCGGGTGGTTTGCGTTTCATCGAGCAGGAGCTTGAGCCGGCCCAGCTGGGTATTTTGACCGGTTGCAACAACCAGGGAGAGTCCCTGGCCCCCGGTTATGCAGGTGCCCATGTATGCCATATTTTTTCTGTCTCCCAGTGGGATATCGGCCTGGTTCATGGGATGTGCATGTTTTTCCACCGGAAGGCTTTCTCCTGTGAGCATGGATTCATCTATAGTCAGTCGTGATGCCTGGATGATCCTGCTGTCTGCAGGAACGAAAGACCCGGGTTTGAGCACAAGAATATCACCGGGTACCACTGCTTCGGCAGGAATGAAAAGGGATTTGCCATCCCGCAACACCTCTGCCATGTGGTGCACCAGATTGTTCAGGGCATCGATATTTTTTTCCGCTTTGCTTTCAGTCACATATCCGATTGCGGCGTTTGCCAGTACGACACCGAAAACAATGGCGGCATCCAGCATCCCGCCCATGACAATTGATACCCCTGCCACTGCCCCGAGCAGGTATACCGGCAAAGAGTTCATCTGTTCCATGAAAATCTGAAGTCCGGAGCGGCAACGGGTCTTTGGCAGTACGTTTTCTCCGAACCTGTGTCTTCTGTCTAAAACACTTTCCAGGCTGATACCCAGGCTGATATCTGATTTAAAAAATGCTGCTGCATCCTGGGCGGCCATAACATGCCAATCTTTCTCTGCGTCAGTCCGGCGGTGCCCCAGGATAGACTGAACACGGGTCTTCATTTTCTGTATTCTTGACCGCGAATTTTTTTTTCCTGGGGCTGCCTTTTTCCGAGGCCGGGGCTTTTTTCCTGCTGTTGGTGAGGCTTTCTTTCGCTGTGAAATGTCGAGAATAGCTGACCGGAGAGTTTTTGTAATATTTTCTAAAGGGGTTTTCCGGTCATAGAAAACAAGGATTTTTCCGGTAACCGTGCTGGCCTTTATAATGGATATTCTATCCTCTGCTGCAAGCTGATCGGTCAGTAGTTTTTTAAAAGATTCTGACCTTTTCAGTCCTGCAACAGTGAACCTTGCCCTCCCTTTTATCCGGGTATGGACTGGTATCAGGGTATTCATTTAAGACAGCCTTTTTAAATAAAAAAACAGTATTCTTTTAATTGTTCTAATGAAAGAATGATAAAGTTAACGGTCTCGATGTTCTGTTGTGCAATCGTTGCATGACCTTCAATGGGCATCAGCATGCCCGGCATCACCTGCATGACAACCCAAGTCATCGCCCGGGCCTGCAAAATCCCTGTTATAAAGGGATGTTGCAAACCAAAGGGCGGTAAACCAGGAAGGGGCTGTCAGATTGCCCTGGGCGATTTCTCGTATGGCATGGATGACAAGCACAAGAAACACCGAACCGGTCATGTTCAGGTTATTGGCGGTAAATTTGCGGATCAGCCCGTCAATTCTGTGTGCCTGTTTCCTGACATGCCGGGTTGCCAGTGATGGTGAATCTTTTGATTCCAGTGTGAGTCTGAATAAATTCTCAGACCGGCCGACTGCCGCAACCGCATCCATATCAAGGGCATGATCCTTCAGTAAAACGGTCCCTGTGACAGGGTTGACACGGATTGTAATATAGCCGAGCTGATCGGTCAGTACAGATGTCAAGGTGTCAAAGTACTGGTTTCTGTCTGACTGCACAGGTGCAATCTTGAACCGGATACGGCCGCTCATCTTGTGAACCACCTTTGCTATAGGTATCTGCTGCATGTCATCATTCATCAGGGCAGATCACTCTTCAACGGCCTTGTCACTGCCGACCTCTGCCTTTGCCTCCGCTGTAATGTCTTCCAGGGATTCTTTGGCCTCGGCAATGCTGACCTTTATACCCTCATAGCTGATCAAGGCCCCTTTGATGATTGATTTTGTAATGGGTTTGGCAATGCTGCCGATAACCGGAATTATTACCGGGGCCAGAAGTACAATCCCAGCACCAATGGCCAGGTTTCCTGCAGTCAGTCCTTTGGGAACAAATTTCATGATATTACCTCCTGATAAAAATGTATAAAATAGATTCAAAATGAATCTTCTGCCAGCTGGGAATCACATGTCTTGGGTCGTGGCGATATGTATCTTTTTCACGATATAGTCTGAGACAATGACATTTGTCAAGAAATAATTAGGGTTTTATTAAAATTTTGTTAGATAAAACAAACTGTTAGAATGTTTGTTTGAACATGACGATGCTTTCAAATGAAACTAACAAAAAACAAATATCGTCATAGCGAAATCCAAACAAACATATTGTATGAATTTAAAGTTGCGAATTATGGCAATAATCAATAATAAAGTTCATATGAACTCCTTGAAAAATATGCCGGTTCTGCAAAAAAACATATCTCTTTCAGTTCGTCAGGCCAGGATGGCTGAAATGATCCTCCAGGAAAACGTCGTTCATGTGGAACAGCTTGCCCGGCATTTCAAGGTGTCCACCCAGACTATCCGACGGGATTTGGGGGTCCTGTGTAACACGGGTTTTGCCATGCGAATTCACGGGGGGGCAAAAAGTCCTGAATCTGCAGGAAGTATGACCTGTGGATGGCGACCGATCCCCAATGAAGCAGTAAAGCAGGCCATTGCGCTAAAGGTGGCCCAGCAGATACCCAACGGTTCATCCGTGGCCCTGGGTGCAGGAACAACCCCGGAAGTTGTTGCCCAGGCATTGATGGGCCATGAGCATCTTAAAATTTTTACCTGCAGCCTGAATGTTGCCATGCTGGTCAGCGCAAACCCGGGATTTGAAGTGACCATCGCCGGCGGCCGTCTCAGAAATGCAGACAAAAATGTTCTGGGATCGGGCATGGAAACCCTTTTCAGTGCATATAAGGTGGATATCGGCGTTTGTAGTGTGGCAGGGGTCGATAATGACGGCACACTTCTGGATTTTTCTGAAGAAGAGGTCCGGCTCCGGCAGATCATCAGGGAAAACAGCCGAAGCGTATATCTGGTGCTGGATCAGACCAAATTCGGGCGTGCCGCCCATGTGCGGGGCGGGCAGTTGGTTGAAGCGGCAAAAATATTTTGTGACCGCATGCCGCCGCCACCCATCTGTGCCCTGATTGATCGTTCGGATGTTCACCTAATCGTATGCACCACTGAAGAATAATCCAACAGCGCATCAAATTTTTTCATCAGAAACCGTTCCGGCAGTCCATTGTTCCGGATATTCCCGGAGATATAGATGACTTATTGTTTTTTCGTAAAGATAATGGATCCGGCAAGGGCGGTAAAAGGGGCGACCGCAACCATTCCAAAGCTGCCGACCAGGGTTTTCAGTACTTCGGCAGCCACATAGACAAGATTGAACAGGTTGGCCAGTGGTACACCCTGGGCCATGAATGCCATGAGCAGTGTAATG
>CAYNHL010000227.1:0-3547 GCA_964397015.1 uncultured Desulfobacterales bacterium | reverse complement strand
AAGGATTACGGCTTGTGGCGTGAGCCATTTTCTGGTAAAAACGGTACTGTCAAGTATATTAATAAAAAAGGATCATTAAATATGTGGGAAAAAAAGAATGATCATAAAAAAAAATATACACAATTAGACCTTCCATTTGAATCAAACACAAGACATAAGCCTTCCGTAACTACAGCGAACAATGTTATTGATTTTTCTTCGAGACTTCAGAGTTCTTTTGAAAAAGAGGAAAGAGAAATTAGAAGGAAGAGCGCTGAATATCTTTTAAATTATGCGGCAAAATTGGATTGGTAAATCCATTCTCTTGGTTGCTTAAAATTATGCATCTCTTCTTTGTTTTACAATCCTGGACCAGGAAAACTCGATCCGGGATCTGTGAACATCAATTACCAAATCAAGCATTATTTTCCTCAGACTTCAACGCCGGGCCCTGATAATATGGCGGACACAATAGTCCCGAACTTCTTCTGGGAGATCAGCTTCATAATACCGTTGTTCCGACACTATGTGCAGAAACTGTTGTAAAAAGATGCAGCATTCTCCTGGCCCAAGTTCGTTAATAATGATATTACATTTTGTTCGCCACCAAGGGTGAAATTAAAGGGGGCCCGAAGACGGCAGCTACAAGTCGATCGCGATACGTTAATTATCAAAGGAAACCAGCATAGACATCACCCGTGATGGGAAGTCTTTCTCCTTCCTTTTAGAAAACAGAAACAGGAAAACAATGGGGTATAAAGTGCTGGAGCAGAATGTCAGGATTTCCTGTTTCAAAGGCAGGTTCAAATTCAGAACTCCTGCATCAGACATTTTCTAATGCAACATATGCTGCTTTAAAACAAGTCTCTGGATGGTGTCTGAATAGCTCAATTTTTCCTTATTTGCTACATTGCAATTTTTTTCAGTACTCCGACCCCTGACCAAATACTTCGATGATCTTGCATGAAAGGGCTGGATCCTCATTAATTGCATCTCTAACCCCTATGTGCCGACCGAGATGAATTCTTTGACCGGCCCACAGCCCTCCTGGCCCGGTGGAAAGACCATTCCCGGTTGCTGTCCGGAAGGGACTTGGCGGCTGTGGGTACATGGATGGGCATCACTAACACAAGGCGGTTTGCCGCCATCACCAATTTCCTTGGTGTCGGAATGTATGGTCTGAGCAATCACCTACTGAACACGGAATGACCAAAAGTAAAAAAAGCCAGAAATGGCCTCACACCCCTCATGAAAAAAAACAAACGAATACAGTTTTCCGAGCGTACCTATGATTCATCCGGGTACTGCGGCCGGATATCTGAAACCGTCATTCCCTTCCGGCAATCGGTTCCAGGGAACCGATCTTAAAATTTGGATTGTGCGATCTTAGGGTATCACCGGGGCATAGCCCGGCCCGGGCTGCGGGAGGCCAGGACCGCTGCGCCCACGGCGCCGGTTTCCTGGGAAAGGGGCCCTACAGAAAGGCCGAAGCCTAGGTGGGCTTCAAGGGCGGCCACCATGCCCGGATTGCGGGCCACGCCGCCGGTCATCATCACAGGCGGCTTCAGTTTGATTTTCCGGGCAAGGATGGCTACGCGGCCTGCAGCGGAAGCATGGATACCCGCGATGATGTCTTCTCTTTTCTGCTGCCCTGCAATCATTGATATGACCTCGGATTCGGCAAAAACAGTACAGATGGCGCTTATTTTTGAAGGATTTTCAGACTGCAGCCCGAACTGACCGAACTGCTCGAGGTCAAGATCCAGGGCATTTGCCATGACTTCCATGAACCGGCCGGTACCGGCGGCACATTTGTCGTTCATTGCAAAATCGACCACCTGCCCTTTAGCATCCAGTAAAATGGCCTTGCTGTCCTGGCCGCCGACATCTATGATGCCCCGGATGGTGTTATCCAGAAAATAGGCCCCTGTACCGTGGCAGATAATTTCAGTCATGGCCCGGTCAGCAAAATCCACGCTGGCACGGCCGTATCCCGTGGCCACGACTGCACGGATTTCATCCTCGCGGCAGCCGGAGGCTTCAAGCACCGATTTGAAAACCTTTTTTCCGGCGAGGACGTGATCATACCCGGTCTTTATCACCTTTGTGCATAGGATCCTGTCTCCTTCTACAAGGGCGGCCTTGGCCGTGATGGAGCCTATGTCGATCCCTGCGTATATCACCTGATACCCGCACTTTTCCGGGCTACGATTTCCATGAAAGCATCGATCCTGGTTTCCACCTGTGACTGTGAAAAACTCCCGGGGTCAACCATGTCCGCCTCGATCATGATCACCGGCACACCAGTGGTCTCGCGGACCGATTTCATGATGTCCATCTGGCCGAAGGAATAGGGTTTGCAGGACCGGTTCGAGTGCATGACCAAACCGTCAGCCTGGTAAAAGCGGATCATGTCCGCAACCTGGTCGGCCATCTGGTCCACCCCGATGTTGAGGTAAATACGGGTATAGGCCTCGGCCATGGAATCCAGGAAATTATCAGGATCTATATAACGGGTGGCACTGCACCAGGCGGTCGTATAGGTATCGGCCACCAGGCAGGCATTGTGGCGGGAGAATGTACCGGACAGCCACTTGAGCCGGTGCCAGACCGGCAGGTTGTCCCACAGCAGCCTGTACTGTTCATTGGGAACGGCGCTGATGCCCTGGCTGATGCGCTGTGTCATTTCATCCAGAAGCTCTTTGTAAAAATCGATAACCACCTGTGTCCCGCGCAAAGTGACAATGAGGGCCAGGAAAAAAAAGGCGTCAAACGCGGACATTGGTGAAGGCCGGTGGGCGGTGGTGTGCAGGACATCCTGCCAGAGCCACTGTGACTCCAGGGACAGGCGGCCAACCCTGGATAGATTGTCATGATCAAGTTTTCTGCCGGTCACGGTTTCGAGAAAAGTGACATAGTCATCGATCTGGGCACGGACATACCGGGCGATCTCAGGGGTGTACCCCGTATGGCAGACAGGAGTGTCCAGGATGAACAGCGGCACGTTGAAATACCGGGCCTGGATTTCATACCATTTCAATACAGTGCCGCATATATTGTTGCAGCAGATCAGCATGTCAGGGGCCGGCAACCCGCCGAGGGGCCCGCCCTTGACTACGGCGCAGGCGATATCCGACCGCGCGTAGGAACAAAGGTCCGAACTGTATCCCATGTCCCCGGCCCTGGCGCACAGGTCCTCTCCCATTTTGGCCGCCCCGATCATTGCCCCGTGATTCTCCGGGTACACCGGTATGATATCCATGGCTACCAGGGGTTCCACCGGCCCGCCCGAGGTTATCCAGGCCACCTGGCGGTTGTTCTGTGATGCGGACAGGGCTTCTATGTAATAATTTGTCATCAAATCGCGCATTTTCCGGGCGGATTTTATCTTATGCTTGTCTGTGGCGCCGTCACCAGGCATGTGGTATCCTTTTTTTCAAATCATGTGCACAAATGTTTCGATCCGAGTGGCCAGCTGGCCCGCGCTTTCCTGCTGTGCATCCATCTCCAGCAGAAGGGACTTGATCCCCTTTTTTTCCAGAAACCCGGCCAGGTAAGGGTAATCAAA
>CAYNHL010000226.1:0-3561 GCA_964397015.1 uncultured Desulfobacterales bacterium | reverse complement strand
AAAGGACCTGGACACAGTGCCGTTTCCTGACAGGACCCTTTTGCCGTTCCAGGATATCGTGGACAGCTGCAACACCGAGCCCGTGATCATGGCATCCAGGGGCTGTCCCTACAATTGCACCTTCTGCTCCAACAGCGCCTACAAAACCCTTTACAAAGGGAAGGGCAACTGGGTCAGGCAGCGAAGCCCGGAGAACGTTATAGAGGAGATAAGACATCTGGATACTAATTACCGGATCGATTCTCTAAATTTTTATGATGAATGCTTCGGGTATAACAGGAAATGGATCACCCGGTTTTGTGAATTGTACAAGGATCAATTCAACTACCCGTTCGGTTGTTTCATAAGGGCTGAAAGCATGGACAGGCAGACTTTTAAAATGATGGCCGACGCAGGTCTTTCTTTGATTTACCTTGGCATCGAGTCCGGGAACGAAGACCTGCGAAGGCAGGTCATGAACCGCAAGGTTTCTGATGAAAGGATAATTGCAGCCTGCCGGGATGCCCAGGCCGAGGGGATCCAGGTGTGGACCTACAATATAGTGGGAATCCCCGGGGAAACCGTCGAAACCATCGACCAGGCCATGGAATTGAACCGCCTTATCAATCCCCATTTTGTAAGCGTGTCCATTTTTCAGCCGCTGCCCGGAACAAAGCTCCATGATATCTGCCTTGAGAACGGATATTTTACAGGCACGGGATACGGTCATAACTTTTATGATGATTCCTGTCTTAATCTGCCCACTATCACTCACAGGGACCTGATAAGCAAGTTCAAGGAATTCCAGGCACTCTCAAACGAGATAAGAGAGGCCCATGAACGCAACGGTGAAAAGATTTTCCTGGCGGATATTTAGTAAAAAGGAAAGGTCCGGCAATGGCGGTGCTCCCAATATACGCGGAAAACTTAAGCAAGATATACCGGCTGTATGATGATCCGGCCGGGCGGCTCAAAGAGGCCCTGTTCAGGGGCAGAAAAAAACTGCACCGCAATTTTACGGCACTCAAGGATATCTCTTTTTCAGTGGGTAAAGGAGAAACCGTGGGTGTGATCGGCAGGAACGGTTCCGGAAAGAGTACTCTTTTACAGATCATTGCCTCCATTGTCACCCCTACAGCTGGAAAAATCGAGATCAACGGGCGGGTATCGGCCCTGCTGGAACTTGGCAGCGGTTTTGATCCCGAGTTCACGGGCCGGGAGAACGTCTACCTGAACGGTGCCATCCTGGGCATCGACCATGACGAGATTTCAAGTCGGTTTGAAGATATCGAACAATTTGCAGGGATCGGTGAGTTCATCGATCAGCCGGTTAAAAATTATTCCAGCGGCATGTATGTACGCCTGGCTTTTGCCACTGCGGTGAGTGTCGACCCGGACATACTGCTTGTGGATGAAGCACTGGCTGTTGGAGATATCTATTTCCAGCACAGGTGCATGAGCAAGATACGGCAGTTCCAGGAGGAGGGGAAAACCATCTTTTTCGTCACCCATGACACAGGGGCCATAGTGAAGCTGTGCACCAAGGCCATGCTCCTGGACAAGGGTGAAATGATCCTCATGGGCGAGCCGGACGACGTGGTCCAGGAATACTACAGGATAATCTGGAACGGTCCCCAAGAAGGGAAGCGTTTTCTTGAGGAAACCGGCTCTGATACCGGTGCCGGTGCCGGTGCCGCCCGGGAAAACATGGATCCGGCTGATGAGTCATCATTTTTTTTCGACCCGGTCAGGCATTTTGACAATCGGTTCGGGAACGAAATGGCGCAAATTACCGGTTATGCCCTGACCGGATACAACTGGGAAAAGCAGGACGTATTCAAGGCCGGGATGAAAGTCAGGCTGAGTCTGCAGATCAAGTGTCATGAAGACGTTGACATGCCCATTGCCGGTTTCATGATCAAGGACCTGCTCGGAACCGAGCTTATCAAGACCAACAGCGATATTACAGGGAATATCCTCCAGCCGTGCAGAAAGGACAGCGAGGTACACATTACCTTTACCTTCGCTCTTCCCAGGCTTAGATCCGGAAGTTATTCCGTGTCGGTCGGATTCGGCCAGGGAACTGTCGAACAGCATATCGTCTATGACTGGATCGACAATGTCGCGGTCTTTACCCTGGACAGCCCGGACCTTTCCTTCGGGCTTCTGGACATTCCGGTCCAGACAAAAATGACACAGCCGGCGCATGACATGGACACATATTCTCATGACTGAAGATGAAATGGATAAAAAAGGTTTGACACCTCCTGAGTTGAAATACAATTACACTCTGGATCTTTCAGATTCAAAGTCTACACATACCAAAATTCTCAAGATGGTGCCGCCTAAAAGTAATGTTCTGGAACTCGGCTGCGCTTCAGGTTACATGACCAGGTACATGGCCCAGACGCTCGGATGCACCGTGACCGGGGTGGAAATCGATGAGTCCTCAGCTGACCTTGCCAGGCCGTACTGCACACGCCTTATTACAGGTGATGTGGAAACCCTGGATCTTGAATCAATCCTGGAAGGATGCCGGTTCGATGTCATTGTCATGGCCGATATCCTCGAGCACCTCAAGGATCCGGAAAGTGTATTGGAAAAAATGCGCAGCCTGCTCAAGGATGCCGGGTTTATCCTTGTTTCTCTCCCCAACGGGGTGCACGGGGCAATTGCATTGGAATTTCTTGACGGGCGGATGGATTACAGGGAGACTGGGCTGCTTGACAGTACGCACCTGCGGTTTTTTGACAAGGATCAAATTGTCGGTGTTCTGGACAGGGCCGGATATCTTGTGTCCCATATGGACCGGGTCATTGTCCACCCGAGAGACACGGAGCTGAAAACAAGGTGGGATGCCTATCCAAAGGAAGTGACGGCTTACATTGAAAAGGTCAACCCTGAATACAAAACCTACCAGTTTGTCATCAAGGCTTTTGCAACGACCTCTCAAGGCTGGCGGGCCGGGCTCGAGGACGCTGTCAGGTCCGAGAAAGAAAAGCGCGTTCAACTTGAAAAGCAGCTGGCTTTAGAACACGAAAAAACAAGCACCCTGGAAAAATCACTCGTTGAGGTAAACAAAACCCTGGAGGAAAAGGAGGCCAGGCACAACGAGGTGTTGACAGGCGAAAGACAGCATCAGGAAGACCTGCACAAAGAATATTATGAAAAAATTGAAAAAATGACCCGCCATATAACAGGTCTTGAAGAAGATATCGCGGCTGCCCATAAAACTTACCAGGACAAGATAGCCGCTCTCGAAGAAGAGATCGGGTCTGTCCATGCAGGATATTCTGCTGAAATTGAAAAGCAGCAGGCAAAAAGGGATTCGCTTGAACATTCATGCCAGATTGCACGCCATGAAAAAGAATCTGTTTTAAAAGAGATGAAAACACTCGAGGCACGGCTTTTTATGATTGAATCATCCATTGCCTGGCGCATGATTTTAAGATACAGGCGGGTTCTCGATGTGCTTTTTCCTGAAAACAGCCTTGGAAGACGACTCTACCGGCTTATATTCCGGTCAGCGGCTGTATTGTACCGGCAAGGGCCTAAGGTGTTCGCTGTAAAGGCCTTTCAGCG
>CAYNHL010000225.1:0-3584 GCA_964397015.1 uncultured Desulfobacterales bacterium | reverse complement strand
CACGGCGACAATCCATTTCAGCATTTTTTTCATTTAATACAAAGCTCCATTTATGCCTGCTTTCAGGCCTCTTTGTCATGTTTCAATGTTCTTTTTCAATTTGAGAACTGGATATGGTTTTATCGAGCAAATCATTGATGCCATTGAACACTTTCTTGATATCCTGCGGCATGTCAGCACCGGTGCAGCGGCGCATGGTGTCCCCTCTTGCAATCCCCTGGATCACGGAGTGAATTTCCTCCATTGGCTTGACAAGATTTCTTGTCAGGCCCCTTAAAAAAAGCATGCCGACCAGAAAAACAGCCGTGGCCATGAAAACGATCCCCCATGCACCGGCATTTCCGAATTGCCTGGCCTTCCAGTCCGCCCTCACCATGGCCTCCCTGTTGATTTCACTCAACTGCCTGATGGCGGATACTGTTTTTTTTCTGGCACCCGTATCACCTGAAAAGGCTTTTGCATAATGAGTTTTAATGGTTTCCAGGACATCCGGCTCATCCGGATCGGTGATATTGCCCCGGGCTCGATCCAGCGCACTGGAAAAGGACTGCTCCAGCGATGCTGTATCATCTTCCAGCCGGTTCGCCAGGGCAAGGGATGACAGCATTTCCTCGCAGGCATGCAGCGATCGTGCGTTCTGGTCGATTATAATTTCTATCGCCGGGGCCATGCGCATGAACACCCAGATCGATCCAAAGGCCATCAACAGGTTCAGTGCGACAAGGATAGATGCTCCCAGCCTCACGCTTTGAGAAAGCCTCATTTTCCGGTCTCCTTGGTCAGCTTGGGAATTGCGGACTCACTGGACACGATTATGAGGTTGTCTTCGGCTTTGAGCAAAGCAGTGGGTGAAGGCTGAACGATCTTTCCCCTCTCCTTGTCCCTGATGCCAACGACCATAACCCCGAATTTCTTCGGCAACTCCAGTTCCACCAGGCTTTTTCCCGTCATGAACGGCTGTGTTTTAATTTCCGTAAGGTGCAGGTCGTCGCCAAGATTTGTATCAGCAATGATATTTCTGTACAACAACCTGTTTGCAAACCTTTTCCCGAATTCATACTCCGGATTGACAATCTGGTGAGCGCCCACCAGTCGCAAAATACGCTCGTGCATTTTGTCGTTTGCCCTGGAAATCACTAACTGCGCTCCCATCTGCCGTAAAAGGGCGGTACAGACAATGGAAGATTCCTTTGAGTCATCACCGATGGCACAGACGGTGGCATCCCTTTTTGACGGCTCCAGCCTTGCCAGTTCATCTTCATCGGCAGCGTCAACAACCATTGCGTCGGTGACAAACTCTGCCGCCTCCTCCACAAGGGCCTTGTTTATATCCACTCCAAGCACCTCTGCACCCTTTTCCGACAAGGTGCGGGCAAGGGACATCCCAAAATGGCCCAGTCCAATTATCAATATCTGTTGAGACATGCTTTCAGCTCCAATATCAGGTTAAGGATATTCTTTCTTCAGGGCATCGTGAAACCGATGCGCTCCTTTCGTTGCCCAGCAGCATGAACAATGTCATCGGACCGATTCTTCCGGTAAACATCGCAATTATGACGATTACTTTTCCAATTTCATCGAGAAGCGGGGTCGCCCCGGTTGAAAGACCCACGGTACCCAGTGCCGAGGTGGCTTCAAAAACAAGGTCCCTGGCCGGTATCAGCTGGGTCACTTCAAGCATCAGCACCACCAGGACCCATACAAACAGCCCTGCCACGACAATGGTGATCGCACGGTAAACCGTTGAAAAATGAATTCGCCTGTTTTGTGTGATAACATCGTTTTTATTTGTGATGTTGGCCCAGAATGTCATGGCAAGAATCCCGATTGTCGTGGTTTTTACTCCCCCGGCTGCACCGCCCGGGCTGCCGCCGATAAACATGAACACGATCATCACTAAAAATACAGGATTGGAAACAGCCGATATATCCACTGAGTTGAAGCCTGCCGTTCTCAGCGTAACAGAATGAAACCATGCGTTCTGTATTTTGTCTCCTGCAGAAAGTCCTGCCAGAATACCATTCCATTCAAATATCATCATAAAAAATGTTCCTGAAAAAAGCAGAACCACAGTTGTAACCAGGGCGATCCGTGCCGGTATCGGAACCGGTTTTCCCAAAAGCCATCTTGAGGTCAGTAAACTGGTTGCAGGGGCAATTCCTCCAGTGACAATAAGCGCAGAGACCGTAAAAAGGATTACAGGATTGTTTTGATATGAAATCAAGCTGTCGGTCTGCAGGGCAAAGCCTGCATTACAGAAAGCAGAAACTGCGGTAAAAATACCTCGCCAGGCAGCCTGAGGCAATGGCTCCCCTGAAGCATGGAATAAAACGGCAAGCGATACAGCCCCGATACACTCGGCAATAAACGTGAATTTCAAAATCAGGGTCAGCGAATAAATCAAATCCTTTTGATCCGTTTGCGTAATCGATGTCAGCAGCCTCTCATGCTTGAGGCTCAAACGTCTACCCATTGCATGCATGCCGACCGTGGCGATGCTCATTATTCCCAATCCGCCAAGCTGGATCAGGCCAATAATTGAAAACAGCCCGAACAGTGTGAAGTCGTTGGGTGTGTCCAGGACAATCAAGCCTGTCACGCATACCGCGCTCACAGACGTAAACACGGCGTCAACAAGCTCGATGCTCCCTTTCTGTGTCGATCCCGGCAGTACAAGAAGAAAAGTCCCTGCAACACACAGCACAAAAAAGGTCGTCAAAAGCATGCGTGCGGGATGGTTCAGCAGTATTTCCCACCAGTATTCCCTTTTTTCAAGTGGTTCTTTCCGGCGGGGGAAGGATAGCAGTACTGCCAGGCTGTATATCATGGCAAGGGCCAGAATCACATTATGCTGGAAAGAAAACGCCAGTACCGATGCAATAACTATGACAAAGCCCGCCAGGATAAGCAGAATACGCCTTACAGATCTGCTTTCGATTGACCAGTGCAAAAACAGAAACATGGCAATGCCCAGAGAAATCAGGCTGATACCAGAAGAAACAATCGATGTTTGCATACCCAGGAAAATTGGTACCGCCACTGATACAGGCACCATCGATGCACCCCACCAGGCTCTTTGACGGCACCGGCCGACATGATTGTTTTTCATATCATCTTGAAACCTTATCCTGAAATCAATCACCAGGAATGCCGCGGTCATGAACAGAATCGTTGCGGTCAGGGCAACAAAAGGACTGGTCATGATATAGGGCAGTGCCGAAACAAAAGTTCCGGCAGCAGCGGTCATGCCGGCTATCTTTCCGGCAATCGGTTTTCTGAAAAGTGTAACCGCACATACCAGGACTGCAACAGCTGCTATTGAAGAAACAGGTACCTGCCAATGGTATGCAGACGGATCGGGCTGGCCAAAGGGGAACAGAAACGGCATCGGTGAAAGGACCATCAAGGCGCCCTCTACACCTATTCGAGACATATATGCACGTGACTTCATATATCTTCCCCTGCTATTGTAATCAGGTCAATTTTGATTCACCCTGAAAATGTGTTCGTATCATACTCTCTTACGCAGGGATTGTTCAAACATTTTTTCAATCCGGGTCGAAATCCTCCCGGTCATTCTTTAC
>CAYNHL010000224.1:0-3590 GCA_964397015.1 uncultured Desulfobacterales bacterium | reverse complement strand
GCCAAGGAACACAAAATTTTATATGCCGACCAGATATTCCTGGCTGACAGTGCCCATTTTTACCCTTCAGAAATTGAAACAAGGCACAGGTTCAAAAATAAGCTTCAGGTCAGGTTCAGGGCCATCAAACCGTCGGATGAAGAACAGATGCGCAGGTTGTTTTACCGGTTTTCGGACCAGGCTATCTACTACCGGTACTTTTCACCGATTAAAGCCATGCCCCACGCTAAAATGCAGGAATATGTAAACGTGGATTACCGGGATACCCTGTCAATTGTAGGACTTGCCGGGGAGCACGAGCAGCAGACCCTGATTGCCGAGGCCCGGTTTGTCAGATATAAGGACAAGCCGGTTGCGGATGTAGCCTTTGTCGTGGATGAAGATTACCAGGGTCTTGGAATAGCCACTTTCATGTACCAGACGCTCGCCCGGCTGGCCCGGGAGCGCGGAGTCAAGACCCTGACGGCAGATGTCCTGGTTTCCAACCCCAAGATGCTCAAGGTGTTTGAAAAAGGCGGTTTTCCGGTTCATGCAAAACTGGAAGGAGGGGCATACGCCTTAACCATGGATCTGACCCGCAAGGGCAATTGAGCCATGTTTTTTAAGGCGCCCTGCTTTTTTACAACTTTTTTACAATCTTTTTAACCGTCAGTGACACTTCAAGGATGGTGCTGCTGTATCCTGGTGGGGATGACAGATAGAGTCCCGTCAGGGAGAATAGAGCAACTCACTAATCCAAGGAGAAGAAAAATGACATCAATGACTTTTTATTCATCGCTTTCAAGGATCATGACATTGGTCATGGCGGTTTTGATCATTGCAGGTGCAGGCAGGGGAGTGGCTGCTGTAGAGGACAGTCTGGTCGCATGCCGGGTGGAAACTGAAAAATCCGTTTTGTCTGCAGGGCCTTCCCAGAATGTAGTGCTTAAAGTTACCCTGGATGCACCTCCTGTTCCATCGGATATCCGTCGCCCCCCGGTTAACCTGTGTATTGTGCTGGACCGGTCCGGTTCCATGGAAGGAAAAAAAATCCAGCAGGCAAAGGCTGCTGCCATTGAAGCCATCCAGCGGCTGGGCCGGCGGGATGTTTTTTCCCTGGTGGTGTATGATTCCAGTGTAAATACCGTGATTCCTGCACGGGTGGTGGAGAATGTGGATCAGATGATCCGGCAGATCAACGGGATTTATCCTGGCGGCAGCACCGCCCTTTTCGGCGGCGTCAGCCAGGGGGCTTCTGAGCTGAGAAAAAATCTGTCCGCAGACTATGTGCATCGCATGATCCTGCTGTCAGACGGACTGGCCAATGTCGGGCCCAGAACGCCGGAGGAGCTAGGGAGATTGGGAACAGCCCTGATAAAGGAGAATATTTCCGTTACCACCATCGGGGTGGGAATAGACTATAACGAAGACCTTATGACGCGTCTTTCCCAGAAAAGTGATGGAAATGCCTATTTTGTGGAATCCAGTGTGGACCTTCCCAGGATTTTTACAGCGGAACTCGGTGATGTTTTGAACGTGGTGGCAAAAAAGGTGGATATCACTGTTTTGCTTCCCGAAGGAGTGGAACCGTTGTCCGTTATTGGAAGAGAAGGCCGGATCAGGGGCGGGACTGTCGAACTTTCCATGAACCAGCTTTACGGAAACCAGGAAAAGTACGCGCTTGTGGAAGTGAAACTTCCGCCGTCCCGGGAAAATACCCGAATGGAAATTGCAAGCGCCAGGGTGAGTTATGAAAATCCGTTTACACAGGCCAATGAAGTTGTGTATGGTAAATCAATTGCCACCTTCAGCAGTGACCCGAACCTGGTGAAAGCATCTGTCAACCCGTCGGTGGTGAGAGATTACCAGCTCAACCTGAACGCCCTCGAGCAGGAAAAAGCTATTTCACTGTCCGATCAGGGCCGGAAAGAAGAAGCTGTCCAGGCATTGAAGCAGTCGGCAAAAAAGATGAAACAGTATGCGGTTGAATATGATGATGCGGTTTTGCTCAAGGAGGCAGAAAACATGGAAGACGAGGCCGAGATCATTGAACGGGAAGGAATGGATAAAAAGAAGCGTAAGATTTTGAGAACTAAATCCTATCAGATGAAAAATCAGCAGATGACGGAATAGTTTTCACAGGAGGCAACACCCGGGTATGACACGAAAACGGTTGATCGCAGGATTCTGGATATTGCTGCTGGTGCCGGCACTGATCATCAGTACGGCAGCCTTCAGGCTCCTGCTCCACGAGCAGGAGCGGATCAACCGGTCTGTCATGACGGCCCTCGAGGATCGTGCCAGGGCCATGGCCCTTACCATCCATACAACGGTGCAGGAAATTGAAGACCGCCTTTCAATGTCCATGATCGAGATAGATCCGGACCGGCGGCTTGACACCCTCCTGGAATGGGAGCAAACCAATCCTTTGGTCCGCAACGTGTTTATATGGGATCCCGAGTCGTCACTGCTGGTTTACCCGCACAGGGGAATGGCCTCCACTTTCGAGGAAAGACAGTTCATGGAGAGGTTCTCCTCATTTTTTTCCGGAGAAACCGCTTTTGATACAAAGGTGCTGACCGCATCTGCAGAAGCCATGAAACCGGGCGGTTCCCGTGCCGGGGAATACCGGTCGGCAAAACAGGCGCTCTATGAGCTGGCAAGGGGAAGTTCATCTCTGACCTCAAAGAACATGACGACTGAACACGGATCTGATACTGCGGCCCCTGAGGATACAGCATCCGGATGGATTCCCTGGTTTTCCAAAAATCAGCTTTTTATCCTCGGCTGGGTACAGACAGCTTTGACCGGACCGGTGTACGGGATGGAACTGGAACTTGTAAGCCTTCTTTCACGCCTGGTTACGGATCTGCCGGTCTTGGATGAAAAAGAGGCTTCCCTTGCTATCCTGGACAGTACCGGGCAGGTGATATTCCAATCCGGGGGTGTAACCGTGGATGACCGGCAGGTTCCGGAAATGGCTGTTCCCCTGTCCCATCTGATGCCTCACTGGCAGGTCGGAGTTTATCTCGACAAGGAGGCCAGTGCCCCCGGCAGCGGGTTTTTGTATGTGTCAGTGCTGCTGCTTTTCGTATTCATGGCCGCCATTGTATCCGGTGGGGTGCTGTTGACCCGCCAGGCTGTGCGGTACAGGAAAGAGGCCCAGCAGAAAACATCTTTTGTATCATCGGTCTCCCATGAGCTGAAAACCCCTTTGACCAGCATCCGCATGTATGCAGAACTGCTCCAGAGCGGCAGGGTTGCTTCTGCAAAAAAGCAGGCCAGTTACCTGGCAATCATGGTTGCCGAAAGCCGGCGGCTGACACGCCTGATCAACAATGTTCTCGATTTCAGCCGCCTGGAACAGAAAAAGAAGACCTACCACAAGACAGGTGTGAATCTTAAAGAGATGCTGGATGCAATTGTGGGTGCCCACAGCATTCTTATAAAGGATGAAGGATTTGAAATTCAAAAAGATTTCGGTCCCGGTGAATTTCATGTTACAACCGACCCTGATGCCCTGGAACAGGTGGTTTTGAACCTGGTGGACAATGCATTGAAATATGCTGCCTGCGGCCGGTATATCGGTTTTATCCTGGACAGGGGCCCGG
>CAYNHL010000223.1:0-3642 GCA_964397015.1 uncultured Desulfobacterales bacterium | reverse complement strand
TTTGTAACCATCAAGGCCCCTGCCGCACCAAACGAAATGATCAGCACCTGGAAGAGACCTTTTTTGACCATTTTTCCGGCTTCAGCCCTGATCTGGGATTCCTCTTTGATATTTTTGCCGGCAAGTTTTCTGAATTCACCTATATTGGGCTTGATCATATACACCCCTTCCCTGCAGGCCTTTTCCAGTGCTTCTCCTGAAGTGTCTACGATCACTTTAGCTCCCCGATCTTTTCCTGCCCGTGCCAGTTGTGCATAAAAGTCAGCAGGCACACCGGGTGGAAGGCTTCCGCTGGCTACCAGATAATCAGGCCCGGGTTTTATGGCTGACAAATGTTCAAGAAACTGTTCCCATTCTTTTTTTTTAAACTCAGGTCCGGGCATGCCGAAACGATACTGCTGATCAGTAGACTCCTCCAGAATGACAAGACTTTCCCTGATGATTCCCTCGATGGGAAAAGAGCGATGCACCAGACCTTCTTCATGGAAAAGTTCCTTGAGTTTCTCTCCTGTCAGTCCTCCTGCAGGATAAAGAAGCATCGATTCCCCGCCCAGTTTTTTGATGGCCCGGGATACATTGACCCCTCCCCCTCCAGGTTCAAAACGAGGGGGTTTGCAATAAAGCTTTTTCTCGGCCACCACATTTTGGACGCTGGAACTCTTGTCAATAGCCGGATTCATTGTGATGGTCACTATTTTTTTCAATTACAGCCTCCTTCATGGAACAAATCAATCATATTCAAAACGGTTCACACGATAATTATGTTGTTTTCCGCCCCCTGGTCATTGCAGACAATGTCGGGACAGTTGGGGTCGCTGGTCCATTCTCCATCAACAATGAATTTATATTCATGAGTGCCTTTAGGCAATATTTTGGTTTTTTCCCATGTACCTGTCTCATCTTTTTTCATGGTATCCGAATCCTGGGACCATTTGTTGAAACTTCCTGCAAGGACAACTTTTTGGGCTTCCGGAGCAAAGACCTTGAATGTAACGCGTTTCTTTTTTTTTTCAGTCATGATTTCTTCTCCTCATAAAATGTATTCTTTTCACTCGAGCAGTATTGCAACAGCCTGTGCCGGCAGCATAAGACTGGTGTCTTTTACAACAATGTCGTCTTCTGATGACAGACACATTTTTTTCTTTTTTGCTGCAGCACACGAAATTGTCCTGGGTGCATCTGCAAAATTGCATACTACCAGAACAGATCCTCGTGCCATGGTCAGCCAGCCCTCTGTTTCGTTAAAAAAAACTGATATCCGGTCAATTTGTCCATCTTTTAAACAAGACAGGCTCCGGCGCAGTTTGATAAGCGATTGGTGCCACTCCAGTATCCGATTGCCGGGCTCATTTAGCAATTCATCCCAATTGAGCCTGGACTGCAGAAATGTTTTTTCTGCCTGGGGATCAGGGATTTTTTCGGTTTCCCACCCAAATGCTGCAAACTCTTGTTGCCGGCCGTGTTTCACCGCTTCTCCCAGCTCTGGTTCCTGGTGATCCGTAAAATATAAAAACGGTGTCGCAGCCCCCCACTCTTCTCCTTGAAACAGCATGGGCACAAAAGGAGATGTCATTACCAGGGCGGCACCGATTTTAAGCAGTCCCGGTGAAAGCAGGCAACTTGTTCGTTCGCCCAGTGCACGGTTACCCACCTGGTCATGATTTTGAAGGCAGCCTACAAACTTGTTCCCGCTCAGCCCATCTGCCGGCCGGCCGTGATAACGGCGGCGGTAAACAGAATAACACCCGTCATACGCAAACCCTTCGGTAAGCACTTTGGCCAGCCGGGCAAGGGTCCCGAAATCCTGATAATAGCCCTGGTTTTCACCTGTCAGCACCGCGTGCAGGGCATGGTGAAAATCCTCATTCCACTGGGCATCGATGCCGTATCCCCCCACCGCTTGCGGGCGCACCACCCTGGGATCATTGAGATCACTTTCCGCTATCAGCACAAAATGCCGGCCCAGATCTGTTTCCAGGTTTTTTACGGCATTGGCGAGCGCTTCTAAAAAATGGACGGCCGATGTATCCAAAATGGCATGAACCGCATCGATGCGCAGTCCATCAAAATGGTAATCCTGCAGCCACATTATTGCATTGTCTATAAAAAATTGCCGCACTTCATTGCTGTAACGCTCATCAAAATTAATTGCCTCTCCCCAGGGGGTGCTATACCGGTCTGTGAAATAAGGCGCAAACTGGTTAAGATAATTTCCCGCAGGCCCCAGATGGTTGTAAACTACGTCAAGCAACACAGCCAGGCCGCGGTGGTGACAGGCATCCACCAGGCGCTTCAACCCTTCGGGGCCGCCGTAGGCCTGGTGGGGGGCGTACAGATCCACGCCGTCATAGCCCCATCCGCGGCTGCCGGAAAACTGTGCCACCGGCATCAGCTCCACATGGGTGATACCCAGTGACACCAAATGATCCAGGCGGCCGATAGCTGCATCAAATGTTCCCTCCCGGGTAAAGGTTCCAATGTGCAGCTCGTAGATGACCGCTGATCCCAGGGGCGGCTGCTGCCAGCCGGTATCTATCCAGTCAAAAAGAAAATGGTCCACCCACCTGGAAAAACCGTGTATCCCGTTGGGCTGCCAGAAGGAGCGCGGATCAGGAAAGGGTCCTTTGCCATCCACCACGTATGCGTAATCAACGCCGTGCTGAATAAAGGGTGCATCCACATGCCACCAGCCGCCTGCATCCTTTGTCATGGCAAGCACCTGGTTGTTGCTGTGCAATGTTACTTCGCCGGCCTTTGGGGCCCAGACACGCATATCTGCCATGGCAATTATTTCCTTTGTATCAGCAGGCCGACGGGAAAACGGCGTAAAAGTTCCTTGAGCATGACAGGGCCGCTCTCTGCGGCATCGCCTGTTAGAACGTTGTGCCATTTTCCCCTGGGCAGTTCTAAAATGGTATCGCCCCAGTCGTTATTCAGGCCCATAACAAGTCTCGGGGCCAGAGTGATCACAGCCTGACCCCGGAAAAACGCCACCAGATGGTTTGCTTTTTCTCCTGTTGCATACAAAGGGCGGTAATCGGCCTTAAGGCCAAAAAGTTCCGGATGGGTACGGCGCAGATGCAGGGCCTGACGGATGACCCAGAGTTTGGGCAGGCCTTTGTCCATTCCGGCCAGAATCTCTTCAGGGCGCAGCTGCGGCAATTGGTCGAGCAGGCTGCGGCGCAGGTCGAAATCCACAGGCCTTCGGTTATCAGGGTCTACAAGGCTCAAATCCCACAGTTCGGTGCCCTGGTAGATATCAGGAACTCCCGGGGCCGTGAGTTTGATCAGGGTCTGGGCAAGGCTGTTGATCCTGCCGGGCCCAATAAGCTCTGCGACAAAATTTTCAAGGTCTTTGCAGAATGTCCTGTCTGCCAGTACAGCTGCGATAAAATCAGCAAGGCCGCGCTCATACGCATTATTCGGGGCTGTCCAGGAGGTGTGTACCTTGGCCTCTTTGACCGCTTTTTCCATATAGGCACAGATCCTTTCCAGATCAATGGGCCAGGCCCCGACCAGGGTCTGGTATAACAGGTATTCTGTATTGACGTCAGGAACTTCTCCTGTGCGAAGGCGGGCATTATTGTGGGCCCATCTGCGGACCGCACCGGCCCATTGATCCGGGATCTCGGAAAGCAGTGC
>CAYNHL010000222.1:0-3685 GCA_964397015.1 uncultured Desulfobacterales bacterium | reverse complement strand
GAGCGTTTGGTGTTGTTTTTTTTATTTAAGATGTGCGCTTTATCCGATTTTCAGGTTATGATCCTGTGAAATGTCATTAATGATTTTATCAGGATTGTTTCCTGTATTATCAACAATAATAACATCAGGGTTCCATGCAATAACCTGTTCCAGACTTACTTCAGGAAATTTTGATCCACGAATATTTTTTGATACATTTATCCCGCCGCATAATTTTACTGTAAATGAAAATGATTCGTCACCTGATGTAGCTAAAGGATTATTTCCCCAGCTATTACTCAGATAAACTTCTGGTCTCTCGTTGTCAGGGATTTCTGCTGTACGGGAAAGGATGAAAGACACTTTTTCATCATAATATTCACACCACTTTTCTGCCTGTTTTAAGGCATTGCCGCCTAACAGATCAGCAAGGGATCGTATCAGTTTTTTATCATCTTCAATTCCCTGGTCAAGGGTCTCAATTCTTTTATTTGACCAGATAACATAAACTGGAATTGAGGCTTCTTCAAATTTTTCAATTGCGTTTGGAACATAATAATACAAGACAACATCAGGATTTACTTTAATAAATTCTTCAATATTGATTCTGGCTTTGGGATTTATGTTTGTAAGTCTGCTTGAATAATTTTTAAGATCAGGATTGGTTAAATTAGCCAGGGGATAGGCTGTTTTCATATCTCTCCTGACTTCACTTATCTGATTTTGTTCTCCAAGCATGAATATTCTTTCATAGGCAGGGCATGGCAGGCATACAATTTTCTTTACCTTAAAGGGGATTGTGACTTCTCTGTCATACATATCTATAACAACCCGGGTGTCTTTTTTTTGCTCGGCTGGGAAAGCACCTGGTACTAAACAAGTAATAAAACAAGTGCAAAAAACAATTGTGACAATTAAAACTTTGATTACAAATTTATTCATAGTATTTCCATTTGCTTTGAATTCTTGGAAGAAAGAAAAACACAAAAACCAAAGGTTAAAATCATCAATGCATATATAATATTGATAAACAGTAAACCTGCACTAAGGCATAAAAGAGCAAACCATATTGTTAAAACAGGTTTGTTTGACCATGAATAAATAAACCATTCTGCAATATTGATTTCATTCATCATTTTAAAGCTTTGTTTATACAGTGATGTCCCTCTGACCGGGATGACAATAAAAAAGAATGATCAGCATCCCGGTGATCACCACAGCAGAAATACCGTGGATGATTGAAACGATGAACATGGCAATGGTATCCGGCGGCCACCCGAACCACAGCAGCAACCCGGTGCCTGCTGAAAATATTCCGGCCAGATGCATTCCAATGGACAATTTTTTGTTGTGGACCTTTCTTCGAACCCGGCTAAAATAGATCACGATCACCAGGAGCATCAGAAAGGGACCCAGGAAAGAGGAGGCACCCGTCAGGGTCTGAAACAGGGATGTCAGGATGCCAGCATCCTTTATCATGAAGAGATGGGCAGCACCAAAGATCAGTATCAGAACCAGGGATGAACCGATCGGCCATGAATCAGACATGCCCGGCCGTCCGGGGGTGTCTGATAGCAGCCTTATGGCGGTCATGGCGAAAAAGAGGACAAGTATCCCCACAAAGATGACCGGACCTGCTTTCAGGTAATACCCGAAAACTGCATTCCATTTTTGGACTGAATCAGGCATTCCCAGAAATTGTGCCATTGAAATGGTCACGGGTTTGCCGCCATCCCCGAAATAATCGGTTATCACCCGGCCGTTAAATAAATGGGCGTCTTTTGAATGACAGTCCCGGCAGCCATTGGCACCCAGGGCGGTATCGACAGAAGATACGTTGTGGCTGATGGAATAAAAGGGCAGCCGGCTCACCCAGGTGGTGTCCTTTTGGATGTCCAGGGATGATTGATCGTTCAATGAAACCAGGTTGCCGCCGGTATGAAAATGGGGCGCAATTTCAGAGAACCGCTTGTTTCCTTCAAGGGAACGGGTCAGGGTCTCCAGCATGAGAATGATATCGGATGCCCGGTGAAAATCATAGGGCACCTGCCGGTTGGAAAGTTTATCTTTGCATTGTTCATAAGCGGCTTCCACCTCGGAAAGAAAGAGGGGGGCATAAATCCCGTCGGCATCCCGGTTGGTGAACAGGGTATTGAGCATGGGATTGACCGGAGTGATCCGCGGGATGCCGTCTTTGTCTTTTTCCCGGATGACATAGGCGGGTTTCCAGGGAGCATGTTCCCCGAAACGATCGGTTCCCGGCTGGCCGTATTTCCCGAAAACACCGGTATTCAGGAACATGGCGCCGCCGGCACTGCGGTTCAGTTCCGGAATATGGCAGGCCTCGCAGGACAGTTTGTCCAGGTGGTCTTTGCGGATACTGCGATGTTCCATCCGGGTGGCGCCCATGATCCCCTTTGTATGGCAGTCCCTGCAAGAATTCATGGTGTTGTTCAGCTCTTCGGCCACGGTATTGTCCATGGCATTGCCCTTGGCAAAATTATGGCTGATATCCCCGGTGTGGCAGTCGATGCAGGTGAGTCCGGCCTGCTGGTGAACATCTGGATTGAGCGGGTCGTCCCAGGAATTTCCCCGTTTGCCCAGCTCAATGGATTCATGACACAGCAGGCAGTTTTTGGCTTCAGGTTCAAACACCATATCCGGCATGTAGAATGTGCCATCCTCATTAAACAGTCTCCGGTTGTAAACCACCACGGGGACGTCTCCGTTGCTGATGCTGCCGGTGACCTGGCCGATACCCGATGCGGCCGTTCCCGCCCATTTAAAATTTAACGCTTTAATCTGCCTGATCCGGGTCTGGATATTGTACCGGTTGCCATGACAGAAAAAGCAGTCCGGCTCGATCACACCGGTCTTGTCCCATTGGCTCTGGTAATAATCCCCGTCCAGAGTTTCTGCAAGTTCCGGATTCTGGGCCAGCCGCAGATCATAGCGGAACCCGTCCCGGTCAAATTCCATCATGCCGCCCCCGGCATGGCAGCCGGCGCAGCCGGGTTTCTGGAAACCCTTGAACGCTTCCGGCACCCGTGCGACAAAATCAAAAACGCTCAGGTCAATTTCATCAGGATGCGTGTTTTTCTTTTTGGCCAGCTGGTAGAAGCCATAGGTGGTCAGGCTGCCGGTCAGGCCGGTTGAAACCAGCCACGGCGTGTCCGTGTCTTTAAACCGGTCATCCGAAGCCTTGTCCCAGTCCATCATGAAGTGATATCCTTTGGATATCTTGTCAACATCATGACAGGTGCCGCAGGTTTTGCGGGTGGAAAACGGCTGGCCGGCATTTTCACCGGTCATGGGATTGATGATGTCTCCCTTGTCGGTTTTCAGGAAAAACGGCGGACAGGTATCGGTCACTGCAAAAGAAACCGGTACGGCAATCAGTCCTGTTCCAAAAAAGATCAGGCTCAGTGACAACAGAAAAATAAGGCCCAACCGTTCCACAATGGTTCCCTCCCGGTGGGTCATCATCCGGCACCGTCCGTATCCGCCGTCTTTGATGGTGCAGTTGATTTCACAGATATTGCATTTCATGAGATACGATCCTTGGTCATATGGATCCAGAACCCGGCATCCGATCTGGTCATCTCGTACCGGCCCGGGACTGACTGGTCCAATGCATTCCTGATCCGCTCCATGTTTTCAGGGCTTTGACGCTTCCGGATTTTTTCCTCAAACCCGTCATTTTTTT
>CAYNHL010000221.1:0-3735 GCA_964397015.1 uncultured Desulfobacterales bacterium | reverse complement strand
GATTTCTTTTTGATGCCAAGAAAAATGTGGTCAACCTGCATTTCTTCGGCAAATTTAACCAGGTCCTCGCCGGCGGACAGCCCCCGGACACTCTGCTGGGCATCACAGTCCAGGCCGGCATCCTGTATAAATTGCCTGGCAAAGGCCAACCCTTCTTCGGCAGCCGCGATATCCGCCTTTTTTTCAGAAGACCCGCCCTCCATGGAGGTGACAACGTACACCAGTGCATGATTGGTCAGGGCATAATCCCGGGCCAGGGAAAGGGCCCTCCTGCCGACCTCGCCACCATTATAACCTACCAGAATTTTCATATTCCACTCCTAAAGGCAATCTCGGGATCTTACATCCAGCGTTTGCGCCGTTTATACGATTTAACATCTTTAAAGGATTTCCTGCCGCCGCCCTTGGTGATACCCATGTAAAACTCCTTGACATCCGGATTGTTCTGGAGTTCATCAGAAGGTCCCTCCAGGACGATTTTTCCGGTTTCCATAATATAGGCATAATCAGATACGGCCAGGGCGACTTTTGCGTTCTGCTCAACGACCAGGATGGTTGTTTTCAGCTCTTTGTTGATACGCTGGATATTGTCAAATATTTCCTTGACCAGCAGCGGAGCCAGCCCCAGGGAAGGCTCATCGAGCATCAGCATCTTGGGGGCGGCCATCAGTGCCCTGGCAATGGCGATCATCTGCTGTTCCCCCCCTGAACTGTAACCTGCCATACGGTTGGTGATATTGGAAAGTCTTGGGAAATGCCTGTACATCAGCTCATTGTCTTTTTTGATGGCAGCGGCCCCGTCCTTGCGGGTGATCGATCCGACAACGATGTTTTCATTTACGGTCAGGTGCTTGAATACACGGCGGCCTTCAGGTACCATCACGGCGCCCTGCTTTACCACGGCGGTACCCATCATGTGGGTCGTGTCTGTGCCGTCAAATGTTATACGGCCCTCCCTGATGGCCCCGTTTTCCGGTTTCAGCAGTCCGGAGATGGCACGCAGGGTTGTAGTTTTGCCTGCACCGTTGGTGCCCAGCAGGGCTACGATACTGCCCTTGGGGACATACAGGCTGACACCCCTCAGCACCTGGATGATATCATTGTAAACCACTTCGATATTGTTGACTTCCAGCAGATTATTTTCCATATGCACTTTCTCTGGCTTGGAGGTTGATCCTGCCGGAAACAATAAACGATTTCCGGCAGGATGTTTTCATCGTCTTTAAAGTTATTTAATCCAAATTAAAAAACTGCATCCGGTTCTGTGGTCAAACCACAGGTGTTACCTCCCGGCCCTTACTTTCTGCATGTACTGGGATTCAAAAGCTTGTATCTTTTTGAATACACCGTCCCTGGCCACGTAAATGTTCTGGACATCCACCCCGATACGTTCCGTCGGGGAATAGGTCACGGGTCCGGCTGCAGCAAAGGAGTCAAAATTCAATGTCTGCATGGTTTTGTAGATATTTTCCCTGGTCATTTTCAATCCGGCAGCTTTTGTCTCCTTGATGGCTTCGGTGGCAATCTGGGCTGCCAGGATGCCGGCACCGTAATTATGCGAATTGGCGGCCTTGTCATCCCGGTCGTAGCGCTCGGCCAGTTCCAGCTGTTTTTTGGCCCCTTCGTTGTTTTCCGAGGTCAGGTTATATGAGTCGGCCCAGATATAGCCTTCTGTGGCCTTACCGGCCAGGGCGATCAGGTCTGAGCCGCCAGTATAATGGGCACCCAGAAAAGTGAGTTTGCCCTTTTCACCAAAAGAGGAGGCAGTCACTCCCAATCGCTGGGCATCGGTGAGCATGGTGGCCACCGGGGTCTGCACCGTGTGACAGATCACATACTGTACCCCCTTGCTTACAAGGCGTTGCAGCATTGCGGTGTTGTCCAGATCCGTTCCATGTTCCACAACTTCGACAATGTCGATTTTTAACCCTTCGGCAATGGCTTTCTGGGTGTCTTCCAGCGGTGCCCTGCCGAATGCTGACGGGTGGATAAAGAAAGCGACCTGGGGGGTATCGGCTCCTTTATGGTTTTTTACCACATACTCGGCCAGGCTGACGGCGTTTTCAGAATAGGTGGCAACGGGCATGAAGGTATAGTTGGCATCCACGATCAGGCCTTCATGGTAGGAGGCGGGAATAACCGGGATCTGCACCTCTTCAAAATCGCGTTTCAATGCCAGGTTGCCACCGGTGGCATAGCTTAAGAAAATAAGGATATCATCATCCAGAAATTCTTCAAAAAAACGTTTGGTTGTATCGTTTTTGTACTGGTCATCCCGGATGGGGCAGTCGATCTTGTCACCATCTCCCAGGTAGTCGGTTTCATTGACAAACTTGAACCAGTCTTCAGCTCCCTTTGCATAAGGGTTGCCCGCATCGGATGTAGGGCCTGTTATGGCCAGGGACATACCGAGTTTGTAGGTCTTTCCGGCAGCTGCCGGCATTGTGAATGCGAACAAGAGTACAATGATCAATAATGCGTTGAATAATAATGTGGTTGTACTTTTCATGACACCTTCCCTCCTGTGTTTGGGTATAACCTGCAAATATGGTAAAAGCCGGTGCAGTTTCCGCATAAAAGGTCAGTAGCGGAAAGGCCACAGCTTGGTATAGGATTTTACGATACGCCACCAGTTGGCGATCCCCCGGGGTTCATACATCAAAAACAATACGATGACCAGGCCGAAGCTCAAGGGTTTCAGCGCCGTGGCAACGTTCGGTGCATAGGTCAGGTAATGCCCTGCAAATTCCGAGAACTGTTCCACCTGGATATCCAGGTATTTAATTGCCACCGGTCCCCAGAAGGTTCCGTTCAGGGTTCCAAGACCCCCCACGATGGCCATGGCTAGATAGCCAACCGAGTGATGGAGGGTAAAGGATTCAAAACCTACTCCCCGGTAGAGGTAGGCATGGAGAGCGCCGGCCACACCGGCGAAGAAACCTGCCAGGGCAAAGGCATACACCTTGGTGAGACCGGGATTCATGCCCATGGCATCGGCGGCCCGGTCGTTGTCCCGGACGGCTATCAGGCATCGGCCGTATTTTGTTTTCAAAAGATTTTTGACCCCGAATCCAAGGATCACTACGATGACCAGGATGATATAATACCAGAACAGGTAATGGTCGCTTCTGCCTACCTGGCCCGTAAACCAGTGGACCCGGCCCACATAGATGGTCTGGCCCTGGTTGAAAAAGCTCATGAACTGGATGAACCATTCAAAGATCATCTGGAAGGACAGCGTTGCAATGGCCAGGTAAAGGTGCTTGAGCCGCAGGGCCGGCAGCCCCACAAACGCACCGAAAATTGCCCCCATGATGCCGGCACACACAATGAGCAACGGCCAGAAATGGGTGACGATGACATGGTTTTCCCCGATGACCCGACATACGGATGCCACGGTATAGGCACCGATTCCAACGAATGCGGCATGGCCGATAGAGATCAGTCCGGCAAAACCCAGCAGCAGGTTCAACCCAATGACCGCCACGATTGCAATGAGGATGTTATCCATTACCAGCATATATGTATTGCTGATTTCAAATATCAGGGGCCACCCGAACAACAGCACCAGGAAAAAGGTGAAAATGGTCCGGTCCAGGTGCGTTGAAAACGTTCTCTGCTCTTGTTTGTAAGAAGTGAAAAAATTTCCTGTTGCTAACCACCGATTCTGTGACATAGGCTACACCCGCTCAATTTCATGGATACCGAACAATCCATGTGGTTTAAAAAGAAGGA
>CAYNHL010000220.1:832-3758 GCA_964397015.1 uncultured Desulfobacterales bacterium | reverse complement strand
AGCAAAATTGTTCATTCAGGAAAAGACTGCACCATCTGGGTTGTGCAATAGCCTGTTTTATGATTCGGGCCGGTTGCTTTTACTTTGCACCCGATAAATAAACACTGTTAAAAGGGTTTTCCCGTAAACCTGCTGTATGAGATACCCACTTGTCTCCCCGCATCGTTATCATAAAAGACATTACTGGCATAAATCCAAGGGAAACATAAATAAAAGATCATGGTAAAGTACATGTTTCTACCTATTGTTTTCCGTCTTTTTTTTGTTTAATCATGAAAGAGAATTAACAGGTAAGCGGTTGAGCAAAGGAGATGCAATCTCAAAATAACCGTAACCAAAGCAACCAGAGGAACTTTTTCAATTAAAGGAGTCAATCAAATGGCACAAAGAAAACAGGTTTACAAATGCGAAGTATGCGGAAACATCATTGAAGTCCTTCATGGCGGGGAAGGGGATTTGGTATGCTGTGGAGAAACAATGGGTCTTTTTGAGGAAAAAGCCGCCGTGGATGAAGGTAAAGAAAAACATGTGCCTGTTATCGAGGCAGCAGACGGCGGAGTAACCGTGAAGGTAGGGAGCAACCCACATCCCATGGAAGAAAAGCATTTTATTGAATGGATTGAAATTATTGACGGGGATACATCCTGCCGCCATTTTCTGAAACCCGGCCAGGCCCCGGAAACATTTTTTGACACCAAAAACAAGAATGTCACAGCACGTGAATATTGTAATGTTCATGGTTTGTGGAAATCATGATCAGCGGGCTTTATCATGCCCAAAAAAATATGTTGACAGTCGTCTTGTGCTGCTGCGCCGAGGTTTTTTATGACAGATAAAAAGAAAAAAGAACAGATCCCACTGGATATTTGTACACAGGCCCATGAATCTGCCGAGCATGCAAGACTCAATGAGCCGGTAACGGATGCCTGTGATGATGGAAGAGGAGGAATCCGAAACCAGAAAAAAGAGGAGGAGAAGGCCATGACAGACGAAAAACATAAAAACAAAAATGAAGATGGTGAAGATCTTGTTGAGGAAAGAAACAAAGAACGCCAGGAGACTATGGATAAAATGTCCATAGATACCTCTGAGACCCACACCTATGATAAGAATAAACCAGGCGATGGTGAATAATGTTCATAACGTCATAGAAGGAAACAGCAGCCGGGTCCTTACTCTGCTGCTGTTTTTACAAAAGGAGAGGCATGTTTTGCTATCAATGTGAGCAGACGGCCAGGGGAACAGGATGTGATGTCCTCGGTGTCTGCGGGAAAAAACCGGAAGTGGCAGACCTGCAGGACCTCCTTTTATACAGCCTCATGGGCCTCTCGCAGGTAGTGCTTGAGGGCATCAGGTTCGGCATACAGGATCGGCGGTATGGTGTGTTTACAGCTAAAGCCGCCTTTTCAACCTTAACCAATGTGGATTTTGATCCACAGCGGTTTGTGGATCTTATTCAACAGGCTGTTGCGCTGCGGGAAGATCTTAAGAAAGAACTGGAAAACCATCGAGAACCCTTGCGGCTGAAAGAAGGTCCCGCCACATTTGAACCGGCAGTAAACCGGGAGGAAATGCTCAGGCAGGCAGCATCTGTGGGATTGTTTTCATATCCGGCGGACAGCCCGGATATTCTGTCATTAAAACATACGGTGTTGTTCGGCATTAAAGGGGTGGCCGCCTATGCAGACCATGCCCAGATTCTGGGACAAGAAGATGATGATGTATATCTTTTTATATTCAAGGGGCTGGCCGCTATCCAGCAGACCGGACTGAACCTGGACGACTGGATACAATTGACCCTTGACTGCGGCAAGGCGGCATACCGGGCCATGGAACTGCTGGATGCAGGCAATACAGAAACATATGGACATCCGACACCCACAAAGGTCCCCCTGGGGCATAAAAAAGGCAAGGCCATTCTGGTCTCAGGCCACGATCTCAAAGATCTTGAAGAATTGCTCAAACAGACCCGGGGCAGGGGAATCAATATCTATACCCATGGTGAGATGCTCAGTACCCACGGATACCCGGAATTGAAAAAATATGACCATTTTTATGGACAGTTCGGTACCGCATGGCAAAAACAGACCAAAGACTTTCCAGATTTTCCCGGTGCAATTCTGATGACGACCAATTGTCTCCAGCGGCCCCAGAAAACCTATCAGGATAACCTGTTTTCCTCCGGTATGGTGGGATGGCCGGGTATACAGCATATCCCGGATACCGGTTTTCAGCCGGTCATCGACCGGGCACTGGCCCTTCCAGGATTTGAAGAGGATGCCGACAAGGGGTCGGTTATGGTAGGGTTTGCCCGCAATGCCATCATAGATAAATCCGATGAAATACTTGCGGCTGTCAAGGCAGGAAAGATCCGCCATTTTTTCCTGGTCGCCGGTTGTGACGGTGCCAAACCCGGGCGTAATTATTATACAGAATTTGTGGAAAAATTGCCGGACGACTGCATAGTTTTGACCCTTGCCTGTGGAAAATACCGTTTTTTTGACAAGGATCTTGGTGATATTGACGGAATACCCCGTCTTCTGGATATGGGTCAATGTAACGATGCCTATTCCGCTGTCCAGATTGCACTGGCACTTTCCAGGGCACTGGATACCAATGTCAATGACCTTCCTTTGTCCATGATTCTGTCCTGGTATGAACAGAAAGCTGTATGTATTCTTCTGGCGCTGCTGTATCTGGGGATTCAGGATATCCGTCTGGGTCCCAGCCTCCCGGCCTTTATCACACCCAACATACTGAACTTTCTGGTGGAAAAATTTAATATCATGCCCATAAAAACACCGGACCGGGACATCAGCGAGATTCTGGGATAAACCATTCCGGGATAAACCGCTTGGACCGCAAAGGAGATACCAATGCAGGTAAAAGTAAAAAAATTAGATCCAAACGCAAAAGATTTATATAA